>JAIETF010000030.1 GCA_019745415.1 Candidatus Obscuribacterales bacterium | reverse complement strand
TCGGCCAGCCAGTTTAAGCCTTCCATGATGCGATAGGTCGGGCGGGCCAGCATGTCATTGCGTGGTTCAGGTTGAAAGAAAACTCGACTTTCTTTCACCGCCTTTAAGTCTTTCCAGGGGGCCTGTTTAAGAAAAGACTGCCCTTTAGCTTCGTGGGGCAAGATTATTACGTCGGGGTTTTGCATGACCAACTTTTCCAAGCTGTAAGTCGGATAAGCGCTTTTGATCTGACCGGCTATGTTTCTGCCACCGCAGGCAGTGATAACTTCGTCTAGAAAGCTGCCGCTGCCCACAGTCATCAGGGGCTTGGGCCAAACACAGTAAAAGACGCTGGTTTGGCTCTTCTTGCTGTTTTCCTCTCTAAAGGAGGTTAGTTCTTTGTCTAGTTTTTTCTTGAGACTTGCAGCTGCTTCTTCTTTGCCGATTAATTCGCCCAGTCTCAGAATGTTTTGGCCAATATCTTCCAGCTTTTTATTCTCTAGCAGAATGGTCTGAAAATGATTGCGATCAAGGGTGGCTGCCAGCGCTTCTTGCCCAGAGACCAAGAGCACATAGTCGGGGTGCAGCGACTTGAGCTTCTCTAGATTTGCCGACACAAAAGTGCCGGCTTTGGTTACCTGGCTTACGCTGGCAGGAAAGTCGCAATAAGTGCAAACACCGACCAAGCTGTCTTGAGCATTGAGGGCGGCGAGCAGCTCGGTGTTGGAGGGGGCTAGTGAAACCAGTCTCAGTTTTTGGTGGTGGGCTTGTCCGCCTGATTTCTTCTGGTTTTTGCCCTGGGGGGATTGAGCCTGGGCCGGTAACTGCAGTGAATTGAAGGCGGAAGCACCGGTCAGACCGAAAGCCGTGACCCAAACCAGGGTCTCGCCCGCCTTCCTTCTCACCTCATTGGTTTTCTTTTCCAAGCCAGTTCCTCACTTCCTCCAGGCGCTCCTGCATCGGGGCACTCTTAACAGTATAGGTCTTTTGAAGGAGTCCAAAATCATACAGTGTCATTCGGGTGAGGCGATCAATTTGTTTCTGGTAATCAAGATCGGTCCAGCGAAAGCCGTCATCGACCGGCTCAAAGAGAGGCGGTATGTAAATTACATGGGTATAGGTCTGGGCTTGGTCCTTGGCCAGGGCGTAGAACTTTTCGGTGTCATAGCTCATAGCCTGGCAAATATTCCAGCGTTGCCATAAGACCCAGGCGTCTACGGCGGAGCGGTCGCTCAGATAGCTAGTTTCACTATTTTCTTTCTCAATTTGCTTTTCGAGAACGGCAAATTTGAATTCTTCTTGTTTCTCTAAGGGTATCGCGCCCGGATAGGCGGCTCCCCACTGACGGCAGAGTTCTCTAGCCGTCTCAGGAATAATGGGCAAAGAAAGAAGCGGAGCCAGCGCTTCCACCAGGGTGGTTTTGCCGACTCCGCTTGCTCCAGTGACTATGATCTTCACTAACTGGTCTTTTCAGTTTGATTCTGGGTTTTGCCGTTATCGCCGCCCTGAATTCTCATTTTCAGAGCCTCGGTCAAGTCTACACCGGTTAGTCCTTTGACCATGGTTAGACTTTGGGCGGCTACTCCCATTACATCAGCCGATATTTTGCTTATTCCGGTTGACTCTCCGCCGTTCGAAAGCAGGGTGATATTGCCCACTTTCGCCAGGGGAGCCGCGGCGGCTTGCACCAGCTCGGGCAGTTTCTCTACAATCATATTGGCGACGGCTGCGTCGTTATATTGTTTGTAGGCTTCTGCTTTCTTAGCCATGGCGTCAGCTTCGGCTTGACCTTTGGCGGCCGTTACCTGGGCTTCTGCAAGACCTTTGGCTCTTTCCGCTTCTGCTTCAGCCATACCGACGGCGCGGCGGGCTTCGGCTTCGGCTATAGCCTTAAGTTTCATAGCTTCCGCTTCGGATGAAGACTTAAGCTTTAGAGCTTCGGCTTGACCTTGGGCTTGCAGCTTCATGGCCATGGCATCGGCTTCGGCGAGCATCTTGCGCTTTTCCTGTTCGGCTTGCGTCATCAGTCTTATGCGCATCTGTTCTGCTTCGGCCGGCTTGGTGATCTCGGTCTCCAAAGATACTTGGCGCTTCGCCACTTCCACCTGTTGCAGTTCAACTTCTTTCTGAGCTTCGATGATTTTGATCTTCTGAGTCTCTTCAATTAGTTTTTGCTGCGACTGCGCCTTGATGATGTCGTACATCATGTCGGAAGCAGCCTTTGTGCGCGAAACTTCAGCTTGATACTGGGCTTGCGAGACCTGGAAGTTTTTGGATGATTCAGCTACGCGGGTATCGGCTGCCAGCTTCGCCTTGGCACCTTCCTCGGCGGCTTGTGCCTGAGCTATCTGAGCATCTCTAGAGGCGTTGGCGCGAGCAATCTCGGTTTCTTTCGTGGCTTCAGCTTCACCGATGGCGGCGTTTCTTTTGGCTTCAGCGGTTTGTTTCTTACCGAGAGCTTCCAGATAACCGACTGTATCTCTAATCTCTTTAATAGTGAAAGAATCTACAGTCAGACCCATCTTAGCCAGGTCGGCTACCGACACCTCTTGCACCTTGCAGGCGAAAGAGTCGAAACTCTGAATCAGCTCTTCTACGGTCATCGTACCGAGAATGGCTCGCAGATGACCGACGAGAGTTTCGTGGGCAACTGTGGCAATCTCGTTTTGGCTCTTATTGAGGAAGCGTTCTGCTGCAGTGGCAATGGCTTCTTCGTCACCTCTTACTTTCACTTGGGCGACACCGTCAACATAAATTGGGATACCGTTTTTTGTGATCATCGGTGCTTGTGAATGCACCTCAATTGTCATGACTTCAAGCGAAAGAATATTCTTTTGATGAATGAGAGGCATGACAATTTTGCCTCCGCCTCTGACAATTTGCGGTCCACCAGGTGTGAAACCTGTTATGAGCATGGCTTCGTTGGGTCCGCATTTTTGATAGAGATTGGCGAAGAAGTAACAGACGAAGATTAGAGCAACGAAGCCCAATCCAAAGCCACCCCAGAGCAGCATGGTGTCCATTTGAAGATCCTCCTGTCGGAGTTTTGCCGACTTTAATTCTCTTTTGCCATATTCCCTTATTGCCGGGGAATTAAGGCGAGTGTCCGATATTTGTTTCCTTGTTCGATTGTCACTATGCTAAACCAAATATGGTGGCGCAAGCGGCATTAGAGCAAAATCCTTTATATTCTTGACAACCGGCGGGAATGCCCACCAATTCAGTCTTCCTCGTGGTATGGTTCGACCATGACAAGGTGTCCTTCTCTCTCGACAATCAAGACTTTCGAGCCCTTTTTAATTGTCTCGCTGCCGTTAATAGATTTCGCGGCAGCATTAAATCTGTTCTGACCAATGACATAAGTTACTTCACCGGTGCCGCCATCGGCAATAGGGGCACTGACCTCGGCCACATGTCCGATTGCATCGCTTGATTTGACAGTATTTGAAACGTTCAATTTGGCTGTAACTAAGGCAAAGAGATTGCGCATCAAAGAAACCGAGACAAATCCGACAAGAATGGCCGGTATCAGGCTAAAAATACCAAGAAAGGGCAGAACTGTTTTTATGGTCAGACCGGACAGTCCGACAAAGCCTGTAAAGACGGAGATTGATGTGGGGTTGAAGATGCTCAGCACTTGCATTAAAAAAGACGGTCGCGTGGTTGCGACGATGCTTGTATTTGCTGTCTGGTCGTCGGCGGAAGATGAATTATCGTGCCCGCTGTTTGTATGAGTGCCACTAGCGTGACCATGACTTTGTTGAGCTTGCATTTGATGCGCCACCGCATGTCCCTGGGTCTGTCCCAGGGTGTGGTCGGGCAAGCCGTGCCCGTGGCTGTGACCTTCTAAATGTAGATGATGGCAGTCGCCGTCGCCATGCTCGCCGAAACCGCCCATGAAAAATGAGATGATGATGAAGCCCCAGCCAAAGACTGTACAGGCTAGATAAAGTTGGGTGAGTGTATCGGCGAACATGGTCGCACCTCGATTTAAATATTCAATTAGATACCCTTTGGCGCCGGCTTCGAAACCGCAAAAGCCCAGGCAAACCTAAAGAAAAGACTAAATCGGCTTTGGTTTTGCCCGGGTACAATAGAGGCAAATCGGAGCAAGGCAGAATTGGAACTAGCCCTTTGTCACAGCAATATGGATTTTGACTGCCTATCGGCGCAGTTTGCTTTGACGCGTCTCTATAAGGGCTGTCGCATGGTTCTCAGTGCGCAGTTGACGGGCAATGTGCGCAGTTTCGTCGCTTTGCACCGTGACAAACTGCCCATACAAGACATTCGTTATGTCGATATGAGCAAAATAGAAAGAGTTTTTCTTGTTGATTGTCAAACACTCGATAGGCTAGATGAACTAACGCGCAACCTGCTTGAGAAGACTGCTCGTCCGCATTTGCCAGGTTTAGTTGTTTTCGACCATCATAATCATAGATCTTCTGCCAATAACGATTTGCCTGCTTATATCGCTGCCGGTTCGCAAATTGAGGCGGTGGGGGCTTGTACCACTTTGGTTGTGGAAAGGCTGATGAAAGAAGGCGTTAAGCTTAGCCCTTTCGAAGCCACCGTTATCGCCATAGGCATTTACGAAGACACCGGCGCTCTGACATTTTCTGGTGCCACCGCCCGCGATGCAGCGGCGGTGGCCTATCTGCTTGAGCAGGGTGCCGATGTCGGCATGATTAGAGATTGTATGAAAGTGCGCTTCGAGAGCGAGCAACAAGAACTCTTCGAGGCTCTATTGAAGACAGCGCTTCGCCTTGAGGTGGACGGACATAAATATGTCATCGCTTCACTTCAGATTCCCGATTATCTCGATGGTCTGGCTGTGATGACCAGGCAGCTTTTGGAGCTGGAGTCTTGTGAAGCAGCCTTTGCGGCTGTACAAATGCGCGACCGCGTGCATTTGGTCGGTCGCAGCGACAGCCTGTCGGTCAATATTCAAGAGATAATGCGTGAATTTGGCGGGGACGGACACCGCGGCGCCGGTTCCGCTGTCCTGAAAGGCGCCAATCCTGAGCACGTAAAAGCGCGTCTAGTAGATATTCTTAAGGCACATTCCAAGCCGCTTCCCAATGCCGAGGCGCTAATGCGCAGCCCGGTTCGTACCATCAAATCTGATACCACTATGGATGAAGCCGGACGCTTGATGTTGCGCTATAACATCGATGGGCTGGTGGTCATGGAAGGTGATGCGATGGTGGGCATAGTCTCTAGAAGAGACATTGACCAGAGTCGTCATCATAAGCTGAGTCATGCCAAAGTATCTGGCTTTATGAGTCATCCGGTTGTCAGTGTGGATAAGCATGCCACTTTGGATGAGATGCAGAAGCTCATGGTCAGTCAGGATATCGGGCGTTTGCCTGTTGTAGACGAGAAGGGTCACCTTGCCGGTCTCGTCAATAGGCAAGATATTCTCGATGCGCTGTCTGCCGATTCGGGGCGCACTCATATTTATGAAAAGTTCAACCAGTCGGCCTGGGGGGCGGTGCATCGCAACCGGCAAGAAGTTAGCCTGGCGCAGCATCTGACTAGTTTGCCTGCGATTTTGCATGAAGCTATCGAGGCGGTCGGTCGAACCGGTGATCTGCTGGGCTTGCGAGTTTATACCGTAGGCGGTTTTGTGCGTGATCTTCTTTTGCACTTACCAAATTTTGATCTCGACTTTGTCGTTGAGGGTCCAGCCATTGATTTGGCCGACCAGCTAATTGCTCAAGATAAGCGCTTCAGTCTGGTTGCCAGTCATGAACGTTTCGGCACCGCCACCTTGCGCTTTGGCGATGAGATGTTGGTCGATCTTTCCACCGCCCGCACCGAATTTTATGAATATCCGGCAGCCCTACCTCAAGTTGAACCTTCTAATTTGTCGCAAGATCTTTTGCGACGCGATTTCACTATCAACGCCTTGGCTGTCTCTATAAATGAGCAAAGCTTCGGGCGGTTGGTCGATATGTTTGGTGGGCTTTCAGATCTCGAAGCCAAAGTGATTCGTATTTTGCATCCGTTTAGCTTTATTGAAGATCCGACTAGAATCGTTCGCGCTGCTCGCTTTGCTGGAAGGTTGGGTTTTCATTTAGATACAAAGACGAAAGAACAGGCTCGGCGAGCGGTCGGCATGGGTATCTTCGATGATTTAGGCGGTGTGCGCATCAAAGAAGAACTGAAGCTCATTTTAGAGGGTCCAGAGCGAATCAAGACGCTTACTATATTGAATGAGCTTGGTGGGCTCGGTTATTTAGATAAGCTGCTGCATTTCTCAACTTCGGTAAAGGCTTCGATGCGAAGAGCTGAAAGATTGCTCGACCGCATTGCAGACCTTGAAACCGGTGAGGCCTGGGTGGTTTATTTAGGCGTGCTCTTGTCTGAGTTGCCGCCAGATCGTTCTGAAGCCGTTCTGACTCGATTGCAATTGACCAACAAGCAAAAAGAAACAGTGCTGGACGGACTTGATCTACATCGTCATATGCCGGTCGAGATGAGGCATCTTAAGCGTTCTGAGCTTTTTCATTTGATGAAGGAAAGACCTCTCGGTGCACTAGCTATAGCCGCTGCAGTGGCTCAGATTGGCACCGACCTGCGCCGCTGTCTTAAGCTATACATAGACGAGCTGGCTCAGGTAAAGCTGGAAATCGGCGGCAAAGATTTGCTGGCTTTAGGCTTTGCCAGCGGACCACGCTTGGGTGTAGCATTGAGCGAAATTTTGGACGCTAAAATAGACCGCAAAGCTGTCGGACGCGAAGCTGAATTGAAGCTGGCGGCTGAGATTTTGGCTGGAAGTCTTAGGTAAGGCCGTTCACATGAGATGCCTCAAGTCCTCTAGGGCAGGTCTGATTAACCTAGGTATTAGTATTTAAGCCCTTAAACTTTAAGCCCTTAAACCAGGCTCGCTGTTCTCTGTGAATGGGTAAGCTGCCAACCAGTTCGTCTGGAATTTCCGATTGTTTGTCTTTCGGGACATCTAGGTTCCGTTCATTCTCAAACTTGCGAATTAAGAAATCGGATTGACCAATAAAGAAAGTCCCTACCCACGGAGGACTTTTGAGAAGAACAAATACTTTATAGCACTCAACATCATCTACTATGGCAATACCGCTAAGTTTTGACATGGTTGCTGAGAATAAGCTAAGCGGCTTTAATGCAGGCTTGAGATCCACCAAGAGTAGTGGTGGAATAATCAAACCTATGTCGACGCTTGCGGTACCAGCTATCATCAAGGCCTGTTCAGCTGAACATTTCTTTCTGACTTTCTTGTCTACCTTGATAAGAGCTTTATTGCTGCTACAGATTTCGATTGCATCAGCAATCTTTGAGAGAAGAACTTTGTCGCTACTTCCCATCCAGTCAAGACTCAGTCCATCTTTCTTAGAGTAGTAGGTTTTAAATGTGATCGAGTTCGAAACCTCCGAAGCATCAGCGCCAAAGCTGATCAGATTTGCGTAACCATGGTCCTCGTAGGCCTGGAGTCGCCCATATGCGGCTATAGTGTTTTTGATTATTGAATCGCCATCCATAGCGTTAGTTCTCTATTGCCACCGCCTAAACCGTACCCTCACCCTTAGTTAATTCTCAAATCGAAAGAACATTCACCGCCTGTGGTGCTACTTCGATTTGCATTGGTGTGGTGCCGCATTCATCACCATCGATCATCGCTGGAATGGCGCCGCTGCGTTTCTCTTTTTTGGTGCCGCCTTCGCTGTGCCCGGTCAGTTTGTTGCGCAATTCGTTTAAGCCGCTTTCGATAAAGCCGAAGGGTCTTAGTCGTCTCACTGCTTCTATTTTTACCGATTTAACTTTGCGCACATAATAAGGGGGTTCGCCGCTGCTCAAATTGAGATTACTGTCTTTGGTTGCCGCAAAATGAAAGCCATACTTCAGATAGTCGCTAAATTCTTTTGGTGAAAGTATGCAAAGGTCAAGCAGTCCGTCATGCATCGAGGCTGTGTCTGATAAACGCCCGACACCCAAGTCTGAGATATTGGTGACGAAAATTCCGGTGGCTGAAATCTTAAATTCTTCGCCGTCTGCATTAACTTTGAAAAGCACCGGTGCCTTACTCAGGGTCTGCACCATAGAACCGGCATAGGCCAATATCTTCCAGGTTTCTTTGTCTTTCTTATCGGGCGCGATAATGGCGTCGCTGAGCGGCCCCACCCCGGCCGCTGCGGCGAAATAATGCCCGTTCATTAAACCCAAATCTATTGTCAAGGGCTTGCCGTGCAGAATGATGCCGATGGCTTTGTCTAGGGGATCTAGAAGCAAATTGTCTTCGTATATATTTAGATTGCGAGCGAGCAGATTGCCGGTGCCGAGCGGCACTATGCCCACTGGTATCTTGAGCTTTTGCCGGGCGACGGCATCGAGAACCATGCGCACTGTGCCGTCGCCGCCTGCAGCAACGATTAGGTCGCAGGGCTCGGTCATGTCTTGTAGTATGTTCTCGGCTGTGGTATCGACCGTGGTGCTGCTTACATCGACCCGATAACCGGCTTTGGTAAGGCGATAGACTATCGTGCCGAGCCATAGCTCGGGGGTGGCTGCCGAACCCGATTTAGGGTTGTAAATCAGACTTGCTTTCTTTTTCAGTTTTCTGACCTTTGTTTTTGCAACATCTAATTTTCTTTGGAAGGCTAATCTGGCGCGGGAATTAAGTCAAGATGAAAGGGTTGTCATGTGCTTTTGGCTTCACCTTTTGACATTTAGCTTGCTCCTGGTAGTCAGTAGCCTATAAAATCCCTATGTTCTACTGCTGGCATCTATATGCACCCGGCGGTCTTTTTTACTTAGACTCTGTGTGATACCGTTTAGGGTGGCAAAGTTGACAATTAACCAGATTTCAGTATTGTATTCCACACGGCGTAGCAATCTACTTCGCAGACCTCTGCGACAGAAAGGCAGGAATCTAGTGTTTACCATCAAGAGAGCGAGGGCTGCAATAACGCTGGCAGCTTCTGTGCTTACAATCGCGGCATTGCAAGCTCCTCAGCCTGTTTCCGCTCGCTCAGCTAATGAGTGCTCTGAAGAATTGATGCATGGTAAGACCTACACAGTTAGCAAAGCAACGGTTAAAGCTCCGCCTGAAAAGGTCTGGCAGATTCTGACCGATTATGACAATGCATCACGTGTTTTTCCGCAAATGAAAAAGTGCAAGCTCATGCAGGACCACGGTCATACAAAGATCGTCAAGCATGTGATCTCGCCCTCCGGCTTGCCCGGCAGCTATGAATACACAGTTGAAGTGAAAGAGACCGCGCCTACTGCCATGGAATGGCACAGAGTTTCGGGCGCTTTCAAGCAGGTTGACGGCTATTGGAAGCTTGAACCTTTGGATGGTGGTCGCACCACTTTGGTCACTTATGCTTCTCATGTGGACGGCGGCATGTTTATACCGCAGGCCCTCATTAGACGTCAGTGCAAAATCGATATGCCGGGCGTGCTCAACACACTCAAGGCTCAATCAGAGAGCCAAACCAATGTGCAGATCGCCGGTCGTCCGCAGCATCACAATCAATAATTTAGCCAAGAGACCAGTGGTTCATGTGCTTTAGTAAGGCGGCATAGCTTTGCAGGGTATTGGCTTGGCGGTTTTGGCCCGATAAGAGATCGGGAAAAACTGCTAAGTGTTCGGCGGCAAGGCTATAGCATTGTTCTTCTTCGCATGGTTTCTCGAGGGAAAATAACAGTCTCTCGGGTTCCAAGGCTATTAGGCAAGCTTGATGACGGGTGCGCCAGCGCCTCAGATAAGCTGTCATTAGAGCTGGACTTGGAAACTGCCCGCCACCCCAGTGCAGGGCGGCGCAAAGTTCTTCTGTTTGGGCCTGTACTAGACCTATGTAACCTGCGCAGCCTGCGCCGGCTTCCAGTTCCATGGCCTTATTTAGCCTTATGGCGTCCTCATCTGCTGCTGTCTGCTCTCCTTCAATAAAGACTGTTTCTTCTAGTCTGGCAGCCTGCCAGTTCTTCAAATAGGCTTCGTCCAGGCGGTCGGCTTCCTCAATATAGCTAGCCGGGTTGAGGCCCTCTTCCTGGGCAAGGGCTAGTGTTTCCATGTGTATGGCCAGACTGTCGTCATTACCAAGAAAAACTGGAGATAGTCTGCTGTCTTCAAAAATGGCAGCCGGCGCCTGCCTGATCTTTTTTAAGACTTCAAGAGGGTTTTCTTCGCTAAGGAAGGTAAACATTGACATGCTCGGTCCCGCATGCCCTTCATCGCTTGTCAGGCTGACTTCGACCAAGGCCGAATAGCTGATGGAGAGCGAGTCGAGAAAGGCTCTTGTCTTTTGATTGCTATTCACTGAGGTTCGTTCTCCCTGTTCTGTGTAGAGGTCTTATCTGCGCTTAAGCGGCCCCGACTCATTTGTCTCATAAAAGCTGCTAAAATAAAACGCCAATTGAAAAGCTGATGAGGAGAGGTACCGAAGCGGTCATAACGGCGCCGCCTCGAAAGCGGATGGGCGCAAGCCACGTGGGTTCGAATCCCACCCTCTCCGATCTTTCACTTTGTCAGTCTGTCAGTCGAGTAATACTCAGAGCCTGACTGCAAGCAGAATTTTAAGCGTCCATGTTGAACTGGGCGCTTTTCTGTTTTCTACTTCTAAAGTTATTCACGGAAGTGGTATTGCCAGTAGTGCCTATGCTTCTTGCGCTTTGTTTAAGATATCAAAAACAGCTATTGTAATTGGCCATGAAAATTAGCTGTTTGAGCCAACCAGTTCTTTGATTTCAGCTTCGCTAAGTGCTCCTTCGGTGTAGAAGCGCGGCGGGTAGTCAGCTGTAGGTACTAGGCGAGAACCGGCTATCTGAGCTACTTTTATAAAAGGGGCAAAGCCTTCGACTTTTTGTGTTTCGCCTTCACCCGTAACCAAAGCTATTTGTTCGGTTAGGGGTAAAAGGGTCTTTACCGACTGCGACCAGGTTGTAACGCTGCTCACGGCATAATCGCCCTCCGTTTTTTCAAGAGCCTGATAAAGTGCGATAAAGGGTGCATCCGGCATATCCTGTGTGCTTTCATCCAGTATTTTCTTTTGCTCGGCATAAATGGTGTTGTAATAAACAACCGCCATGCGCTTAAAGAAATTGTGATGGGGCGAGGTTTCCGGCGGCAGAAAGTCTTGCAACTGGCCGTCTCTCACCACCATGGCTATAGGTGGCAGCGGATGCGGCATCGTCTGTGCTTTCTCGAATGCTTCGACCATGAGGGTAAGCCCGTCTTCTTCTTCCGAACCGGTAATAAGCAGTATGTCGTTATTGGGTACAGCCAAAACCATCTCGCCTTTCACCGGCAACTCTTGGAAAATCTGCGGGAAAATAAGCCTCGCCCCTTCATAGCTGTCGTTTAGCACCGACTGATAAAGACAACAGGGGCCGCCTTCTTCTCGTGATAAGCCGTTGAAACCACCGGTAGTGGTAAGAGCGGCCAGATTTTCCACTGCCTTTTCAAATATTGTGTTGATTGAGACTCCCCATTTTTTGACGGTGTCGCGATCGACATAGAGCTTACCCTGGGGCTTGTCAACAACAAATATCAAGCCTAAATGATTGGTTAGTACCGAGCAGGGCAGGAAGGGGAGCTCTTCATCACTGTCGGGCTTTAGCGTGCCTCTCTGGCTGCTCATATATTGCATCTGCAAGCCCACCAGTACAACATTAAACAGCGGCATTGCCGAGACAAGCAGATGAGATGCCGCTTCTTCGAAAGTTTCGGGCATTTCCACAGGCTCGGTAAGCTGTACGGCTTTGTCTACAAAGCTTGCCTTGTCGCTTTCGGCGGCATTTGAGTATTCCTGATAGAGACTTTCCAAAAACAACAGCTGGGGCATTGTTTCTTGGGGCTCGGCCGGTTCCACAAGCTTGATGGCGAAAGACTCTTCGTCGAATTCCCATTTATGAGTCGGACGGGCTTCTGTTAACCGCTTGATGACTTTTTTGGCAAATTTCTCTTCCGGGCTGCCCGGCTTGAATCTGTCCCTGAAACTACCCGGGTTTGACTTTGCCATTAGTGCTCCTGACCTCTAGGCCTGACTAGTTTTATTGAATGCTTTGGCGCTCAATTTTACTAGAGCATGATATAAGAAGACTATAGTCAACGAACCCGGGAGATTGTCAATGAAACTTAAGTCTTTGTGGCTTGCACTACTGTTGCCGGTTGTGGTCTCTTGCGGCGGCTGCAAGAAAGCTGAAGATGTTAAGGGTGATACCTCCGGTGCTGCTGATGTTCAAGCTGACGTTCCGGCTCCCCAAAGTCCTCACCAAGTGCATGTTTGGGTTGTTGGTAATCCTAATATGAACCGCACCCAGCTCAAATATACCGAGAACATGGCCAACAAAATCTTGACCGCTTGGCGCCCCGTCCCCGCCAATCGCCAATATTTAGTTTCTTGCGAATTTCTAGTGACAAGGCCGGGTTACTGCTCTAATGTGCACCCTGTCGGTGCTTCTGCCAACCAGAAGTCAATCGAGAAAGCTCTAGATACAGTTCGCATGCAGGCTCCCTTTGGTCCACTGCCGGCTGAATTTAAAGATGCGCCGGTAGAGTTCAAAGTAGATTTGATTTATAACCCCAGCAAATAGTGAACACTTAGTGAGGTTCAGAAGCGGTTATTTCTATGTTGCCGCCTGGCTGGGTCTAACTCTTTTATCTCTAGCCTCTCTTTACCGAGATTGGGGGCATCCCCTAACTGGTCAGTCAGATCAGTGCATGTATCTGAGCATGGCCGAATTGCTTTTGCAGGGCAGGTTGCCTTACGTCGAATGCTTTGATAATAACCCACCCTTAATAATTTACTTGAATGTAATACCAGTGGTGGTGGCGAAGCAATTGGCTTTGCCCCTCACCCTCGCCTTTAATTTGTCGGTGACAACACTGGCAATTGTTTCTTCAGCTCTTGCGCTTGCTGCTTTATGGCTTTGCCGCAGCCAGATTGGTGTTTTCGTTTCGCTTTCACTTGCCGTCTTGCTTTTTGCTTCTTTCAATTTATCTCTAGACTTAGATTATGGTCAAAGAGAACATCTGTTCTTGCTTCTCTACTTTCCTTTTTTAATTTGGCGCTTGCTGCGCGCATTAGAAAGCTCTGATCGAGAGCGCCCGGTCCAAGAGTGCCTCTCTAGAAAGATATGGGCTCTTTTGATTGGTTTGGGCGCTGGCGTAGGTATGGCTCTCAAGCCGTACTTTGTCTTGATGTCAGCTTTTGTCGAATTGATTATCTTGGCGGTCTCATTTTTAGACCGCGATTGCGAGCTTAAAGAAAGGCTGGGCTCTCTGCTTAAGCCCGAATGTTTAGGTGTTTACCTCGGACTAGGTCTTTACGCCGTGCATTTCTTGTTTTTGCCCGCTTCGGTTCGAAACGGTCTCTTTCAGTTTATTTTGCCTATCTATCAAGCAGGCTACGAGTACTACACAAATTCTTTTCTCTTCAACCTGACTTCATTCTGGCGCATCGACTTTCTCTTTCTTGCCTTTGCCACTCTATTGCTGCTCTATATCTTGCCCCGGGTAAGGCTTTCCATGGCTCTGCCAAGCATTGCTTTTGCTGCTCTGGCATGGATTTCTACCGCGGTTTACTTTTACGCCGGACAATCCTGGCAGTATCATTTGCTTCCGATCCGATTGGCGTCTTTGCTTCTCTTTTGTTTATGTCTTGTTTCTCTTGTCTCTTTAGCTCTTACAAAGGCTAAAGAAGAAACTAGAAGGCAAGGTTTGTTCCTGGCTATGGCAGCGGTCTTCGCCCTTGCTTTCCCGGCGGCAAGAGCTTATCAGGTTTACCGTCAGGGGCAGGAAGAAGAGGCGACTTTAGAGAAGTTTGATCTTGCTTTCATTGGCTTAAAAGGACTTTGCTATGAGCATGAAATAAGCCCGGCGGTGAAAACTATAACCGAGCATGCCACTGCGAGTGATACCGTGCTTTTCCTTTCTACGGCTATGGCACCGGGTTATCCGGCTATGGTGCAGAGTGGACGCAAGCCGGGCTCGCGCTTTATACATGCCATGCCTCTAGTGGTGGCAGATTATGTTGTAGAGGTAAAGAAACCGCAAGACCTGAAGCGCTTTCAAGAAATGCGGGCGCAGATTGTTGCCTTGTATCGCGAAGATATCGAGAAGTATAAACCTGTTTTGATTTTCGTGCAGAAGCAGACTATGCCTGAGCTTCTAGACCGTCTCGGGCTGCTGCCATATATTTTAGAAAACTACAGCGCCTTGCCTGAGGTGGGCGAAGCCTACGGCATGACAGTCTATAAAAGACTACCCGATAAAGATAATGCCAAGGGGGTTCCATGACTGCTTTGCCGCTCCCTTCAAATGCTTCGAGACTTGCTTTAATTGCTTTGCGACTTTCTTTGGTTGCTCTATTTCTCTGGCAAATACTATTCGTTTTCATTATAGATTCACCCATCTCTCCCACAGTCGATCTGGCTATGCAAGCCTGCAAGCGTCTTTTGGAAGGTGCGGTCGTTTATCGCGACTTTTACTTTGACGACTTACCGGTTCTTGCTTGCTTGAGAGTTCCAGCACTTTTGATACCGGTTAAGTCGGCTCTTTCTAATTTGTTTCTGGTCTTGCTCTATCAAGGTCTGCTTTCTCTTGTCTTATTAAAGATCTTGAAAGGGGCTACCGCTACATCTGAGACTGCTAAAGGTTTACATGCTCTCTACGCTGCGGTGCTGGTCTTTGCCCTCACCGCCTTTCTTTTTCAGACAGGCACTTATCAGGCTTTGCTTTATTTTGCCTTTATTCCTCTTGTGCTAGCCGATCTTTTGCAACAGCGTTCGATCTGGTCTAGGTTTGCTTTAGTGCTTGTATCGGCCCTCTCTGCCTGCCAGATAAATTTTCTACCTTTGCCATTTTTGTATTTACTCTTGCTGGATTTTGATCTTTCATTGAAGCAGAAGGTAGAGCGCTTTGGTTTGGTCTTGCTGTCTGTTTTGCTCGTACTTCTCTTTTCTTGTGCTCTTTGCGGCTTTGACGGCAAGCTCTTTTTTGACCAGGTGCTTACTTGTCGCCGAGGTTTTCTCGCCCTCGATAACTTTATGCTGTTCGGCGTCGGCACCGGGCCAGATCGCCGAGATCTGGTTTATTTGCTGGTCTTGTCGCTGTCTCTGGCTTTGCCTCTTTTGCTTAGACCGGCCACTGCTAAATTTAAAATGCTTGCCCCTTTGGTGCTTTTTGCAATCTATGGCTTCAGCGTCTATACCATCAGCATGCCTGCCATTACCGACAATTTTGTCTTTGGTGGTGCCGGTATTTTTGCTTTACTGCCGCTCTTGCTCTTCATCTATTTAGATCAAGCCGGGCGCCTATTTCCTCGTCTTTTCCCGGGGCTTAGGGGGCTTAACTTAGCCGTTGCCATTTTGCTCTTCTTTTCGTTTTTGCCTTTATTAGAGGTTGAGAGAGTCTATCGCTTTAGACATTTTTTCTCGCAAGCAAAGGCTGTTGGCGCCCCGCCCGACTTAGCCCGGGCTTTGCAGCGATATAGCCGAGAGGGCGACTTGATCTTGTTCTTAAATGGTCGCACTGCACCGGCGTGCCCGCTTCTATCTAATTGTGGGCGGCGAAGCGGCTACTTTATTAGCGCCGATGAACTCGGTTTGGTTTGCTGGCTTGAAGCCCGTCGCAAGAGCTGGGGCATAGATGGGCTTTATCTGGGGCGGCACAAAGAGTATTTAGCCGAAATGAAAGCTCGTATTTTGCAAAAGCTTGAGCATGAGCTGCAGAGAGAGCCTAAGCTGGTCCTGATAGAAGGCGGTGAAATCGATGACTTTCTCAAAGAAGCCGGCTTTAAGTCTAAACTGCTCGAACACTATGAAATAGCCGGCACTGCTCGGTATTATTCAGAGAATATGCCGCCGCGAGAGTATTGCGATTGGAACTATGACTATTTGATTTATAAGAGGCGCTAGAACGCCTTTTGGCATAAGGGTGTCGAAATTTAGCCTTATGGGTATATATGTTCTTGTTCTTTCTGGCTGGCGTTTTTGGAAACTGGGAGCTTGATTGCTTATGGGCGGTGCCGATAGAAGAAATGAGGTGGCCGGCGGCAAGACCGATAGAGAATTGCCGCAGGAGATTAAGCCTTTTGACCAGATGACCCCTGGCGACAGGCAGGCCTTTGAGCGCTTTGTACAGCAGATGACTGCGCCCAACAGTCAAGACAATGGCATTGTCTGCAAAGACATCTATAAAAGTAAGAAAGACGCCACTCAGGTTACTGCGCTTGAGTTTGATACTTGTTACTTTAGTCAGACCTTGAACAACGGTCGTTCTCGTCAAATTGAAGCACCGGTTATGCAGCCCGGGGCAGACGGAACGCCGCGACCAGTGAAGGAGAAAATCACAACCGAAGGCGTGACTATGGACAGCCGTAGGCTTTATGCCTTTGTTCATGCTCTGCCCTCGGTGCGCCCGGTATCTTTTGATTCCGCAGAAGGCAAGAAAGCCGGCACTGCATTTTTTGTATCTTCAGACGGTTTGATGGCTACAAATGCCCATGTCGAGGAAGGATCGCAGGGGCGGCTGAAAGTGAAGCTTTTGCGCCCAGACGGCAGCGAGGAAGAACGCGATGCCTTTGTGGTCAAACGCAGTCCCGGGCAAGACTTATCGCTTTTGCAAGTGGTGGCAAAGCCGGGAGAAACCTTTCAAGCTCTTAAACTTAGTAAAGTGACCGATTGGCGGCAGCAGGAGCCCCTGGTGCAGATTGGCAATGCCAATGGTGAGGGCAAGATTAGTATGGCCAAGGCTCGTTTTTCGGGGCTTATCAATCAGAGCGACATTCCTTTCGACCAGCAGCCTAAAGATGTCTATCAGGGGCGCACCCTTTTCAAAGTGGAGGCGCCTATTCCCAGAGGTTATTCGGGTGGTGTGATTCTTTCCATTCCAGGCTCGCAAAAAGACGTCATGACCGGTCGTGTAACCATGAACGGCGAGTCAGCTGTGCGCGGAGTGACCGTCTATAGCGATACAGACAAGACTGCCTATGTCATCCCGGCGGCACGGGTGCAGTTCTTAATCGATGAGTATCGCAAAGAGAAGGCGCCGAAAAAGAACTAGCAACTAAGACTTAGATTTGAGCCTCTTAACAACTGGGCGAATCAGATAGTCTCCCAGGTGGCGCCCTGGGCTGTATCCATTACGGCTATACCGATATCGGTTAATTGTTTTCTGATCGCGTCGGCGCGTTCAAAATCTTTGTCTGCTTTGGCTTTTTGTCTCATGTCAAGCAGGATGCCCACCAGCTTCTCTTTTTGCTCGTCTTTGAGATTCTTGCGATTGTCCAGCAAGGTTAATCCCAAGACCGCCGCATGTTCCAGCAAGACATCGATAAGCACTTGTCTGGCGGCGCTTTCTTTGTCTTTCAGAGCAGAAATCTGATCGGCTATTTGATAAAGATGCGAAATAGCGATAGCTGTATTAAAGTCATTGTTCATGGCTTGTCGGAACTCAGCTTTGAACTTCTCTGCCGCCGCCAAAATGTCTTTGCCGGCTGTTCCCTTTTGCTCTAGTCCGTCATTCAAATGCGCTGCCCGCACCAGTCTTTGTAAGCCGCTTTTCACCGCCGCTAGGCTCTCAGGGCTGAAATCGATAGGATTGCGATAATGGGTCTGCAAGACAAAAAGCCTGATGGCATCAGGTTCGAACTCTTTCAAGAGGTCTTTGATTGTTTTGAAATTGCCGAGTGACTTAGCCATTTTCTCTTGGCTTACTTGTATAAAGCCGTTGTGCAGCCAATATCGCGCTAGTGGATGCTTGTGCAAAGCTTCCGACTGGGCAATTTCGTTTTCGTGGTGCGGAAAGACTAGATCTTCGCCGCCTGAGTGAATATCTATGGTTTCACCCAAAATATGTTTGACCATGGTCGAGCACTCCAGGTGCCAACCTGGTCTGCCATAACCCCAGGGGCTTTGCCAACCTAACTCGTCTTTGTCGGCGCTTTTCCAGAGGGCAAAGTCGACGGCATTTTTCTTGAGCTTTTGCAGTTCTTCTTGTGCCACCACTTGTTCGCGGGCACCGACCAAAAGTTCGTCTAGATTTTTCTTGCCCAGTTTTCCATAGTCGTCAAAGCTTGCCACGTCGAAATAGACATCACCACCGGCTTGATAGGCGTGTCCGGCTGCGATTAAGCCTTCCACAAAGCTTATCATCTGGGCGATAAACTCGGTGGCTCGCGGTTCAAAATCTGGAGCTTGCACATTGAGAGCGTGCATGTCTTCCCAGAAGGCAAAAGTGTATTCACGTGCCAGCTTGTCTGGTCCGATGCCGCGCTCTTTGGCGCGATTGATGATTTTGTCGTCGACGTCGGTGATATTGCGCACATAGATAACGTCATAACCGACAAAGCGCAGATAGCGTTGCACTGTGTCCCAGACTATTTCTTTGCGGGCATGACCGAGGTGGCTTGAGTCATAGACTGTAGGACCGCAGGCATAAATTTTCACAGTCTTACCCGACACAGGCACAAAGTCTTCTTTCTTGCCTGTGAGGGTATTGAATACTTGAATTTTTTCGACTTCTGAATTCACTTTATTTTGCTAAGCAACTTACTTTGATAAGCAACAATGTTCTAACGCTGTCTCTATGCGAGTGCGGACTCGCTTTTCGCCCAGTATAGAAATAGTGGCTCCGAGGTCTGGACCATGGGTTGTGCCAGAGAGTGCTGCTCTGATTGGCCAGTAGAGGTCTTTGCCCTTCATGCCTATTTCTTTGCCTAAGGCGTCTACTGTCTTTTTACATGATGCTGGGTCGGCAAATTCAAAGCTCGAGAGTTTGTCTAGGAGAATCTTCAGTACAATCGGTGCCTTATCGCCTTTCAGCACAGTCTCTTTCACTTCTGCTTCAATTGTCGGTTTAGCATCAAAGAAGAACCGAGCCGCGTCGGTGATTTCACTGAGCGTAGTTAGGTTGTTGCGCAGAGCTGAGACGATGTGCTCTAGGTCTTCCTTGCTGTACTGTTTGAGGTCGAAATCTTGCAAGAACGGCAGTGCCCGCTCGGTGATTAGCTCGATTGGTAGTTGTCTGATGTAGTGACCGTTGAACCAGTTGAGACGATCGACATCAAAGACCGCCGGGCTCTTGCTGACTTTGTCTAGATCAAAGACCAAGGCCGCTTCTTCCAGGCTGTAGATTTCTTTCTCTTCCGGGTGAGTCCAGCTCATCTGGGTGAGATAGTTGACTATTGCTTCGGGCATATAGCCTTTCTTTCGATAGTAGTCTATATGCACCGACTCGCCGTGTTTGCGCTTTGATAGTTTCTGTCTTTCAAGATCGAATATCAGAGGGGCGTGGGCGAAAACGGGTGGATCTGTTTCAAGCGCTTCGTAAATAAGCAGTTGCTTGGCTGTGTTGTGAATGTGGTCTTCACCCCTAATCACATGGGTGATCTTCATGTCGATGTCGTCGATGACCACGGCAAAATTGTAGATGGCTACGCCAGACGATTTGATAATCACCATGTCGCCGCCCAGGTCTGAAGTATCAATGGCGATCTCGCCCTTGATGCTGTCATGCCATGACACCATGCGTGGTTCTTCCACTATGAAGCGCACCGAAGGAATACGACCTTCGGCTTCGTATTTGGTGCGGGCGGCATCGGTGAGGTCGCGTCCTCTATTGTCATAGCGCGGTGCTTGCCCGGTCTCTTTCTGCTCTTCTTTGAGAGCGGTCAGTTCTTCGGTGGTGGCATAGCACAGATAAGCGGTTTTGTTTTTGATCAGCTTGTCGGCGAAATGCTCATAATGGTCGATTTTGTCTGTTTGTTTATAGGGCGGGTAGGGTCCACCTATGTCTGGACCTTCGTCCCAGGTAAGACCGAGCCACTTAAGTCCGTCAATTATGTCTTTGGTGTATTCGTCTTTGCTGCGTACTTCGTCTGTGTCTTCCAGGCGCAATACGAAAGTGCCGCCATGACGTCTAGCGAATAAATAGTTGTAAAGAGCGGTGCGGGCAGTACCGACGTGCAAATGACCGGTGGGGCTGGGTGCTATTCTCACCCTCACCTTGTCTTTAACCTGTTGGTTAGCATGGTTGCTCATCGCTTTTGCCTTTTGCTATTTGAGCGCCCATTCTAACAAAGAGTGCGGCGCATAGCATTGCGTCGCACTTCTTTAGCTTCATGTTTAGTTGCGCTTTATTTGACCTTATCTTGCAAGACCATGCAGTCAACCATGGCTACGCCTGATGAGATCATATTGAGTTTGTTTGCGGCGCCTCTAGAAAGGTCGATGATGCGGTCTCCCGAAAAAGGTCCGCGGTCGTTCACTTCCACCACGCATGAATCACCGGTGCGGCGGTTCATAACCAAGAGCTTGGTGCCGAAAGGCAAGGTGCGGTGGGCGGCTGTAAAGCCGTCTTGGTCGAAAACATCACCATTTGATGTGCGTCTGCCGTGAAATTTGCCGCCGTACCAGGAAGCTTGACCGGAAAAGTCGGCTTCGAAATTAGTCGGGGCGGCTGTCCCGACTCTGGAAAGGGCGACATATGCCTGGTCGGCACCTTGGCTTTCGGCCATCTTGAGGAAGTTTTGGGGAATCGGCTGTACGCCGAGAATGCCTCTAATGTTGTTGACCAGTTTGAAACTGGCTTCAAGAGGGCTTTCGCCTTTGCCTGAGACATCGGGTACCGCAAAAGTAACTACGGCCTTGCCGTCCACGTGAATGGCAGCCATTTCGCCTTCTTGGGCGGGTACCAATCTAGTCGGGTCTAGTTTGCCATCTTTGAGAAGCCCTTGCAGCTTATCTGCCAGGTTTTCGGCGCGATCTTCCAGCGATTCATCAGAAGAGCTGTAATCACCTTCTTTGAATGAAATCAATTCTTTGCCGTTCAGGGTGACTGAGGCCAGTTCGCGGTCGTTCTCTTCCCATACAGAAGCTTCAACTTCTGGATCAATTGAGGAAGCAGCCAGCACCTGCGAGGCAGAACAGACAGTGCTGCACAGGCTGATTATGGCGGCTAAAAACAACTTGCTTTTCATCGGTCTGTAAACTCTCTTATGGGCTAGCGCGGCAACCGGTCTAGGTTCTAACGGCTCCGTGCGGCTTTCTATTCGAGTCTTTCTCCTTCTAGTCAAGGTTCGGTCCGAAGCAGGCGAAAAGGTAACAGAGTGGCGATGCGCAAGTCAAAAATCTGCTGACAACACGGCTCGGCTCTCAGTGCGGCGACGATAGCTGTTTTATTGGAGAAAGTTAAGGGTTGGGGCGATTGACAGGCTGATAAAAACCAAACGCTGTATGACAACTAGCCGTATATACTGACTCTGTTTTTGTTCCCGTTTGTGAGTGGTATTTAATATGGTGCCAAGGGGATCGAAGTCAAGCGGCGATCGTAACAGTCTGTAAAAGCTTGGTTAAACGTCGCCTATTTTTCTCATTAGATCCGTAATAACAAGTTGCTTTTTTGTGCAAATTCCCAATCCGTCAGTAATAGAAGCCGCCCTGGCATATCATGACAAGGCGGCTTCTCTGTTTACTTTTCTTTATCAAAAGTTGTGCGATTTAATCTATTTTGCATGCATGGCAATTCAATTTAGATATTCCGACATCCAGTCTTGATCCATCTCGAAATTGGCAAAAACATTTTGCACATCATCATGATTCTCTAGGTTGTCCAGCAGTTTCAAAAGCAGTTTGGCTGTGTCTTTGCTGGTAATTTCCACGGTTGAGAGCGGTACCAAATTACTCTGGGCTGAGCTTACTTTCTTTCCGCTCTTGCTGAGAGCGTTCTGTACTTCCTCTAAATTGTCGCTTTTGGTGATCACTAAAATCTCGTCATCACTTATTTCTACGTCTTCAGCGCCTGCTTCCAGAGCTTCCAAAAGAAAGCCGTCTTCATCAAATTTTGCCGGCTTCTCTACTTGTATTTCGCCGCGTTCTTTGAACATCCAATTGACGCAACCGCTCTCGCCAAGGTTCCCGCCAAATTTTGAGAAATAAGAGCGCACATCGCCGGCGGTGCGATTACGATTGTCGGTAGTGCATTTGACAAGTACAGCTACGCCCCCCGGTCCGTAACCTTCGTATACAAGTTCTTCGAAGTTGTCTGAGGCTCCGGCTCCGGTGCCCTTCTCGATTGCTCTTTGTATGTTGTCGTTGGGCACGCCTTCGGCTTTGGCCCTATCAATCGCTTGTCTCAAGCGAAAATTGGCGTTTGGATCGCCCCCGCCCTGCTTGGCAGCCACAATAATCTCGCGTGACATCTTGGCGTAAATCACGGCTTTCTTGGCATCTACAACGGCTTTGGCTCTTTTTATGTTGGCCCACTTGGAATGCCCGGACACGAATTCTACTCCATATATAAGGAACTCTTGGCCAGACCGGGTCGTCTTAACCCGATCATGGCTTCTACTTTTATAAGTATACGTTGCTACAATTTGCCCAGCGCATTTTATAAGCATGCCGCTTTTCAAGTGTTGGCGGCGTCATTCCTTTATATGTTGAATTATTTGTTGAATGGAGAAACGGAGAAAAATATGACAAGCAGAAATCTGAAGATGGTGAAGACCGTCAAGGTGGCATGTGCATTCAGTTTAGTACTGACCGGTGCAATTGGCTTTGCTTCCGCCGCCCACGCAGCTAAACCATTTCAGGTTCGTATCACCCGCGAAGTGGTGCGCGCCGATCAACTGATGCTGCAAGGTAAATATGACGAAGCGGCAGACCTTTATAAAGGTGAAATGGGCCGTTCGCCCAAGAGCGTGGCCGCCACAGTCGGCTATGGCATGGCTTTGGCCAAACAGTTCAAACTCGATGCCGCCGAAGAACATTTCAATAAAGTGCTTTCGATGGAGCCGACCAATGCAATGGCTCATGCCGGCAAAGCCATGATTATTCTCAATCGTCTCACTTCTTCTTCCGGCACAGTGATTAAAAATCGCGACGCCATGTTGCGCAATGCCGAAGCCGAAGTGAAGCAAGCTTTGAATATCGATCCTTCCATGCCGGAAGGTCATGTCACCTTGGGCAATATCTATAAAGAACAAGGTCGCATGGACGAAGCGATCAGCGAGTACAAGCAGGCTATCAATCTAGATCCTAAGTACTCTGAAGGTTATTCGCAGTTGGGCTTGGCTCAGCTAACCAAAGAGCAATATGCCGATGCCGTATCTTCCTTCAAGAGCGCCATCAGCTATAACAGCGGCAATTCGCAAGCGCACTATGGTCTGGGACGTGCTTATTTCAAGCAAGGTCTTTATGACGAAGCTCTCAAAGAGTTGAATACTTCACTCTATCAGTTCCGCAATTCCGCACCTGTGCACCAGACTCTCGGTGATGTCTACACTGCTCAGGGTAATACCGTTGCCGGTATCAAGGAATATCAGGAGTCTATTCGTATCAAACCGGAGAATCCGGATTGCTATCTGCGCATCGCTGATATTCGCGAAGGTCGCGGCGACCTGGAGATGTCTATCGCAGAACTGCGTTCTGGTCTGGAGATGATGCCCAACAACCCCGATCTGCACCTGAGAGTTGCCGATCAGAGTCTGAAGCTGGAAAAACTGGATGATGCCATCAAGGAATACAAAACCGTTCTTGATGCCAATCCACAAAACTCACCCGCTGCTAAAGGCTTGACTCGTGCTTATTACCTCAAGGCCAACAAAGAAGCTACTGGTGCTTTCTTTGTCTCGAACGAGTTTGAGTCGGCTCAGCGTATGATCGATCAAGCCGTTAAGATGAACCCCAACGATATGGAACTGAGATTAGCTCAGGCTAAACTTCGCTCTATGGCTGGAGTTCCGGTTGACCTGGCTTCCATTGGTACTCCTACTAATGATGGCGAGCGTATAGCCTATGCCGAAGCTCTTCTTGCTCAGAATAACTTCAAAGACGAAGATGCCCAGATGAATATGGTCATCTCTAATGCCGCCGACGCTAAGCAAACCTTTGCCGTAGCCGACCTGGCCTTGATGATCAAAGACTTGAAAAATGCTGAGGCGGCCTACAAGAAGGCTTCTTCTTATCCTGGCGCAGAAGAAAGAGCCAAGCGCGGTCTCAATCTGGTTATGAAAGCTAAAGATTCGGCCCGTCAGGATATGACCCTGGCAGACGATCTTGCTCGTAAAAATCAGTTACCTAGTGCTATCGATAAATATCATGCTTCTATATACGGCAATCCCAAGGTGGCTGACACCAGATTGGGCATCGGTAAAGCTCTCGAACGCTCCCGCCCTGAAACCTCGAAAGACTTGAAGGAAGCGGTTGTTCAGTACAAAGCCTTTATGGCTCTTTCTCCCGATATGCCGCCCAAGGAAGTGGAGAAAATGAACAAGAAAATAGAGAGTCTTTCCAACAAAGCTTACAAGTTGGAAATGAAAGAAAAGGAGAGAGCAAGAGGTATTTAACTACCGCCTCTTAGAAGCCTCCTGTTACAATTTGCCTTGTGGCAGATTGGAAAAATAAACGAGTAAGTATTTTGGGTTTGGGTCGCAGCGGATTGGCTGCGGCCTCTTACCTGCATGAAAGGGGCGCCCAGGTGCTCCTTTCTGAGTCTCAGCCGCGTGAGAAGGTTAAGCCCGACTTACTTTCTAAACTGTCGACTCTCAATATTGAGGTTGAATTCGGCGGCCATACTGAGCGCACAGTGAGCTGGCCTGAATTAATTATCACCAGCCCGGGTATTCCGCCGCGGGCGGAAGTGATCACTAGAGCGCGGTCCCTAAAAAAAGAAGTTATCTCTGATATAGAGCTTGCATATCGCGAGACTCGCGAAGACGGTGGCAAGTCACTGCCCTTTATTGCCGTCACCGGCACAAACGGTAAGTCGACAACCACTGCTCTCATTTCTTATATTTTGGAATTCGCCGGGCGCAATGCACCGGCTTGCGGCAATATTGGTGTGCCCATCATGAGTCTTTTGGACGGCCGCCCACTCGACTTTTTGGTGGTGGAAGTCAGTTCCTATCAGTTGGAGTATTCGCCTACTTTTGCACCCTTTGTCGGGGTCTGGCTTAATCTCACCCCAGATCATGTGGACTGGCACGGCAGTCTTGATGCTTATATCGACGCCAAAAGAAGTATGTTCAAGAATCAGAGCCTAAGCGATTATGCCGTGCTCAATATGGATGATTCGGTGGTGGCGTCAACCATATATGCAGGTGAATACTTCCCCTTCTCGGTGGATGGAGAGTGTGCCACCGCCATTCAGGGCGCCTATCTGCAAGATGAGTTTTTCTGCGCCAACTATGGCAGCCGCAGTCGTGTCGTTTGTCACCAGAGCGAAGTGCGCATCATTGGCAAACACAACCAAGAAAATTGTCTAGCTGCCATATCAGCCGGGTTGCTCGCTGGTTTGAACGAGAAAGAGATTAAGGCCGGCTTGACCACATTCACCGCCTTGGAACATCGACTTGAATATGTTGCCACTATAGATGGTGTAGCCTACTACAATGATTCCAAGGCTACCAATACCGACTCCACCATCAAAGCTCTTGAGTCTTTCCCTAACAATAGGGTGGTTTTGATTGCCGGCGGCAAAGACAAAGGAACTTCCTTAAACGAGTTGGTTCAGGTCGTCAAAAAGTATGCCAGCAGTGTAATCTTGATTGGCGAGGCTAAAGAACGTTTTGAAAGAGCCTTGCGAAACGGTGGTTATAGTGAGGTATATCCAGTCGATAGTCTTGAGGAGGCTGTAAAACTGGGCGGTAAGCTCAACAAAGGTCCGGTACTTCTCTCTCCGGCCTGCGCCAGTTTCGATATGTTCAAAGATTTCGAGGATAGAGGGCGTGTCTTCAAGGAACTTGTCCATGCCAGGACCAAATGATCTGAATATGCGTCGCCGTCGCCGTTCAGGGCGGGGTAGCCAACCGGAGCAACCGGAGGCTAAAGAGTTTCGCGGGGGTATAGATCGCACCCTGGCGGGAATCACCTTGAGTCTCTGCGGCTTTGGTTTGATGGCGGTATATTCGGCATCGGCGCCGGAAGCGCAGCATTTTTATCAAGACTCAACCGAACTTTTGCGGAAACAGACGATTGCATTCGTAATTGGCTTGTTTGCTATGTTTACAGTTAGTCGCTACGACTACCGCAGGCTGAGAAAGTTTGCCTGGCCTATTGCCATTTTGTCCCTGGCCATGCTCGGTCTCACCCTTATCCCCAGTCTATCGATCACCACCATGGGGTCGAGCCGCTGGCTCAAGATTGGACCATTGCAGTTCCAGCCTTCCGAGATGTGCAAGATAGCAACAATCATCTTGCTCTCGTCGGGTCTCTCTAAATATTTCTGGTGGCATCGGCAGGTTTTTTGCCGCATAGCCGTGGTGCTCATTATGGCGGCAATAGTCGTTAAGCAGCCCGACCTCGGTACAGCCAGCATGATCATGGCCAGCTTGCTAGCCCTCATTTATGCAAGCGGCGTCAATTCATTCCTTATATTTGCTTCTTTGGCCGGCGGTGGTACTTTCATCTGGCATCATATTCAGAAGACACCCTACCAGATGGCTCGTATAGAGACCTGGCTCAACCCTTATCTGCATCCCCAGAAAGAAGGTTGGAACATCATTCAGGCTCAGTATGCCATCGGCTCGGGTGGACTCTGGGGCTTGGGTTTTGGTAGCTCATTGCAGAAACTGAACTATCTGCCTGTTCAACATGCCGACTTTATCTTTGCCGTCATTGCCGAAGAGTTTGGTCTGGTAGGTTGTTCAATGCTGATTGGACTTTTCGCTGCTTTCGGTGTCTATGGTTTTCGTGCTGCGCTGGCTGCGCGCACCTTGTTCGGGCGCTTTCTGGCAATCGGCATCACCAGTGCTGTTTGCACCCAAGCCATCGTCAATATGATGGTGACCACCGGGCTCTTGCCGGTTACGGGTATCACCTTGCCTTTCATCAGTTTCGGCGGTACATCGCTGGTTATCACCATGTCTATGGTCGGGGTGCTGTTGTCTGTTTCGCGTGACCGCGGCACTATTCAAGACGAAGACGAAGAAGAAGACGGCGACGAAGACGGCGACAATTCTCAGAAGTCTGGGCAGGGCCCGACTCTGGTCAGGCTCTAGGGCGGGCTATGACTATGAGCGGCAGACATAGAATTGTCTTGACCGGAGGCGGAACGGGTGGGCATATTTATCCTGCTCTTTCAGTGGCTGAGCAGCTGAAGGGCGACCCTGAAGTGGAAGCCATTCTATATATAGGTGCGAAAAATCATCCGGAAGAAAAATTGGCTCGGGCTGCCGGGCTCGATTTTGCCGGACTGCAGGTTTCCGGTCTGCCACGCAAACTATCACCTCGTCTTTTGACCTGGGGTTTTGAGCTCTCGGCGGCGGTGATCAATGCCAAGGCTCTCTTGAGACAGTTCAAGCCCACCGTGGTTCTGGGAACCGGTGGCTATGCCTCGGCACCGCCCTTGATGGCGGCTAATCTGCTTGGTGTGCCCACTGCGGTGCACGAGCCCGATGCTCACCCCGGCTTGGTCAATCGTCTTTTGAGTCGCAAGGCTGCTCTTGTTTCGCTTGGTATGCAGGGGGCTGCTACCCGCATCAAAACCGGAGGTAGAGTAGTTTTCAACGGCAATCCGGTGCGCATGAGCTTTATGGAAGAGCGCAAGCGCGATGCTGTCAGTGCCGTTTTGGGGCTGCGTGCTGACCTAAAAACTGTGCTGGTTACCGGTGGTTCGCAGGGGGCGAAGGCGTTAAATGATGCGGTGGCCGGGTGTCTCAGTAGGCTGCTTGATGTCGAGCCGCATTTGCAGGTTGTGCATCAATGCGGCGAGAAAAACCTCAACGACTTGAAAGAGCAGCTGCCGCCCGGCTTATTCCAAAGTCCGCGCTATCATCTGCGGGCATATTTTGATGATCTTTCGATGGCGTATGCTTCTTGCGATTTAGCTGTCACTCGTGCCGGCGCTATGACCGTGGCTGAGCTTGCCGTTTCAGGTACACCTGCAATTTTTGTGCCCTATCCGTATGCGGCGCAAGACCATCAGACCCACAATGCCCGCTATATAGAATCGCAGAAGGCGGCGGTGGTGCTTATGCAAGAAAATCTTAGTGCCGAGGCTCTTTATCAGCAGATTGTCACCTTGCTGTGTGACGATGTTAGGCTGGCGGAAATGCGAAAGCGTATGAAAGACCTGGCCAAGCCTGATGCTGCCAGAGTGCTGGCTATGCAGCTTAAAGAGATAAGTACTTTGTACACCGGCACTAAGCCTTTGCATGCGGCTGGCATTGGGTAGTTTCTGGTGGATGTGTGCTTGTCTTATTTGGTGCAGGCCAAAACAAACAAGTGCTTAGTGTAGAACTGAGCACTGCTATTTTCTGAGAAGCTGACCCGGGCTTTAGATTATTGCTGGGGCGGTAAGACCTTGAATGATTGGCACGGCACGATGAGCCGGGATATCGTCTTTGGCGCTGGATTTTTCTTCTATCGAGCTGATGGTTGCTTCGAGGTTAGCGATAATTCGACTGGTTTCAAGCTGGTCGGCGCCTGTGACATGGCATCGGCTCAAAATCTCTCTCAGGTCGGTCAGGGCGGACTTAACTGTTGAGCAATTTTGCAAGTTCATGAAGTAATCTCGCGGTTGGTGAGAACGGAATTGTGCGCCTAATATGTAGTCTTGGGCTGAACTGCTGACTCTCTAGTTTATAGAGAAGGGTTGGGTTGCCATTAACTAACCGAGTGTAACACAGGCTTGAAAAGATGCTAGTCGGCATGAATAACCTTTGAGCTTAAATTTGGTTATCAAGAAGCTGGTTGTTTTAATCATTTTTAAGGCGGCGAAACGGGTATTATCAAAGTGGTCGCCTCGTTATGCCTGGTCAATAGAGCGTTGTGTTTCACTTTGCATTAGCAGTTTTGGCGTTTAGTCTCTTTGTAGCTGTATTTCTGTTTGCCATTTTGTTCTTTTATATATGGCGATTTTTTGAGAACAGAAAGAAGCGCCGTCGCCTTCGTCTGGAAAGCTATGAGAAGCGGCTGAAGGCGATTGTGGCTGAATTATTGGTTGATGGCAACGAAATCGAGACGGCGAGCCATTATGTCGGCTTGAATCAAGACGATAAATGGAATAAAGGCTATCACGATGCCCTAGCCAAGCTTTTGGGGGCATCGGAGCGGTTGGCCGATTGCAAGACCTTTAGAGAAGCTGGTGAGTTGGAAGCTACTCAAGAAACTATTTGGTTGGTGACAAGAGCCGTGTATCAGGTGCAAGCGCAGTTTCAGGTCTTGCGCCCAAAGGAAGACCAAGTCAGGGTAGTGGCGCCGGAGACGACTCAACAGTCGGTCGTAAAGCTGGATAATCTACAGAATAAGTCTATAGCGAAGAAGTCAGAGCCGATGGTTGCGGAGGATGGCGGAGAGTTTGTGTCGGATGGCTTTACGATTAAGATAGACAGCCAATCTAAGAAAAAGATTGAAGAAAGATAGATGCTTTTGCGGTGATCAATTTGTAGCGTAGGCAACAAATTTTCTCTTTTGAAAACGCCACCATGATCGGTGCCGCAAAAGACTCAAATTTTAACAAAAATTCTGATGATAACCTATTCATAGACTGAACAAAATCAGTAATAATGGAAGTGTAGGATTCAAACGCAAACACTCGAAAGCCGAGGCGTCGCATCACAGCGTCAGATTCTGGCGCCGTTTTCGACTCGCTCTCAAACGTACTCAAAACTAAATCTTAGTGCGATCAGGCGCTAGGTCTAAAGCCTTGCGTGCTATTTTGAGAACTGCTTAAAATCTGATTTTAAGCCATCTTTGCCGTGGCTCTGGGAGCAGAGTCTGGATGTGGTGCGGCTTCGCGCTGAGTTATGCGTGAGTACTACTTTGTTCAACAGGAAATCAACTAATTCTTGACCAATTTTGGAATCAGGAGGATTCGGCTATGGCAAAGAAGAAGCACAAAAAATCATGCGGTAACCATGTGGAAGAGGCCGCTTGCTCTGAGGCTCCGGCCGCAGCGGAAGTAGCGGAGCCCAGTGAGGAGGCGGCTAGCGAAGAAGCTTGTGCTGAGGAAGCGCATTCTGAAGAATCATGCGCAGAGTCTGCAGAAACCGCAGAAACTAAAGAAGAAGCTGCGAGTGAAGAGCCCAATTGCGAGGAGCCAGCTTGTGAGGAAGCAGATGCTGAATCTGAAGCTGAAGAAGAAGCGCCGGCAGAAGTAGCAGCGGAAGCCGAAGAAGCAGAGGAAGCAGAAGCAGAAGCTGAAGCTGAAGAAGAAGCGCCTGCAGAAGTAGCAGCGGAAGCCGAAGAAGCAGAGGAAGCAGAAGCAGAAGCTGAAGAAGAAGCACCTGCGGAAGTAGCAGCGGAAGCCGAAGAAGCCGAAGCCGAAGCTGAAGAAGAAGCACCTGCGGAAGTAGCAGCGGAAGCCGAAGAAGCAGAGGAAGCAGAAGCCGAAGCTGAAGAAGAAGCACCTGCGGAAGTGGCAGCGGAAGCCGAAGAAGCAGAGGAAGCAGAAGCCGAAGCTGAAGAAGAAGCACCTGCGGAAGTGGCAGCTGAAGCAGAAGAAGCGGAAGAAGCCGAAGCAGAAGCTGAAGAAGAAGCAGAAGCCGAAGCTGAAGAAGAATCACCTGCGGAAGTAGCAGCGGAGGCAGAAGAAGCCGAAGAAGCAGAAGCCGAAGCTGAAGAAGAAGCACCTGTGGAAGTAGCAGCGGAAGCGGAAGAAGCAGAAGCCGAAGCTGAAGAAGAAGCACCTGCGGAAGTAGCAGCGGAGGCAGAAGAAGCCGAAGAAGCAGAAGCCGAAGCTGAAGAAGAAGCACCTGCGGAAGTAGCAGCGGAAGCGGAAGAAGCAGAAGCCGAAGAAGCGGAAGCTGAAGAAGAAGCACCTGCGGAAGTGGCAGCGGAAGCAGAGGATTCGGAGGGCGAATCTACAGAAGAGCCTGCGAAAGACGGTGACATAGGTCAAGCGGCATAGGCTTCAGCGTTTATTCGCTGATTGAGTGGGAGGTCGCCTTGTAGGCCTCCCACTTTATTTGGACAAATTCTGGCTGAGTTGTTATAAAGGCATAGAATTTTGTCGGTGTTTCAAACTGAATGGATACCAATGTCTATCAAAAATTGTGCAGTTATCGGTCTTGGTCGATTTGGAGCTTTGTTTGCCGAAATTCTCAGTGCCAACTTTGAAGTTGTGACTTTTGATATTGATGCGTCGAGGCGTAATTTCACACCTTCTGGAACCACCTTTGTCGACGAACTCCGTGCTGCCTTAAGCGCTGACGCAATTTTCTACGCAGTGCCTATTTCGCTGTTTGAGTCGGTTCTCGAAGCGCATGTTGAAGAGCATAGGGACCTGCTTAGCGGTAAACTGCTTGTCGATCTTCTTTCGGTAAAGGTCCATCCCGCCGCTGTTTTTGCTAGACTTTTGCCTGCTTTGCCTGGCGCCCGCGCCTTGTGCATGCATCCGATGTTTGGTCCTGATAGCGTTGAGCGCCGTGCTGATGTCCTATCTATTAAAGATCTCAAGATTGTTATGGATGCTTCGATGGCACCGTCTGATGCTGCTGAGCTAAAGGACGTTTTCGGCGCACAGGGCGCTAAAGTGCTCGATCTTTCTTGCGATGAGCATGATCGGCAGGCGGCGGAAAGCCAGGGGCTAACGCATTTCGTTGGACGTATTCTCGACGAGTTCAATATGAAGGCTACGGACATTGATACCGCCGGTGCTACCGGTCTCTTGCGCATTAGAGAACAGGTGTCGCGAGACAGCTGGCAGCTCTTCGTCGATTTGCAAACTTACAATCCCTATACTATTCCTATGAGAGTTAAGTTGTCGGCGGCGCAAGACAAGGTGTTCAACAAGCTTTTGCCTAATCGTATTTTCAAAGACCGATTAGTGATCGGTATTCAGGGTGGCGCCGGCAGTTTCAATGAAGAGGCGGCGACTCATTATATGTCACGTACTCCCGAGCAAAATTATGAATTGGTTTATTTGCATACCACCGAAAACGTTTTGAAAGCTTTGCATGAGGGGCGGGTAGATCGCGGTCAGTTTGCTATGCACAACTCAATAGGCGGCATTGTTACCGAGTCGGTAGAAGCTATGTCGTCCTACAATTTCGAAATTGTAGAGGAGTTCGCCATCAAGATCGCCCACGCTCTGATGATTGCGCCGGATGCAGAGATTTCTGAGATTGAAAAAATAATGTCTCATCCCCAGGTCTATAGGCAATGTGCCGGCAACCTCAAGCAAAAGTACCCCCACCTACCCCAAGAAAGTGGAGAAGGTGAGTTGGTAGACCATGCAAAGGTAGCGCAGCTGCTCGGTTTGGGGACGTTGCCGAAGTCTGTGGCAACCATGGGCAGTAAGGTCTTGGCCCGTTTGAACGGACTAAAGATTGTCGAAGACAATCTTCAAGATCTTAGTGAAAACTTCACCAGTTTCTTGTTTGTGCAAAGGCCTTCCTGAGCGCATATAGTGGTATCTTTTTCTCGATATATCAGTCGGAGATACCTAGATGTCCACAACAACTCTCAGGGAAACACCTCTTGCCTCCGCTCATCGGAAGCTGAATGCACGCATGGTGGATTTTGCCGGTTGGAATATGCCGGTGCAGTACAAGTCAATTGTCACTGAGCATATGGCAACCCGCGAGAGGGTCGGTCTCTTCGATGTTTCTCATATGGGCGAGTTTTTGGTTACCGGTGAACGTGCGGCAGATTTTGTGCAATATGTCATCGCAAACGATGTTAACCGGCTAACAGTGCCAGATCGTGCTCTTTATTCTCAGCTTTGCTATGAAAATGGCGGCACTGTGGACGATCTGATTGTCTATAGAAGAAAAGATAATTTTATGCTGGTTGTTAATGCTTCCAACATTGATAAAGACTTTGCCTGGCTGAAGAGCCATGCTTCCCAGTTCGGCGTTACTTTGACTAATCTATCCGATGATCTTGGGCTTTTGGCCTTGCAAGGACCCCAAGCAGTTCCATTGCTGGCCGAGCTTGCCGGCGATTTTGTGGCTGAGCTGCCCTCTTTCGGATATGGTGAAGCCATCATAGATGGTGTCAAGATAAGCTTTGGGCGAACCGGCTATACCGGCGAAGATGGCTTCGAAATTTTTGTCGATGCAGCAAAAGTAGAGTGGCTCTGGAATACATTGCTTGAGAAGGGCGCTTCGCGCGGTATTGAGGCGTGTGGATTAGGTGCGAGAGATACTCTACGTTTGGAGGCCGGTTTGCCTCTCTATGGTCATGAATTAGAGAAGGACATCAGTCCCATCGAATCAGGTCTAGGCTGGAGCGTTAAGCCCGAAAAGGGCAACTTCATTGGGAGAGATGTGCTGGCCAAGCAGAAAGCCGGCGAAATTAGCCGCCAGATTGTTTGCTTGAAAGCAGAAGGAAAGGCTCTTCCTCGCCAGGGCTATGCAGTATTTTCGGGTGATAAAGAGGTCGGTGCTGTCACAAGTGGCTCGCAAGGAATCTTTGTAGGTTATCCAATTGCTTTTGCAATGGTTTCAAAGGAGCTGACAAAAGTTGGCACTGAATTGTCGATTGCCATTAGAGATACAAAGGTTCCAGCTAAGGTTGTCACTAGACCTTGGTACAAGCGTAAGAAGTAGTCAAGCGGTGGCGGCTTTTCGCTGCTCGGATGTGAAAAACGGACTGCTGACTAGATAAAGAAAGGGAAAAAGATTTTCTGCAGAAAATCTTTTTCCCTTTCTTTGAGTCACTTTTTCCAAAAAAAGATTTTTAGACGAAAATCTTTTTCTCTGGATTTATCGCACCGAAAGCAAGAAAAGAGCATACGCTGCCCACATTAGCGAGAATGCTAGCAAATCCAGTGTCCGCTTTCTCTCGTTGTCATGAATGTCTACAATTGCATGAGCCCGGCTTTCGGCTTGATGTCTGTAATGTCTGTCCATTTTTCTGTCTTTCTTTAGTTGACTGGTTGTGAACCTGATTGGTTATGTATAGACTTTCTGCCTGCAGCAATTAGAAGGAAGTCGCCAAGTAATTTCTATCTGGCGAGCTAAAGTGGGGGCAAAGAGTTGGACATCAACTCAGGACAGGTGATAACGATGGCGCTAGTTGGCGTCGTTCTAGTCATGGTCTGCATTGGACCTGTTTTACTTGTCAGGATATTCGGAAGCGGCCGCTCCAGTCGAGTATCCGATTTAATTCCGGCTGCTGAGACTTACTTTCTTTCTTGCGGCGAGTCGATGGCTGTTGTGCGTGAGGCTTTAACCAAACAGGATTTTCTTGGCTGTCGCTATCGCGTCACTTACGACCGAGTTGATGAAGGGCGCATACAGGCAAGGCTCTACGGGCAGCCTAAAGGGCTGGAAGGCAGCAAAGGTGCCGCCGACGTCCTTCTCAATATGCTTTTCCATCGTTTGGAAAGCAATAAAACCGAGGTTGAGTGGAGCTTTGTCGTCATGGCAAGCGGTGGCAACGCTGCTCAGACAATTGTTTCGCTTAGCAATTCGGCTTTCCGGCATGGCCTCAAAACTGCTCAAAACTCAAGACTGTCGACGGCCGAGCAGGTTATGTCGGACGAAGAAAAGAAGGAATCTTAGTTTTAGGTTACATTCTTTCGATGCTCAATATTTTTGGACGCAATCTCTATTAAGCTATCACTACTATTTTAGTAGTGACCGGAGTTTTTGCGATGTCAACCCAAGCGCTCAGCCACCCCGACAACCTCAAGTATGTCAAGACTCATGAGTACATCAAAGTCGATGGCGATGTTGCCACTATTGGTATCACCGCTTTTGCCGCCGACCAGCTTGGTGATGTTACTTTCGTTGAATTGCCGAAAGTAGGCGAGAAGTTCAAGGTCGAACAAAAGTTCGGTGTTATTGAATCTGTTAAGTCAGTTTCTGACCTCTATATGCCTGTCAGCGGCGAAATTATCGAAGTCAACGATAAGCTCAATTCTGAGCCGGAAGTTGTAAACCTCGATTGTTATACCGCCGGTTGGATGATCAAGGTGAAACTCGATAGTACTTCTGAGCTCGCCAGCCTCATGAGTGCTGAAGACTACAAGAAGTTCATAGTCGAGTAAATTCTTCAAATTGCAGCTCGCAGAGCACTTTGCTTTAGATTAATGTCTAAAGTAAGTATTAATTTACCCCTTCGCTTGATAACCTCGATATATGATCTTGGGGTCTTGTGCCGTTTGGCGGAGATTTAGCGTATTTAGGGGTGATATCTATGTCAGTGCGCCTGGTTTCTGTTTTGTCTTTGATGGTTGCTGTGCCTGTTGCGCTGGCGACTCAATTTCAAGTTTCGGCCCAAGCTGCTCCCGCGGGCAAAGCAATTGGCAAAAATAAGTCTCAAGATGCGTCCGTTTCTAAGACGGAGTCAGCTCCCGGGCAAACAAGTAAATCGGTTACGCAGCCGGTCGCCCAAACTGCTGGTCAGACTGCTTGCGATTTAGTGCCGGTCGCCGGTGCTTTCAATGTTCGTCCCGACGGCACTGTCTATTTGAAGAAAGCGGCTAAGTTCCCGTTTCAGAACGACACTCAGCAGTTTGTGCCTGAGGTAGTGGTGGCTGACAAAACTTCAGCTAAGGTAGCTCTGCATGAAGTCACTGGAAAGCTTCAGCAGGATGGATTGGTAGCTAAATACAAGCAGATCAACAACGAATTGCCTGGCAGTCACAGCCACCGCTCCGGCTTGGCTGGTCTCAATCGTAACTGGCAATAGCACAGGTCTTTAGCGCTGACTTCTCACCGGTCTATTGCCCGGTCTTCGAATCCCCAGCTTTTGATTCCGGGTCTGTTCCCGCATTCGCGCCAGGTTCTGTGCTATTGGTGCCAGAGCCAGTGCTTGCTGCAGCACCCGTGCCAGAGTTAGTTCCAGATCCGGCACCAGCTTCTGTCGCGTTACCGGTCCCTGCGTCTGATTCAGTGGCTGGTTCCTGCTTTTCGGTCTCTTGTCTGAGCTGGTTCAGTCGCTCCAGTTGCTCTTGGGCTAAGTCGTAAAAGCGAGAGCCGGGTGTGATCTTGGCAAGTTCTTGCGGGGCCGTTTGGTCGTTGTGATCGTTATCCAGCTTTTCCATGGCGTCCAGATAGAGTGCTTGGTTAAGCAGGTCATCGCTATTTTCCATAGCCGCTCCACCGAAAATGTCCGGCACCGGTGCTCCTCTTAAGATTTGGATGGCGGCTTTGTAGTTGCCCTGCATAATGCTGGTTTTTGCCGAGTGGGCGGTGTAGCTGCGCACAAAACTTACGGTCAGGGCGCCCATGGCGAAGAGCAGGCCGATAGCAATTGCCAGGTCAACCACCATTGGATGCTTGTAAGTGGCGAGTTTGCCTCGTTTTCTTGGTTCGTTTCCGACTATTCCGGCTGTTTGCGCGGCAATCAAGCGGTCGGCGATAGCGTCTATTTCTTGATTACGCTGGCTTGAAGCCAAGAAATTGGAAGCACTGGCGCCGTCGCCACTTGAAGCTTCGGGCCTTTGATTATTCTCCGCCGGATTATTGCTTTTCGGCTCTGTATCCAATTAATGTTCCGCCAAACGCTGTGCTGTTTTCTTATAAACTAGCACGATTCATTTGATTCGGTTATCGATGAAATCCACTATTCGTTTACTTTTCTGGCTATTGCGCTCTAGTTTTGCTGTTTCGTTCAAGGCGGCGACTACGGCTTCTTTCTCGCCTCTTGCGGCTAGTTCGGCTAAGCTTTCCAGGGCTTGTCTAGAAAGCGAAGTTTCGCCGGCTAGCACTAGTTTTGCCAAACCAGGCACGGCGGCAGCGATGCCTAGAGATCCGCAAGAACGAGCTGCCGCCAATTTGACCGAGGCGGATGGATCTGTCAACGCCTCCACCAAAGCTTGCTTGACTTCACCGGCGCGGGCGATTTGCGAGTCGGTACGCTCGAGAATATTGGCAGCTGAGTCGATGGCGGCTTCTCTTTTGTCCGGCGCAACGTCTTCCATTGCTTCCAGCATCAATGCCAGGGCTTCGGCGGTGGGCATTTTCCCCAGGGTACGCAAGATCTGCCAGTAAATTTCAGCATTGACAGGGTCTTTTTCACTTAAGGGCACTGCGCTCTTGGGCAACTTGCGGCTTTCTAAATTGACAAGCTTGCGTGCCAGGTTGGTGAGAGGCTGCGCAGCTTCGCTATCCCCGGCTAAATGCAGGGCTTCGATTGCTTCTAGTCTAAATTCGGTCGATTCGTCCGCGATCTTGATCAAGCTCGCCTGAGCTTGCGTCAGTTTGATTTCACCGGCCAGCAAAATCTTGTGGCGAAAGGCGCTATTGCGCTGCGTGTGACTCTTGAAAGCTTCGAGATCAAGCAAGAGCTGTTTCTTATGGGTTTCGTCTTGCAGCCAATCTTGCCAGTGAGCCCTGGCGGCGCTTATTTTCTCGGCGCTTGGCCAATCGGCTTGGGCGCTGCCTCTGCCCAGGGCGACGTTCTCATCAAGCCAGTCAAGAAGCAGTCTCAAGGCTCTTATAGCCAGGGCGTCGTTTGACTTGAGCAGGGCTAAATGACTCAAAGTCTGAGGCAAGCCTAGTTCTGCTGCGGTATGCAGTTGCCCGGCGAAGGTTGAGTTGAAGGCTTCCACCAAGCCGATGGCTATTTCAAGACCGACTGCAGCTTTTTCATCTAAAGGCTCGCCTTCTTTGACTGCTCTTAAGAAGATGGCTGGTTTATGATGTTTTGCCGCCGCTACCGATTGATAATCGAAGAAGCGGTGATGCACTTTAAAAGCGGCAGCCAGAGGCGTGCTTACTTCATCTAAGGGCCAGTGAGAAAGAGCGCTGACGGCGTCTACTCTTATCCAGTCTTCGCCGGCAAATTCGGTATAACCGGCTAATGCTTTTCGTGAAACTTCGGTGCGCAATTGAGACAGGGCTTGGGCAATATGGCAGAAAGCGGGACCGGTAGCTTCTCTAGCCAGGCTGCCTCCGGCGTCTTTAGTGATACTGCCGGCGGTGTCGTGCAAGGCTTCGACTAATCTTTCGATGGCTTGATGAGCGCCCAGATAGGCTAGCAAGTTAGCGGCATTTGCCCTAACTTGCCAATCAGAGTGCAAGAGAGGGTCGTGGCTCGCGCGTTCAGCTTCTTCAAGATTTTTAGGCAGCAAGACATGAATAAGTGCATCGTATTGCTTGTCTTTGATCTCGTCGACAATTTTCTTCAGCTTGTCTTCCCAGTGCAGAGGCGGCAACTTTAGGCAGATGCAAAGATTCTGCGAATTATTTCTATTTACTGAAGAAATAAAATCGGCTCTGACATCTTTGAAAGCTCTGGAGGACTCAGGGCTGCTGCCCACAAGGCCATGATAAAAGAGCACATGTTCGAGCCCGAAATCATCGCCGGGCGGCGCCGATTTATCCGGTTCGACCAGAAGGTTTGTGGCTTTACGTATCCACTTTGCAATTAGAGGCATGGTCATTAATCGTTCGCTCCGGGGCTGCGGCATTTAATTTACAGGTGCTATGATCTGGAGTTTATCAGGCTTTTGATGCCAAATATCCAACCATATCGTAGTACTAATTTGTGGGGGTTTCCGTGAACACCTTCTTAAGCGCAGCTCAAAAGAGTCTGCAAGAACAATATCTCAAGTTTGTAAATGAAGTAGTGGCGCCGCATGCTGCCGATCTAGATGCCGGCAAAGCTTGTTCAAAAGATATGCTGACCAAGCTTTCGCAGGCTGGCTATTTGGGCATCACGGTCCCCAAAGAGCTTGGCGGTCAAGGGGGCGACCTGCTTGATGCGGTTCTTTTTGTAGAAGCTTTGGCTGGTCATTCGGCTGGTCTGGCAATGGCTCTGGCTTCGCACTATAGCGTCATTGAGGTGATCACCCGCTATGGCGCCGAGTTGAAAACCCGCTATTTGCCTTTGTTGGCTCGCGGCGAGATGATTGGCGCCCAGGCTTTCAGTGAAGATAAAGCCGGATCAGACCTTTCTGCTTGCCAAACTAGTTTTAGTTTTAGCTCTAGTAATGCTGCCGATGCTAAATTGACCGGCACCAAGACCTGGGTGGTCAACGCCGACATGCCTGCTCTATTTGCCGTTTTGGCTAAAGACGAGAACGGCTTCAAAGTTTTTCTGGTCGATTCACAGAATAATGCTCTCGCTCTATCTGAGCGCAAGTCCACCATGGGTTTCCGCTCTGCTCGTTTCTTCGATGTCGAGTTCAAGGGCGCCAAAGCCAGTGCCGAAGCTCTAAGCGGTGATGGTCTGGTGATTGCCGCCGCCGCCCTCGACCTATCAAAGGTGCTTATAGCTGGTGCTGCACTTGGTTTGATGAATGTCGGCATCAAGCTGGCTGCAGAGAGAGCCAACAATCGCGAGCAGTTCGGCGCTCCAATTGCCAAATACCAAGGTGTGCAGTGGAAACTGGCTGATTTTTCAACCGAATCGGCTGCTTCTCAGATGCTCACTTATAGAGCCGCCTGGTCTCATGCTTCCGAGCCGGAAGAGTTCCGTAAGTATGCCGCCATGGCTAAGAGTTATGCTTCGCGCAGCGCTCGTTTGCATTCGGCCGAAGCGGTTCAGATTTTTGGGGTGATGGGTATTTCTTGCGACGAGCCGCTTGAGAGAATTTATCGCGATGCCAAACTGACCGAAGTACTGGAAGGCACATCGGAAGTGCAAAAGGTGATTCTCAAGGAACAACTGGGCGTCTAACTATAGTAGGCACTGTTGGCAGAGGAGAATGGCGTGAAGACAAGCTTTAGTCGGTCAGCCTTAATAGCAATGGCGGCATGCCTTTGTGTGCATGTTGCTATTGCGGCTCCTCAGGTCGGGGCGGCTCCAGCCGACCCTTACGCCACCGGTGTGAAGCTTTTGACTGCTCGCCAGTTTGCACCGGCTTTGCAGCATTTCAATCAGGCCATCAAGATCAATCCACGCAATGCCATGGCTTATTACTATATAGGTCTGGCTAAGCACTATCAGGGTGACCGCGCCGGCGCCATGGAAGCTTATTCCAAAGTGGTTTCCGATTTTTCCGGCAGCGATGCCTGTAATTTAGCCTTGCGCGGTATGCAAAGTATCGATCCGACAATTTTGCAGCAGTTAGGCTTGGCCGGCGGAGCCACCGGTGCCGGTCGTTCCCGTGGTAATGCCTCCGGCGCTGTGTCTTCCGGTGACGACATCGTGCCAAATGAAAGCCGGGTCAACTTCACCAAAGAGCATAACTGCATGATTCTCGACGGCCGTGTGAATGGTCGTTCCACCCGCATGATGTTTGACACCGGTGCCGAAAACGTCGTGCTCGGTATGAATCACATAAGAGACATGGGGCTTAACCTAGGCAAGAGTACACAAAGTGTCAACGTCTTTGGCACCGGCAGTGGTGGCCCTAAAAAAGCTGCGGTTTATAATATTGAACTTTCGGTCGGTAATATCATCAGAAAGAACTTCCCAGTCATAGTGCAAGATGAGATGGATAACTATCCCATCATCGGACAGAGCTTTTTGTATGATTTGAAGTTTTCCGTCGATAACAACAATAATTCGATCACTTTCCAAAAGCGAACCGGGCAGACTAGTTCGCAGCCGATCACGGCTAATGATGTGCCTTTTGAAAGGCAAGGTAAAGAACTCATGGTCATGACCCAAGTGGACGGGCGCAATGTGCCGATGTGGTTTGATACTGGCGCTTCTTGGATAACATTTACTCAGTCTCAAGCTCAAGCATGCGGCATTACAGTGCCTGATGATGCGCGTGAAATGTCTACAAAAGGTGTGGCGGGCACCAGTCGCACTCGTTTCACTCGGGTGCGTTCCATAAAGCTTGGACCAGTAGAGAAGCGCGATGTCGAAGTCGGCGTTGTCGATCATTCCGCTCAGCCCTACCCGCTTTTGGGCGGCAATTTTTTGCAAGACCAGCAATATTCCATCGATTATGACCGAGGCGTCATTCACTTCGGTAGGCACTAGGCGACGATGACACAAGCGCCGGTTTCAGTTTCTCTGGTCATAATTGCAAAGAACGAAGAGCGCACCATCGGTAAGGTGATTGATGCTGCTAAAGATTTGGTCAGCGAGATAATCGTCGTTGATTCGGGCTCGAGCGATAAGACTTGTGAAATAGCATCTGACCGAGGTGCCCGGGTCATCTTTCAGGAGTGGCTTGGCTATGCCGCCCAGAAAAACTTTGCCATCGACCAAGCCCAGGGTGATTGGATCTTGAGTCTTGATGCCGATGAAATTTTGAGTCCGGCCCTAGTGGAAGAAATGAAAAAGCTTATTGCCTCACCAGGCTTTGCCCAGTTCGATGGTTATAAGATTCCGCGGGTACTTTATATTGGCGAAAAGGCAGTCTTGCACGGCGGCTTTTATCCCGATGCCCAGTTGCGTCTGATTAAGCGTGGAGCGGGGCGTTTCGGAGATAGACTGGTGCATGAGGCAATCAAGATGGATGGTCCCAAGGCGGTGTTGAAAAATCACATGGACCATTATTCTTATCGAACTGTCGATGATTTTGCACAGGCGATGGAAAAATATGCCAGGCTCTCGGCGAAAGAGTTTTACGGACGCATTGAAAACGGGAGAGCCAAGGCGGGCTTTCGAACCAGCACGCTTAACCTGTTTTTGCACCCCTATTGGACCTTCTTTCAGCGTTTTGTGCTGCGCGGCGGGTTTAAGGACGGCTCGCTTGGTCTAAAGTTGGCTTTGATATATAGCGACTATGTAAGAAAAAAGATACTCTATTTGAGAGAGCTGCTTTCGGGAGGCGCCGGCTAAATGAGAAAGAAGAGTGGTGTCGTGGTGAAAACGGGGGTTTTCCTGGCGGCATTTGTGTTGCAGGCAATTCTGCCTGGTTATGCCGATGATGCCTATACTGCCGGTGTAAAACTTCTTACTGCTAAGAATTTCAATGCCGCCTGTCAGTCTTTTCAGTCGGCTGTCAAGCAAGATCCCAAGAACAGCATGGCCTATTACTATTTAGGTCTTTCGCGGCACTATATGGGTGATCGCAACGGCGCCATGTCTATCTATAGGCAGGTGGTGAAAGGCTTTCCAGGTACTGTGGCCGCCAATCAAGCCCTGAGCGCCATCGCCACCCTCGACCCCAGTGCCGCGGCCGCCGCCCAACAGGGACGCAGCGGTTATCCTTCTGCTTCTTCAGGCAGTTCTAATGCAAGCCAGGGAAGGCAATGGCAGGGCGGGGGGCAAGAAGCGCCTTACGGACGCTCTGCTGCCAATGATCTCATTCCTGATGAAACCAGGGTCTATTTCACAAAAGAAAGCAATTGTTTCGTCTTTGATGTGACAGTCAACAACCGTCCAATCAAGATGCTTTTTGACACAGGTGCCGAAAGCACGGTTTTGGGGCGCAATCACATGAAAGAGTTGGGTTTGCCTGTGCCCACCGGCAAGGCCCATGGCGAAGCACACGGTGTGGGTGAAGGCGGCGCCCAAAAAGTTTGGATGTCTAAAGCCGACGTTTCACTTTCCAATATTACCCGCAAGAATTTTCCCATCATGGTGCAGGAATACATGCCGGGTATGCCGCTACTCGGGCAGACATTTTTCCAAGACTTCAAATATACAGTCGATAACGCCGCCCATTGTATTCATTTCGTTAAGCGCAGCAGAGATAGCGGTGGTTCTATCTATGCATCGCTCAACAATGATAAGAATGCCGTTCCATTTAGAAGAATGGGCAATGAAATAGTAGTCGACACCGAAGTGAACGGTAAGAAGATTCCGATGTTCTTTGATACCGGCGCCTCTGGCGTGGCTCTCTCTCCTGAGCATTTACGGCAGCTTGGTCTGGAGATTCCCGATGATGCCACTACCTCTATGTCCCAGGGGATTGCCGGCGACACACTATGCAAGATGTTTCCGGTCTCATCGCTAAAAGTAGGACCTATCGAGAAGCGAAACTTTGAGATAGGCGTGGTTATGCAATCAAACATGCCTTACCCACTCTTGGGTCAGACAGCCTATAGCGACTATCAGTACACCATCGATTACAACAAAAAGCTTATCTACTTTGTGCGTCGCTAAATCTTGATAGCCCCACTACTCAATAGTGGCCACTGCTTCGATCATTTTGATGTATTGCTGATCTATCTCGAAAGAAAGAGCTTGCAGGTCTTCTTTCATATGTTCTTGGTCGCTTGTGCCGGTAAGAGGCAAAATTCCAATTTGCAGAGAAAAGCGGAAAATCAACTGAGCCATGGTGACGCCATATTTAGTGGCGACGGCGCGCACCGAGGGTGATGCCAGTGCTCTGCCATTGGCGGTCAAGAGCGAGAAGCCCTGATAGATAATGTTGTTCTCAGAGCAAACATCGCGTACATCTCTGTCCCAGCCCATCACGGCATAGCAGCGGTTTTGCACTACCATGGGTTTGATCTCGGCTTTCAAACAAAGCTCTTCTAATTGGTCGGCACTAAAGTTGCTCACGCCGATTATTCGTGCTTTGCCAGATTTGTAGATCTTTTCGATCGCTTGCCATACTTCCAAATCTTCGGCAGTCAGACCTCGTCTGCCATAAGGGCCGTGCAAGACATAAGAGTCAATTACTTCAGTGTGCAGATGTTCTAAAGAACTAGCGAATGACTGCTCCACCTGTATAGCCGGACGAGCCTTAGCATCATAGGGGGTGCGATGGTCTTGACCGTTCACCGAGGTGAATTTTGTCTGGAGGAATAGTTCTTCGCGCTTCAATCCGCCCTGGTAAAGCTCTAATAATGCCTTTCCTACCAGTGCCTCGTCATAATGAATCAATTGGTTGGCGGTATCTATGGCTCTAAAGCCAGCCCTGACTGCCTTAAGCACCAAGTCTGTGGTGGCTTCTTTCTTCCAGGCTGTGCCATACATTATTTGCGGTAGCTGCACGCCGTTTGCTGCGGTGAACTGCATTTCATCCTCCAAGGCTCTGGTAAATTATAGGGTATATACGGTTTGTATATCGACAGGAAGAGGCTTTTCTTTCATAATCCCTAGGTGAATTACTTGTTTGGTTTGCGGAGAGCGCCTTGGCGACGGCAACTCGATATATGCTCGCTGAAGGCTTGGGGGTGCGGCCGCCGCTAAAATGGGCTGGCGGAAAGCGCTGGCTGGTGCCGCATCTGCAAAAGATCTGGAAGAAGCATAGTCAGAGAAGACTGGTTGAGCCCTTTTGTGGTGGTCTGGCTGTGGCTTTAGGTTTGCTGCCAGAAGAAGCCTTACTCAATGATATCAATCCGCATGCTATCAATTTTTATCTTTGGCTCAAGAAAGGGCTTAAGGTGCGCCTGTCTATGCGCAACGATGAAGAGTCTTTTTATGAGTGCCGAGCCCGATTCAATGAGTTGAACAGTAAGGGTAAGTCGACAAGCCGGGAAGCTGCTGAACTTTTTTATTATCTCAATAGAACCGGCTATAACGGGCTCTGTCGCTTCAACAAGAAGGGTGAATTTAATGTACCTTTCGGGCGCTATAAAACAATCAACTATGATCAGTTTACCGATGAGTTCAAGCACTATAGGTCAGTCTTTGCCAATTGGCAATTTAGCGTTTCAGACTTTCAGTCTGTCCCTGTGCAAGACGACGACTTCATTTACGCTGATCCGCCTTATGACGTGGAATTTACTCAGTATTCAAAAGAAGGTTTCGGATGGGACGACCAAGTCAGGCTGGCGCAGTGGCTGGCCGAGCATTCTGGTCCGGTCGTGCTTTCAAACCAAGCCACGGCGCGTGTAGTCAAGCTCTACAAGAGTCTTGGTTTTAAAACAAAGATACTGGATGCGCCCAGGCTTATCAGTTGCACCGGCGATCGCGCTAGCGCTAGAGAAGTACTTGCCGTCAAAGGAGTTTGACATTGTCTCTGGCAAACGATAGTGCTTGGCAGGATTTCTTGGAGCGCAGTTATGCGCTTGGAGATCTACAGGCGCGTGGTTTGGCTTTTGTCAATGCCGATGCTCTCAAGCCTTTTAGGGAGCCGCGTTTGATGGCGAAACTCGATACATTGAGCGAAAGACCACTTGTCTTTCGAGATTATGGCTTGAACATCTTGCCGGTGCAAAATGGCTTGTATTGTCTGTTTCGTGATTCTGAGAATAAGCTTTACTATCGATTTGACGATTGTTTTGAGAAGCTAGAAACAGAAGCCTATCAATCTAAAGTTGATCTGCAATCTTATGATAGTTTCAAATGTGGTGGCGCCCTGAGTAGTGAGTCTCAGGTGATCGACTATGCCTATCTTTCCGGGTTGCTGCAAACCTTTTGTGCAGACGAGGCGCTGCAGTTGACCATTCGCGGGCGCTCATTCACCGGGCAATTCAATCTCACCTTGCCCGAAGGTCAAGTAATTACAGTCTCTAATGTGCAGTTGGAAATAGATGCAGGTTATGAGAGCGCCGATAATTTGATTCTTATCGAAGCCAAAATCGGCAGGCGCAATGATTTCAATATAAGGCAGCTGTTGTACCCCTTTTATCAGTGGCGCACACGCACCCATAAGGCGGTCAGACCAATCTTTCTTACTTATTCAAACGGAGAAATAGTACTGACCGAGTTTAGAATCGGCGAAGTTTTCGGCGAAGTCGAAGTGGTTTCTAATCGTTCTTTCGTCATTAACGATAATCCAGCTGCTCTTATAGACTTTGATGCTGCTCTTTCTGCCTCGCCCTTACTCGAAGAGCCGGCCGGTCTTACCGACAGCATTCCCTTTCCGCAAGCCGATGACATGGATAGACTGGTCGACCTGGTGCAGTTTATAGCTTTTGAGCCGGCGAGCAAAAGCAAGATTGCCGAACATTTTGAGTTTGAAGAGAGGCAAGCCGACTATTATGGCAATGCAGCCTCCTATCTGGGGCTGGCTCGACGCAGCCGCAGTGGTCATCGTGGCTTTGAAATTACTGAAGCCGGCTCGACCTTTTTGTCTATAGCCTCACGCACCCAGCGAACCCGGGCATTGTTGGCGCGTATGCTAGCCGTGCCGAGCTTGCGAGAATCGCTTATTTTGTTATCGCAACGTGATTTTGATGTGAACGCTGTCAAAAATTTTGAAGTTCAAGAAATATTGAGCCGACATACTAATCTGAAGAGTGGCTCTGATACTTGCTATAGACGGGCGATTACAGTAAAAATGTGGCTTTCTTGGCTGAGAAGAAACTCGATTTTTCAAGAAAAAAGGCAGTATCATTTGCAACATGTCATTCGATGAAGAACTAGTTCCGCTTCCGGTGCCTCCCCTGCATATTCTTCTTGCCGCGCAAGAGAAAGAGCAGGGGCGACCGCTTAGCGAAGCCGAAATCAATAAAATTAGAGACGATGCAGTTTGTGTCATGGTGCCGCGCTCAAAGAGAGCCACGGTTGATGACGGCAAAATAGTCGATATTGATTTTGAGAACGCTGCCTTAGATTGGCATAGAAGGCGCATTGAGTTTGTTGAGTCTTGCTGGCCAAGCCTAGTGCTCTATGTGTTGACCGGCGGTGCCGGCGCCCCTGTCTGTCGTGAGATTTTGAACGAGTCTGGCTTTGAAGTGAGCAGGCGTGATTTTGACAAAGGTCTGACCAAGCATGTGATCTCGCAGATGAGTGGCATCTATCCGGCTGAAAAAGACGAACTCAGCCAGATTGCCAGGCATACCACTTATTATGTGGTGCGCAGTCAGCCATTTAAGGCAAGCGAAGCGCTCACTCAGTCAAAACGTTTCTTGTCATTGATTAGAGCCCTGGCAGAGGCACCGGCCCTGGCAATTTCACTTGAAAGTGCCGGGCTTTCTCATTCGCTTGCTGCCTGGCGCGCCGTCGGCGAACTTGCGACACAGGACGAGTTGGCTGCCCTTGTTTCTGGTTTTGTGGCTATGCCCATACGTTTCGAATATATCTATTATTCTTGCGGAATGCACATGCTCGGACTGCCCGACTTCATAGTTTCGGCTTCCACCCTTTCTGCCACTGGTTGCGCACCCGAGCGTTTTGCCGAGACAGCCCGTGATCTCTTTCAAGAGATGGGGTATTTCTTGGTTTCTGAAGGGGATAAGTTTCAAGCCGGTCATACTTTTTCTTTGACTAAAGAGAGCGGCAAAGTGAAAGCTCAAATTGAAAGTTGCAAACATATTGGCGAGGAAGACGTGCGCTTCAATCCATTCGGTATGTTGCGACTGTTACCTGAGTAAACTAAACTATATTTACTTTGTCAAAGAGCGGTGATTTGCAATGCTTTGTCGAAGGCGACTTCCAGCTCAGCGGCTGACTGAAAGCGAGCGTTCTTGTCTTTTGCCAGGCAGCGGTGCAAAAGTTCAGTGAGATAACTATTCACCACCGGCGGTTGCGATATGAGTGCAATAATAGGCGGCGGGTCCTTTAGGTGTCGCAGTATAATCGACACTGCATCGTTATCTGGATAGGGCATGTCGCCATGCACTGCCTCATAGAAAGTGCAACCCAAGCTGTAGAGATCGCTTCTTTCATCCACGGTTTCGCCTCGGCACTGTTCGGGGCTCATATAGGGGGCGCTGCCGATGATGTGGCCGGTCATGGTAATGCGGTTGTCGTTCACCAAAAGCGGTCTAGCCAGTCCAAAATCAAGCAGTTTCGCCTGCAAAAAAGTTTCCTTCTTCTCTTCTTGGGGCTCGCTCATTACCATAATGTTTGACGGCTTTACATCACGGTGCACGATGCCGGCTTTGTGGGCATGGCCGAGGGCGCGACAGATTTGCTTAAAGACTAGCAAGAGGTCGCGAAAAAGCGGCGTTGGTCTGCTTTCTAAATAGTCATTGAGAGTTTTGCCGTTTAGGTATTCCATGACAAGATAGGGCTGCCCTCTTTCGGCGATGCCAAAATCTCTCACTTCTATAATATGAGGATGATTGAGAGCCCCGTTGATAGCCGCTTCCCTCATAAATCTGGCTTTGGCATCGGGCTGCAAATAAGTATCAGCAACCAGAATTTTCACAGCCACCGTATTGCCTAGATGGCGATGATTAGCCCGGAACACCAAGCTTGATCCGCCACCACCCAAGGTGTCTTGCAAAATATACTTGCCGTCTAATATGGTGCCAAGCATCTGGGCGTCTTCGTCTTCGCCAGATGCGCAATTACCATTACTAGTATCTTGCTTGGAATATAGATGCGGAAAAACTATAGCCCCTTCCGCATCGATTTTCTGTCTGAGGTTTTGCAGTTCGTTTTGCAGTTTCTCTTCTGATATTTGCAGCTTTTCTTGGGCTAGAGCGGCAATGATTGCTTGCGCGTCCAGCTCTAGAGGTTGGTGCTTGGCTGCTAGTTCTAATAGCTTAAACTGAACACCCGACAAAACATAAGCTAAACCATTCACCGAAGCTGTCATCTTATCTTTGTCGACAACTATTTTGCCCAGGGTAAAAGTATGGCTGGTTAGTCTCGCTTGGCGCCTTAACTGGGCTCTGACGCGGGCACCCAGTTCGGTCATTTTGAAAGGCTTAGTGACATAGTCGTCGGCGCCGCTATCTAATCCGGTCTCCTTTTCTCTTGGATCTGATCTGCCGGTGAGCATAATTACCGGAGCAGTCAAGCTATTCTCTCGATACCGGGTGAGAATTTCTATACCGCTCAAGTCGGGCAGATCCCAGTCTAAAATCAAGAGGTCGAGGGGTTTTGAGAGTGCTATTTCTAGTGCAGTCTTGCCGTCGTAAGCTTGCCAGGCGATATGCCCCTCAAATTCAAGGAATGAGGCGATCATTTGCGCCAGTTCTCGGTCATCTTCAACTATTAGTATCTGCGCCATCAGCTTAGGGTTAGCCTAACTCTTGAAAGGGTAAGTTTTTTCTGGAGGTGCCTATGAAAGAGCATAATCTCGGCGACCAGGTTTTTAAGGATACCCGAATTAAGGGCGATGACGGTAAGGAAAGAAAAATTATCGACATTGCTGAGAATACTTGGGCTGCTCCCGAGCTCAAGCTGAATAGCGATAATCTAGCGCCCGAAAGCCGCAAAGATGTTGGGCGAGCTTCTGATATAGGCGCTTTGGCCGGCGCAGAACTGCCTGCGGCGCAGTCGCGCCAAGCCAAGCTGGAAGAGGCCAGCCACCGCATCAAAGAGTTGAATAATTATCTGCATCAGCCGGGAAAGCCTTTGGCTGGCTCTGAGCTTGAACTGGTCGGCTTTGACAACAAGGGAAGATTGCTTTTAATCCAGAGGGATGTCGGCAAAGTTGTCAGCAAAGTTCTTGTCGATAGTGAGACCGGCAAGATTGTTGCACGCACTAAGCCAGACGATCTCAACCACTGGGAGAAAAGTACGGACTACAACAAGCCTTCTAAAGGCGAAAAGCCTGTGAAAGATAATCTTGACGCGAAACTGCCGAAAGACTGGACCAGTGAAGAGAAAGACGGCGGCACGGTGCTCAAGAATAAAGCCGGGCTGGTCATGGCGGTGAACGACAGATTTGGCGATAGTCGCCAGTTTAAGCGCGACAACGCCGGCACTCTCACTGAAGTGACAATAAATACGGGCGCCTCCAGCGAGGTCTTTCGGCGGGGACCATCCACCGGCGGGGTCGAGAACGAACTCTGGTATCAGATGCCTTACAAACCCGAGGAAAAACCCAAAGGCTTCAAAATTGAAATAGACGGTGAGGGGAATCTCAGCAAGGCAAGCAGTCCTAAAGAAAGACGCATTTATAGAGCAGACGGCTCCATTATTGATGAAGGACCGGAGGGCAGGAAAGTCGTCAGAAAAGTGGAGTCTCTAGTCTTGCCCGGGAACGATACTAGGCTGGCTTGATCAGCTGATGATCTTGCGGCAACTAAGCTCCAGTTCGCGCTCTCCCGAAATGGAGTAGAACAGGCTGCCTGTTTCCATCTCCAGGCGTAAAGAGGCGACGGCAAAGGTTTCCGGCATTCTGCCTTCTTTGTTGATTACATTCATAGGCTCGGTCAGGAAAAAGCTCTCTTGTCCCGATGCCGTGCGGTAGTGATGAGCCTTCCAGCCGTTGTTTAAATAGGCCGTGCTGTATGCTCCCTGATTGGCTTCGAGATAAACATTGCCGGTGCTAGGATCGACCACTAACCCTGATAGTATATAAAATCTGATATCGCCGTCTTCGTGGGCGAGCATTGAAAAGACATAGTCATTTCTGCCTTCTGCTTTCTTGATTAGGCAGCCGTCAGCCATAGAAACAAGCTTCACTCCATCAACCTCGTAGCTCACCTGCCACAGCAGTTGTCCGTCTTCATCATGAACAAATAAATCTGGCTTGTCAGTCTGCAGTTGTTGCTCTTGTAATTCAGGTTCGGCATCGCTTGCCTTACTTTCTTGATTTTCCAAGTTTGCCTGATCAGCAAGGTCGTCAGCTTCTGAATAATTTGCTGGTTCTATAAACTGAGCCAAAAAAGTCTTTTCGTTTATGACACTCAAGTCTGAAAGCATGTACATAAGTTCGCCGCTTTCAAAGTAAGTAGATAGCACTTGCTCTATGCCGGCTTCGGTTCTGACGCTTACTCCAACCGCATCGCCGCTAAAGCAACGGGGCGCGCCTTTAGCTGGTGGTTCGGCATTCCCGCCTTCTTCAGATTTGGGTGGATGTTCTAGCACACCAGCCCTGATCAACATTTCCAGTGATTCGCGCATAACCTTTCGGTCTTCTTCTCTGGGAAAGAGCGTTTGCCCGAGGCTGTCGGCGCTGTGAATCTTGGGTGCAATGGCAAGGGCTTCGGGCGGCAAGAGGTCGCATGCCCGACCAAAGGCGGCTGATATGCCGCTCGCCTTGCCGCTCTTCAGTCCATCGATGTAATGGCGATACCTTTCCAGGTGTTCGGCCATTCCCCCTTGTGTTCCGCTAGTTTTTTTCTCTTGGCTCAAATCTACTTCTCTAAGATTCTAGTTTGGTGCTGAAGAACTCTTACAGTTTACCGCAATCATGGAAAATTAGAGATTATAGTGGACGGTGGGGGCTGGCTTTGCTGACCAAATATTTGAAATTGGTTTCAACTTTTCTTGAAGCGGAGATGCCTTCGTATGTGGTGGCAAAGTTTTTCTCATGTAGGCTTCTTTGAATTGGCTTGGAATTTGTGTTGGCATGGGCCACACTCCATTACCGCTGGATATGTAGCATCAGCTATAATTGCTGAGGTCGCAGCCTTATCAAGAAGGTAGTAAGAATGTCTCTCTTGGATACTAAGCCGGTTAGACTGGCACTTAGGCTGATTTGCTTGGGGCCGGCCAGGGAAAAAAGTCTTCCCTTCCTGGAAACTGTTCGAAGCGCTCTTATAAATTCTAAAGTGAGTTCGAAGTACAGAGCCGTTGAAGTAATGCATATTTCTTTTCGCGACAACGACTACGACTTACTTGAATTTGCACTGCCGATAGGTTTCAGCTCTGCTGGTTCCATCTGCCAGATCTTCTATCCTGATAAAGCAAAAGATGCAATTTTCAATCTCGCCACTGGCTACTCGGCAATTAGTGTTCTTTTCTGTGTAGATGCAAGTTCCAGCCAAGCCGACATTGCAGGGGCTTTTGAAGAGCTGAACACGCAGCTTGCCTTTTTTAACATGCGCTTCGGCTACAAGTATGATGCCGTGCCAATACTTGTCGCATTTATCAGTGATAGTGAATCTGATTTTGCCCTTGTGCCAGATCTGGAAAAGCTTTTGCCAGTGGAAGATCTACTTGTGCACAAGCTAAGATCTCAGGATGACAAAGGTATTCTTGGGGCTTTTTCCGCTCTCATAAATGCCATTTGTATCTCCACTTCTCTGGACGAGCATGCGAGCTCGGATCTTACAGTTCATCTTGAAAGTTGAGGAAAGAAGAGCATGACTATCAGCCGAAGAACTTTTTTGAACGGTTCATTAGCCATACTTCTTGGCTCCACCTCATTTAGTCAAGTAAGGGCTAAGACTTCATTTTCATCTTACCCTTTCAAACTTGGGGTGGCATCCGGTTATCCCCGACCTGATAGCATTGTACTTTGGACGCGACTGGCACCGGCACCATTCGAAGACGGCGGCGGTCTCTCTCCCCAAGAAATGGAAGTAAAATGGGAGCTGTCCCTCGATGAAGCTTTTCACAAAGTGGTGCATAGCGGTAAGAAGAAGGCGTCTGCCAAATATGCCCATAGCGTTCATATTCAAGTGCCAAATCTCCAACCGTCAACGACTTACTACTATCGCTTTTTTGCCGGTGATGCTGTTAGCCCGGTCGGGCGCACTCGCACGGCTCCAGCGCCTGACTCACTTGCGGCGGTGCGCTTCAGTTTTGCCTCCTGCCAGATGTATGAGCAAGGTTATTTCACTGCACACAAACACATGGCTCAAGAAGATCTTGATCTGGTGCTCTTTCTTGGCGACTACATATATGAACACTCTTGGGGCGATAATCTCGTCCGCAAACATGAGGGACCGGAAGTCTATTCTCTAAATCAGTATAGAAATAGATACGCCTGTTACAAAATGGACGCTAATTTACAAGCTTGCCATGCCCGTTTCCCCTGGGTTGTAACTTGGGATGATCATGAAGTTGATAATGATTATGCAAATGATCTTGCTGAGGATCTAGAGAGCAATTTTCTCTCGCGCCGGGCGGCTGCCTATCAAGCTTTTTATGAACACATGCCGCTTCCCGAAGCCTTCGCACCGCACAACAGCGATATGCAAATTTACCAGGCTCTAGATTTCGGCAAAATGACTCGCTTTCATGTGCTTGACGACAGGCAATACCGAGATCATGAAGTCTGCCCTAAACCAGGACGCGGCGGCTCCAACATCGTGGCTGATTGTCCGGAAAGGCTGGACCCCAAACGCAGCATACTGGGCTTCAGGCAAGAAGACTGGCTAGCCAAAAGTTTGAAAGAATCCCCTGCCGCTTGGGACATAATTGTGCAACAGACACTGATGGCTCAGGTAGTGCGCCCCGGTAGAAAATTTTGGACTGACGGTTGGGATGGTTACCCGGCCGCACGCAAGCGCTTATTGGAAGCCGCAAGTCAGAGGGCAGGCTCCAATACAGTTGTGGTTGGTGGCGATATTCACGCATATGCGGTTGCCGACCTCAAGCTAGACTTTGATGATGCCCAAGCGCCAGTTGTAGCAACCGAGATTTGCGGCACCTCGATTTCATCCCAGGGCCCTAACCTAAAGGCAACGGATGAATGGATGAAAGCCAATCCCCATATCAAATTTTTCAACGGTACAGCCCGCGGTTACGTTACCGTCACTCTCGACAAAGAAGAAGCAAACATCGCCCTGCGCGCAATCGAGACAGAAAAGAAACCTGATGCTGGCATAAGCACTGTTGCCAGGTTTGTCGTAGAGCGGGGAAAGCCAGGCGCAAAGAAGATTGCGCTGGGCTAGACTTTCGTAATCGCGCAAATTAGTCTTGCCGTTTACCTTGGCTCTTCTGGCCAGATGTGTCTTGATTGAATTGTTGAATAATAGTGCAGCCGATGAGAAGTTCCAAGCTGCGCGGTGAAATGTATCAGTCACTTAAATCTTTGATTCCACGCAACATCTGCTTGTATGTCATAGCAATGACGTTGTGAGTTCCAGGCATAGATATTCGCCGAAGTGGGGAACTTTCCTTTGAGAACATCGCTCCAATTGGATTTCCCAACTATAATTTTCCGTTGCGTAAATTGGTCGGACTTTGAGTTGGAGTTAGTGTACGCGAACTCCGGTAAAATTGCAGATTTTGTATGCAAAAGCGTTTTTACCGAGTTGTTTGCATATCCGAAAACAATTAGATGGTAATACTCGTCTCCGCCACAAGCTGTAGTCCATAAAGTAGCGAGATTCCCGTCTTCTAGTACCATAACGGCATTTGGAAACAAGTATCCGGTATCGAACTTGAATATTGATCTGCTAGATTCTGAAATTTGCAGGACGCCAACTAGATTTTTGCTGGACTTTTGAGAGATTCTAACACGCAGCTTCCGTGACCCTGATACAGCCCAGCTTTGCGCGAACTGGTAAGCTGGTGCATCAGCTGAATAAGTGGGTGCGAATAAATCTGGTATTGAATTTGCAAAAATTACTGAACAGGCCACTATTATAGCCTTGCATTGTTTCATTCAGACCGCCCGTCGGGTTTTCTACCACTTCATTTCACTGCCTCAGGCTTGCTTCTGTTTAGACTGCTTCCTGATGAGGCAGGTCTATATAAGACACATTAAAATTAGGAATTCTCTTTTTGGAACCATTTTTTCTATACCCAGATTTTAAGGTTGCTCCTGAACATGGTGAAAAAGAATAACGCCGGTGATAAAGCCGGCCATAGCGCCGGTGCCGATTCGCATAGGGAAGTCAAAGCGGCTCCCAAAGCTCATCAGGGGTTGGTCGCTGAGATCTGGCATAAGACCACGAGCACAGTCGCTAAGCATATCGAGAAGCATCCAATTGTGCGCTATCTAGGGGCAAAAGCCAAAGAAGGTCAGAAAGAAGTTAAGTCTTTTATCGCCAAAGCAAGTAAAGCCAGTCATGCCGAGGTGGGTGCTCACAAGCTCAGCCCGAAAGAGCGAAGCGCCCATAAGGTGACCGAGTCGAAAGACCTTAAGCACGACCGCACTTATAAATTCAATGAACACGGTCATACCGCCGAAGTCAAAGCTCGAAACGGCTCTACTCTAAAGCTTGAGTACGGTGATTCCAAGCAACCGGGTAAATTGACCGGCTATTCGGTTGTCGACAAACATGGTACCTATGTGGCTGGTGCTGAGAGCTCTAAAGATGTTTCTATCAAGTTTGATGATAAGACGGGCACAGTTATAGAGCAAAGAAAGAAGGCTGACGAGTCCGAGAAATCCAGGCAGTCGGATAGGTCAGGCGGCGAGCATAATGAGCCGCTTACGGTGGAGACCCATGTCACTCCAGAGGGCACCTTTTCGGTTATAGAGCGAGACAGCTCGGGGCGCAGGCGAGAGAAGCGATATTTCGACTCTTCTCGAATCGAAAGAGCGCGAACTGTCTATAAGTATAAAGAGTCGGTTGTCGCTACCCAGTTTGATGAGCATGGTGAATTAAGGCACCAGCATACATTTGATAGTCGCGATGACTTAGAAAGGCAGAAAGCTTCATCGCGTCTTGATCGCACCTATAAGAATGAGAAAGGTGTGCATAGCGAGTCTATTGAGCGTTATGACCTAAAGAAAGATGCTCACCATCCAGTTTCGCGTTCGCAGGTGGAAAGCGACTACAATGTCGGCAAAACCAAGATCAGGCATGAACAGTTGGAAGGCGGTAAAACCATTGCTGTTCAAACAGCTGTTCATGATGAAATGGGGCGTTTGCAAGAGTTTGAATTACAAAGCAAAGCCGAAGCATGTAATTTTAAGGTCAAGTTTGATAGAAATGGGCGACCCGATAAAGTTGTCGGTGATACTGGTTCCTTAGGTGAGCAAGGCGCCAAAGAGTTGGCGGTCATTTCTGGATTGAAAGGCGAACGGGTCGCTCCGATGGACCACGGCGAATTGCTCGCAGTGCGAGGTCCATCGGCTCCCAGGCAGGGCGAAAAGGCTTTTGGAACTTTGGCCTTTAAAGACGGTGAAAGATTTGTCAGTCGTCGTGTGGAAAACGGCATCATTTATGGTGCTAACAATGAAAAGCTAGGTACTGTCAAAGATAATGGAGACGTCACCATGGGTGGTGAAACCTTCAATATCTTGACCGATGCCAAAAGAGCGGCAGCTTTCACTGGTAAAGGCAGCGACGGGCTCTATCTTGATTTGACTGCCGGCCAGGCTTTGAGCGGCGGCTCTAGTGAAGGTGTCAAGAACGGCGGCTTTACTGGTTATATAGAGACTGGTCGCAGCCGCATGCTTACTTTAGGTGGTCATATTTTTGACGGCAAGCAGTTATTGGGTCATGTCTCAACTGATGGTAAGATGCTTTTCAATCGCGACCTTGCCCAGCCTGAGGATGACGGCAGCTCCATTAGTCATGTGCTTGTGGGTAGCAGTTTTGTCGGCAAAGAAGACGGTTTTGACCGTCGTGTCAACTTTACCCGCACCAGTAGCGGTTCTGCCTTTCTGCCCTCGCTGCCCGGTCTAGGTGCTCAAGGTGAAGTTGAATTGCGCTTGGGTATGTTTATTGACCGGCGTACCAATCGCCAGGTGGCTAATTTTGAGGCCCCAACCGCGGCCAATAAAGACGGCGACTTGTTAGGCGGCGCTCTTGTCATTGGCAATAAGAGACTGCAGCTTAGTGAAGTGGAAGGTCTTGTTTTTAAGGCTAAGGTTGACGGCGAAGACAAGGTTATGCAAGGTGTAGTCGCCGGCAAAGCAGAAAGGCAGGCTGACGGCTCCCTGCGTCCCGGCAGCAGTCTGGTGATCAACTTAGACCGTTATGCCGAGCTATCCGCCTCTAACTTTAAAGAGAAGACCAAAGACTATAAGAGTTCCGAGGAGCATAAGGAAAGGTCGGAGCTTCTCGAACAGTATAAGTGGACCAGCGGTGTCGGCTATGTCTATGCCGAGTATCGCAAGAATGAAGACTATTCTGCGCAGGCGAAAGAAACAGCTTTCGGGCTTGCCGCCAGGCAGTTTCATTCAGATATGTCTACCATCAATAAGCTTTTGACCGGTGAGCAAGTCGACCCCAATCAGTTGCAAAAGCTAAAGGCTAATCACGAACTTTATGTCAATAGTTCTCTATCGCCGGCACAGAGGCTGGAAAGAGAAATTGATAAGACCGGACACGAGCTTGAGCAAGTTTCTGCCGATGCCCAACGCTCTGGCAAGATCTTGCGCCCGGTGCCTGGCAAACCAGGTGAAGTGGAAGAGTATCAAATGGTCGGTAAGCTCTTCTACAAGAAAGGCTCCGAGCACCCGGTGGGTAGTGTCGATTTTGCCACAGGCAAGATAGTATGGCCGGGCGAAGAGGGGGTGAATTCCTTAGGTTCGCCTGCTTTGCGCGGCACCGTATTTGGTTGTAACTATGTCGACAAAGAGGGCAAGACGCGCAGTCTCAATTGGGTTAATGATGGACAAGGCTTGCTTTCCACAGATACTCTACGCAGACAGGTGGCGCAAGAATGCGCCTATGCTAAGCTACTTTCTAAAGATAGCAAAGACGACAATTTGCTTTCAGCCGATAAGCGCACCGGTGAGCTTGCCCAGCGCTATAACAAGTTGCTAAATGCCATCGATACAGGCGGTGTCAAAGACGCTTTTCTGCCTGAAAGTGGCTTTACCTCTCTTGAACTATTAAGGCGCGGCCCGCGAGACATAGTGCGTGCAGAGCACAATAAGGTAGGACGAAACTATAAAGGTACCACCATCTCTGTGCCCTCAATGGCTTCCATCGAAGATGTGCAGCGCACCAGCGGTGCCATGCGCTTGGGCAATGCCCATTATCTAGCCGACCATGGCAAGCTTTATCATGCCCAAGCCAAAAAGAAAGAGAATGGCGAAATTGAATGGGTAAGAGCCGAGGGTGAGGCGGGCAAGTCGCCGTGTGGCGTGCTTAGACCCGGCTATAAGGCTGAGATATTCGGGCAGAAAGAAATCATCGACTTGCAAAGCGAGAGAACTTTTCTCTTTAAGATGCAGGTTGAAGGACTGTCTGGTGAGCGGCTGATTGTCGGGCTGGGTGCACCGCGTCGGGATGCCGCCGGTAATCTGGTTGGCGGCGGCTTGATTGATGTTGAGGAAGTTAAGAGAAGGAATAAAGAAGCTCTTTCTAGTATCGAGCGTTCTGCTAAACAGTATAAAGACGATGAGACCTGGCTTGGTATTGGTACTCTGGCCGACTGGGCTATGGGCGGTAGAGAAGCACAGCTGGATGGTGTTACTGATAGTGCCAAGTTTGGTGATCAGTTAGTCCAAAAACAAATTAGTCAACTCTTTGATGAGGGTGTAAGCGGCAATACTCTCACCTCGGCTGATGCCTTGCGCGGCATAGATAGCATTCAAAGACGTATGCGCGAATTGAATATTTCTGCAGTCGATGCCGGTGAATTATCGGCTCAGGGGCGCAGCAATCAAGCTGGTGTTCGAGAAGGGCTTGCCATGGTGGCAACTACGGCTTTGTCGGGAGGCACTTCTTTGCTTGTCAATGCAGGCAGGCTTACCCTGGCTGAAGGTGCGATGGCTACTTTTCTTGGCGGCGGTCTGAGCAGTGCCGCTATCCGTCAGACAAGAGGCGGTGACTGGCGCCAGTTTGCCCAGAATGTAGGCGCCGGCGGACTTGAGACTACTTTGATGCTTGCTACCGGCGGCTTGGGAAAGGTCTCTGAAAGCTTCAGCACTTTGGGTAAGAGCGGTCAGGTGGTCGAAGCCCTTGCCGATGCTCGCTATTTGCCCAAGCTGCAGGCGCTGGCCCAAGAAGGTAAGCTGGCGGGTAATTTGGCCAAACTGGGTGAACTGCAGGCTGCTGGTCAGCTCTCAAAAGTTGGCACCAGAGCTTTGGCTGAGTTGGCTGATAACCCTCAGGCTCTAAAGTTGGCTGAGCTGATGCAAAAGGGACCACGTGAAGCCGAAGCAGTAAGAGCCGCTTGTGAATTATTAGGTAATAAGCGGTCGGCAGAGCTGATTGGCAAAATTGCTATTGCCGGTCCTGAGAGTTTTTCAGCCATAGGAAAAGTCGGAGCTGCCTGCAATGCCACAGTTCAGACCGTAGGCTTCAATGTGGTCGGCTCGGGGCGACATGGTGCCGAGATAGACCTCGACCTCAAACGCTTTCTGACAAATAATGCCGAAGGCACCGCCTGGACTTTGGCCGGAGACTTTCTCGGCAAATTGACCCATGTAGATATCGGTCCCAAGTTTTTAGATATAAATGATTTGAAGAGGCCGCTGAGCGGCAAAGAGAAGTTTTTCGATGGTCTTGTCTCAAGCTATGCAGAGAATGTTATCAATAATTCCACCAATTCCGCTTTGATGGCGCTCACCGAGGTGCGCAAAGTCGAGCGTGAGAATATCGCCCGAGAACTCGGTATCGATGTTGCTAAAGTCGATGACCAGATGTATGAAGAACATAAGAACGAAGCACGCATGAGAACTTTCATTTTTGATCGGGCTCTGGAGGGCGCTGCCACAACAGTCTTTACCCATCCGATCACTCATGGTTTGACCGACCGTTTGGGCAGTCGCCTAGAGGCTCAGGCGACTGAGCGGCAAAGGCGTGAAACTCTGGCGGAAGAAGTTCAGTTTATTGATGAAAAGATAAATAGACAACTTGGCGATAACTTATTTAGTAAGCAGGCTAGAGTCGATCTGGGTCTTGATACTGCCGGTGGTGTAAGCCCTTCCGGTCAGGCTGGGCGGACCAAAGCAAGTGAAGCGAAAGGTGCAGAGCCTCTTATAGATAGTCGAAGCGGAGATATTGACAAGATTGCCGCGGGTAAAGCGCCCTGGCCTCTCCGTGCACATACTGAGTCAAGTAAAGGTCCAGAAGGCCCTATCACAAAGAATCTACCAAAAGACTCTTCTGCTACTTCTCATTCACAGCGCACAGTGCATACAAAGCATGAAGGCGGTGTAGAGAAATTTGTCAATGATAACGGCAGTATATTAATTATCAAGAATGGACAGGCGGCCCTAATTAAAGACGCTAAGGGGAATGAGGCTTCGGTCTATCGCGACGAAACCAATCAACCATTCAAAATTGTCCTTAGTGATGATGCCGCTTTGCTGCGCGAAAAAGACGGTTGGCATTTGACTCTGCCTGATGGTACTTCAGAGCGCGTAGCTCAGAAAATAGAAGTAGACAATGACGGTACCATTCATCAAATTGATGATTACGGTGTCATTGTCAGCAATACATTGAGCGGCGAACGACATGTGTATGTTCCCGGCGACAATCCTAACGGTCAAAAGATCGATGTGCAGCTGGAGCGCAACAGATTTGAGCAGAATCTTCTTACAGTAACAGATTCTCTCGTTGCCGGTCGCATTAGAGAAGATATGCTTGATGTCGAGTTTCGCCTCAAAGGGCAGGCAGGCGGTGAAGAGAAGTACACTCGTGTCTTGTATGAGTTGAACAGATTGTTGGATGCGCCGGGACTGGTACCTCTAGAGAGACGTTTGCGCTGGGCTGAAGAACTAACCAGTCTTGCCGCCCGACCGGAACTCTTGAGCCAGGGAAGCAACCCGACTTGTGCTATGGCTGCCGCTGAGCAGCGCGAGTACTTCCTGCACCCTGAGACCTTCTTTCAGATGATGCGTCGGCTCAATGACACTGGTTTGGCGGTGCTCTCAAACGGGCGTGTCCTAGACTTTAGAAAAGATGGCGCTTTGAAAATTGAGCCGGACGGTGATGCTCTCGCCCATCGAGAGCCGGGAATAGTCTGGGCTGATGGCAGGCGCTTGGAAGTGAGTCAAATAGCGCAAACAGTGATGATGGACATCATCAGAGGCGATGCACCTAAGCCTCGTAAAGATTATTTTGCAACCGATATAGAACCAATGCTCTCTAAGCTGACCGGCAGAGAGGAAAAATTTGTCATTCAGTGGCCCAAAGATGCGGCCGACTTTGTCAGGCAGCTTGCTGCAATTAAAGAACGTGGTCAGCTCTATGCCGTAGTGCAGATGGATTCAGCTCATTTGGGTGCTCGCGGTCTCACTCGCGAAGGCGGTCATGCCCGAATCGTCAAAGATATTAGAACTTTACCGGCAGATCTGTACACCGCTGAAGGCTTGCCGGCCAAAGAAATTCTGGTCGACGGCAAGAAAACCTTGGTGCCTGATGCCGAAAAAATTGAAGTGATCTTTGGAAACACCTGGGATAAGGGTGATAGTCATCAGGTTTTGACTGCCGATAAAGCTTATTTGACTACTTTAGAACGCACCAGTATTGAGCATCTAGAGATCTTAGCCGGGCGCCTGCGCGCCGGTGGTGCTGATCCTTATGAAAGAGCAGAGTTGTTGACTTGGAAGACCGGCTTTTTGAGTGCGGTGCTCGATAAGAAGATAATTGGTGCTGATTCTAGAATCGCAGAGGCGGCCCTCACCAAGGTGGTAGATGGTTCTCTTACTACAAAAGAGCTTCGTGCTGAGTACGACAAAGTAGAGGTTGATTTTGTCGATGGACTCTGTCGGCAAAGGAAACTATTGTCGGGCGATAGAGCAGAACAGTTGTTGCGTTTGCAGTTGCATGACATGCTTGCCGGCAATTGCATAAAGAAAGACGACTTAATTGATATGGGCATCAATTATAAAGATAGACACTATCTTGATGCTCTTAGTCGCGTCAAGCGCCGACTGGCAAATATGGAATTATTGGAAGAGCGAATTGCCGAAGGGCGGCTCGATCCATCTGATGCTCCTATGGGTGTGGCGGCTGAGCAAGCACCGCTAGCGGTATCGGGTACGGCTGCCGATTCTATAGGCTGGGCGCTTAGTGCTATGCGCGATGCCAACGATTCTGAGGCTCAGCCGCATCCAGAGCGAGTCTTGCAGAAGCTTTCTGAGAATTTAGGATTTTCGAAAGACGAGCTAAGACAGTTAAACGCACGCCTGGAAGACTTCAAAACTCAGAATCCTGATTTTGTCGCCCGTGATTCTGAGCTGGATGCTCAGACAAGAATCATCAACGCCCTAAAAGAAAACGTCAGCACTACCTTTGACAAGACCACCTTTGATGCGGTTAACGGCATTGGCAGTCAGGCTGGGCTGGAGTGGAAACTTGACAGTCTCAGGCAGAAGGGCGAACTGCACAATTATGAAGCCACAGTGCTAAACCTGGCTGGCTTTAAACAGGCAAATGATAAGTTCAGTCATGCCGTAGGCGACCTGGTGCTCAAGGCAGCGAGCCATTATCTGCGTGATTGCGGTCTTGCCGACATCACCCCGATAAAACTTGCCGGCGACAAGTTCGCGCTCATCGCACCTCGTGGTAGCGAAGATACCGTCCGCGCTTTGTTGCAATCAATAGAGATCACACCTGCTTCTGATCATGTGTTTATTAAGGCACTCTCTTTCAACGGTGACACGTTCGAGCGCCGGTTTCCTCCTTTGACCGACTCTAAAACTAAGGACAGCCAGGGCGATGCTTCTGACTTGAAGCCTGCATCTAAGGGGGCTGAAGGCGGTGTCCTCATTAAAGTAGCTGACACTGGCGCCAATGCCATGCGTACAATCAGTCTGGTTGGTGAAAAAGGAGAACGTTCCACCCTAGAAATTCTCAATGACATTCATGGTAATGGTCCTCAGAAAAGTCCCCTAGTCAAAGGCGACAATGTTACGGCGCTTTCTCAGAAAGAAGGACATGAGGCGCGTCAACTCGCTAATTTGGGGCGCCAAGATCTGCTTTCAGCCAATACAGTTTCTCATTCTATTATTGATTCTCTCAGTAAAGCAGTCCAGCACAGCGGTGCTGGTCAATCGGAGCTGGGACGGCCGCGCGATATCAGCCAAGAAACTGAGGCTCTCAAGCAAATGCTGTCTAAGCAGTTTTCTAAAGAGGAACTTGTCACTTTGGCTTCTATTTTGGAGCAGGAGGGAAATAAGCTTAGAGCCGCCTATTTGCTTGATAGAGGCACTGGCATAATGGCTAAGAATGCCTATGAAGAATTACTCAAGCAAAAAGTGGAAAGCGGTGAAGCGGATGGTCTGATAGTCTGCGACGTCAAAGGTTTTGCCGGAGTCAACGGTGTGACGCGATATAACCGTAGTCTTGGCATGAACCGCGCTGTGGGCGATGCTGCCATATCTGCTACAGTAGACGCTTTGCGCGACGCCGTGCGCATGTGCGGGTTGCCCAAGCATCTAGCCGACAAAGTTGTTTTGGCGCGTCTAGGCGGCGATGAACTTGGTCTTGTCTTGCCGTCTGAACTGACTGTCGCTCAGAGGAGGGATCTGCTGGGTGAAGTGGATTCGATTAGACTGGCAATCAAAGTAAACCAAGGTGTTGTCGATGTGCGACGCTTTAACCCTGGTGAAGCCTTGAGACCTGGTGAAATAGATATCGGCGTAGCAGCTGGGCTTGCCGATCTCAAGTTTGCCCGCGCTGAGCAAGAGTTGCGCCTTAAGCTGGATGCCTTAAAGTCTGATGGCAAAATAGACGAGGCAAAGGCAATTCTAGAGGCAGAGCAAGACAAGCACAGTCTATCTCATGCGCGCTTCACTGAGATTGAGAAAGCTCTCGATAAACCGAAAACATCGCTGGTTATGGAATTACATAGCATCTTGCAGGGTCAAGGCGATGCAGCATCAGAGCATGTCAAACAAGCGCAAAAGCAGTTTAGAGTGCTGGAAGAAAGAGACTTTGCTGTAGCAAAAGAGATGATGGACGCCTTGCTTGGCGTAGAAGATGCCGCTACTCGCCTAGAGAACGCTCAGCGCATTTTGCAGGCGGCGAAAATTCACGGCTTTTCGAAAATTTCACTCAACGAGCTCTTACGCGATGGCAAAAATCATGAAATGACTGTCGAGCAGGTCGCCTTCGTGCTTGGTGAGCGCTTGAGTTTTTCGCGGGCTAACCCTCATTATGCCGGGCAGGAAATTAAGATTGCTAGAATGCATGTGGAACATTCTCCAGTAGATTCCAAGCCCTTAAGAATCGAGAAAACTACTCTTAAAGGGCGAGTTGTTAAAGCTGGAGAAGTCGTCAGTCAATTTCTTTTGCCGACATTTGTGGTTATTCGCGATTTCGTCAAGAATAATAAGACGCTACATGACCAGGCGGTTGCCATCTATAATGAAGACGGCTCATTGATTGGCGGACGGGCCTATCGATTGCAGCAAGAAGCTATTCTTGCCGCTTCTCGGGCGAGAAAAGCTTGGGAGAGTTACGATGATGATCGCAGTTCAGTGGCTGAACGCGAGATGCATGAGTCTAGGAGAAAGCTGGCAGAAGCTGATCAAATTACTTATCAGATTGAGCAGTTGAAGAAGACTGAGGAAGACAAGGTCAAAGACAAGGTCAAAGCCACGGTCGCTCCTCCAAAAGAGAGAAATGGAGAGCTTTCCATTCAAGAAGCTCGTGAGGCGCTTACGATCAATTTTGCAGAGTTGTCTGAAAAAGGCACGACCGCTCTCTTGAAAGTGCACTTGCTTTTGAACAAGCATCCCCACTTGAACGAAGAGAATATGAAGGCTTTTACAGAGTATCTCGATGGCGCAATCACCGATAAGATTATGTCGGAGTATGATGGACGATTTTCCACTGCCTTAGCCGAGCGCTTTGCTAAGCATTTAGAGAATGCCATTAACGCCTACGCTCGGCATACTCAGCCCGATCAACCTTTGCAAGTGTCGGTCTTGGCCATGCCTGATGAGTTCTTTAAGCAGGGCGAGTTGATGGCCTATCGACCCGGTACCGGTCAAATCTTGGTGCGCCATAGCGATTTGGCCAACCCTGGTCTTTTGGAAAATTACGCTATCTTTCATGAATACGTGCACGCCGATCAAGACCGTGCTCGCTTTAGACTGGCGGCTTTGACTTGTCTGCGCCGAGACGGTTCGGTCGATGCTTCATCTATGATCAAAGAATATTGTCGTCAATCGGGGCAGATGAGAATAGATCCGCTCGAGCACGGCTTTGCTGTTAAAGAGCTTGAGCTCGCTAAAGATTGGCTCGATAAACGAAAGAGTCTTTCGGATAAAGCGCTGGCGGAAGATCCTGAGTTTGTACGAGCTTCACGCTTGATGGAAGCCTCTAAGAATCCCCAGCCGATTGCAATCGAGCATCTGAAAGCCCAGGCTGAGGCGATAATCAAGCTTAATCCGTTTAGCCATTCACCTTCTCGATTTTTGCAAGAGGTAATGGCGAGTGATGATTTACAGCGTCTTTATTTCAGGTCCCCGCTCTTTTCTGAGGCGATAAATAAAAGAGATGCCGAACTTTTGCAGAGAGTGCGAGAGTCTGGCAACATCGAAGATGTTTTGTTTGATGTCGAGAACAAAGCCGGTTTGAATGCCAGGGCAAGAGTAAGGTTGCAGTTCAAGTATCTCGCTGAACAGTTGGAACAGAGCGGCGGCATCGAGCAGTTCGATAGCCGGATGCGCAGCCGTTTTGAGAAAATGATGGTGGAGAATTTGCAAGAGTCGGTGCAGCATAAGAAGCGTGTCGATTTTAGAAATTATGTGCATGATCACCGAGAGTTGGAAGCGAACTATGCCGGCCATGTCTTCGCCAAGGTGAATGGCTTAGGCTCGACTAGATTGTCTAAGGCCGCTCCTGCTGTTCGTCACATCGACGACATGATAAGAGAAGTGCGCTCAGCCTTTCCTGTTGAAGCCAGCTCTCGTAACTTGCTAGCGGCGAGGCGATCGCATCATGACGGTGATGATCAAAGCGACTCACGCGGAGCAAGGAATGATGCTGATGCAATTGATATGTCCGAACTTTCAGATTTGTTTGCCTCTTTTGCTAAGGGGCAAGATGATTCTGAGACGATGTTCGATGATGATCAGTTCAAGACCGATATTATGATGGACGTAGGTGTGCCCGGAAGATCTGTGGACTGGTCTGAGTTGAATCGAAGCGTTTCTGACTTGGATGACCCTGAGGAGAGGGCCCGAATGGGAGAAGTTTTGAACTCCATCAAGAATGACTCGACTGTGGAGGCATTGGAACAGGCTAAGCTATTGCATGCATATTTGGAGGCTCAGCGCCTGCACCGTCTTAAGAACATGGGGATTTAGGTTTGAGTTTGCGGATGATGCTTCCTAAGATTGGTCTCTATTTTGAGACCAAGATCAGTATTCTTTCATTAACTAGGGTGTCTAAGCAGTATCAGCGAGACTATGATTTATGCAGTTCGAGTTTTAGCAGGTCGTAAAATCCTTGCTTGTAAGCAAAAGAATTACAGTTTTGTTTTCATTACTTGATCATTAGCACACTGACACCCTTTAGCTTGTCCTCTGGCTTGGCTGTAGGATCATCTTTAACGAACTTGTTCAAGAAACTAACACTGTAGTGATTGATTAGATCTTCTTTCCATTTTTGCTTATTGAGATTGGTCCAGGAAAAGTGATTGGCACCGGCTATTTCGACTAAATAGGCTGGTGAAGAAGTCTTGGCAAAGGTACCCGTTGCGCCTTTGAGGAAGGGGGCTACACCTAAGTCAGTGGTTCCAGTTTGGTACATGACAGGAAGATCGAGCCCTGAAATGTCGCCCTTTAGATTGAACGGATGAGAGTAGGGTGAGAGAGCCAACACGGCTCTAGGTCGAGGGTCTTGCATTCTCCAGCTCGGCCATGCGCCGGCAAGAGCCAGTACTGTGTATCCTCCTAAAGAATGACCGACCAAGGCGATTCTAGACCAATCTACTTTGTTCTTCCATGTTGGATCACTCTGCAATGCTAGAAGGAGTTTCTTTATGTCCTCGCCTCGATTTTTAAAGGCCTTTTCGCTCCATTCTCCAGGTTTGCTTAGTGGTGCCTGCAATTTGCCAAGATTACCGCGATTGGTAAAGGCATCTTTGTGGTTAGGCGCGAGCACTAGATAGCCCGCATTAGCCATGGCTTTCATTAGCGGCTCGCTCTGAATATTGATGCCGGAATAGCCGTGAGAAAACACCACTAGTGGTGCTGCCCCATGTTCGTATTGGGGGCTCCAAATTGCTACTTTCAAGCCGGCAATGTTTGCCATTCTAGCTTGTGAAGGTACTTGCGCGTTCGAGTTGTTCGAGTTGCGATGCCGTTTATGAACTCGTGATAGCCGTTGGCGCCAGTTTGCTGGTTGAGGCTCTTCCGCTGAAACTCTCTCGCTCGGCTGTATGAATAGGCATAATAATGCCAGAAGTACTCTTTTCCCCGATTTTGTTACTCTGCGTGAGCTCGCTGGTGTTGTTTGCGTGGCAATAGTTGGTGGCTTATATGGTGTCTTCATAAACTAAGTGTATTTGGTTTGGTTGCTGCAAGAACTAAAGTGTTTTTCGGGTTTCAATTGGCGCGGCTAAGGCGACTCAAGAATCTCAATTTTGAGCCCGTTTTTGTTTGGAATTTGACCATGTACCTTACCTCTTTCCAGCAGCCATTTTTAGGAGTACTGCGGTTTGGTTGTCAATCGCTACTGGCGTATTTTCCAGAATCAGCTCCAATCTGTCTACTATAGTTGGATTAAGCAAAGCAGAAACTTCAATCTGCTTTGTTTTGTTGGTTTAGTCACATGAAAATGATGACAGGCTTGATGCCATTGATTGAGATCGAAACATCTAGGTAGCTAATGGGATGGGCTGCGCTCAATAAGTATTACGTTGCGCTTATTTCTAGTGACTAGTTTTTGCCCAAATTTCTAATTTTAGGCTTGCTTAAGAACAGATGAATATTACGCCCCTGTTGTCAAGTGGGGCTTATTATCATTCCCTGCTCCCTGTTTCCTATGGTTTTTTGCACTATGCCTTTACTTTATTTCGGTGCCGCATTGGCTCTGCTGGTTTTCAACTCGGGTTTGTCTCGGCAAGAAAGCCGTACAATGGCAATCTTGGTGTTCGGAACGATTTCATTGATACATTACCTCAGGCGCAGAGCTTGAACATACTTACTATACGAAGGATTTTTCACTATGAAGAACATGGTTTTTACTTTGTTTGCTGTTTCTTTTATGCCAATCTTAGCTGGATGCTCTCAGTCTCAGGCGGTGAGTGCCCAGCAGGGCGAGGTTGTTTATGTCTTTCAAGACATCAAGAAGGGTGAGACGATTACCGAGAGGGACCTCGAAATAGAGAAGGTCCCGCTAGCAGCGATTCCTCCTGATGCCGTGGTCAAGAAAGTCGCAGTCGGCAAGAAAACTGCTGAAGACTTGAAGTCAGGAATGATTTTATCGATGCGAGACATTGGCATTGTTCTCACTGATGCAGATTTGAAGCGCCTTCAGGTAAACCAAGGTGGTGCATTGAAGAATCCCGCCCCGATTGTGGTTGCGGCAAGAGATCTGAGTGCCGGGCAGAAATTGGATGGCACTGAGTGCAAAAAGATTGACACCGAGATCGAAACCATTCCAATGGATGCTTTGTTCGAGACTTCTCAGGCTGCCGGTCAGACCTGCAAATTTGATATTAAAGCCGGTGAGGTCTTAATGCAGCACGAGTTAAGAGAATAGATTTGTGAGCATGAACTCAAAAAACGTGCAGTGCATCACCATTTTTTCTTCTCTCGTGGCGGCGGTGGTGGCGAGTGCTCGTCCATTCCTACCCATTCGTCAGCCCAGTAACTGTCAAGGAAAAGCAGCCAGCTAGTGGGTGGGAGTGCTATTCTTTTGCATTCTCTGCGCATAATCTCTACTGCTTTGGGCAGGTCACTAATAAGAAAGTCAATAAAGCTGACACCATTGTCGTCCTCAAAGCCGATGCCGCCGCCAAGCAGACAGCCAGCTTGCTGAGCTCTTAACTGTTCGTCTAATTCGTCTTCTAGTTCGTGGCGCTTGATAAGCGTTTCTTTGTCTACAAAGCTTCCTGCCAGCTTTAGGTAGGCAAACACTTCATTGTATCTGCTGAAAGTTGCCGAATTAAAGCAGTAACGTCTCTCGTAAGCCTCAATTACCTCGGGATGAGGAGTTGTGAAACTTAAGCGATCTTTTCGATCCGATTTCTCAGATGAGAGCACCGCTACCGACTCGTATATCCGTTCCCAACAGCGTTCAACAGGTAGTTTTTCGATTTTGTCCGTGACAGCTTTCGCTAGAATAGCTGGTGCGCTGCTGAGCGGATAGAAGTCCTGATTCTCTTGATTCTCTGTCGCTTCTTGTTTTCGCTTTTGTCGCCACGGTAGACTAAGGATTGGAGTCGAGCGCTTCTTTATCGGTTCGGGCTCTGTGAAAACCCAGTCTATCCAAACTTCAAACAGTTCTTCGCCAAATACATGCGGGCAAAGCAAGAAGGCATCATTCCAGTCTTGAGTGTTATTTGCCTCTTTAAAGTTTTGGGACCGTACAGTAACATCGAAGCAGCCGTAAGAATTTTCAGTGATCTTGCAGGTCGCATTGGTATAGTTCCGCTCTACCAGCGAGAGTCTATAGTCTAGTCCTTCTTTTAGCGGTGGCTTGTATTTTGTGAATTGCCAGCCTTCAATGTCCGGCGCCGCTTCGATTATGGCGTTGCTTATTGGTCTTAGTCTCAGGTCATCACCAGAAGTTATCGCCAATACTAAGAGTTTAGAAGATGGTTGGGGATCAAGGCTTACTTCCCATAGAAGTTCTTGGTGTACAGGTTTCAATATGTAGTTAAGCCGCGATTCTAGTTCTTGCCCTTTATTCACACGAAAAGCTTCGGCAATTGTTTTAGACTGTTTCGCGAACTCTTGCCAGAACTTAGCAATTCGCTCTTCCATCGCCTTTTTTGTCAACAGGTCGTCAGTGGTGCCAAAACTAGCGGTATGCCATTTCAATTTGAGTTACCTATACGAGGGATTAGGTTTGGTGAAGCCGGTTTGGCTTGTTTCTTAGTTTGTTTTAGACGAGGTTGGTGTGAAATCCCCAATTTAGGCAATGAGGTTGACTGTTGAACTGTGACCGTTCGGCGCTTAAGGCAAGGACGCTTAAAAATTCTGGTTTCCTAGTCCTTTTTTTACTAGTTGTTCTATGATTTAGCAAGTGCAGTCTGGGCAGTGGTGGCGGGACAGATCATGAAATCTAAGTTAGTGGCATGTTTAGCTGCGTTGGCTGCCTCAGCTATGGTGCAGCCGATTTCTTCTAAGGCTTTTGCCGACAATCAGGTGACCATGCATGACGGTGTCGATGATGTTTCTTCGTTTAAGCAAGAGCTAGAAGCTGGTTTCAACAATTGGGATTTTGATAAAGATGGCCTATTAGAAGACAACGAGATAGACTCTTGTATTCAAGACCCGTCTATTAGGGGGAAGTCGGCAGCGGCGCTCTCTGCCATTAAGGTCTATCGTCGCAGCCATAGTCATCTTCAGCCGTTTAGGATTAATGACTTGAGCCCGGTCGAGCAGGACGGTGCGCTAAGTAAGCAACATAAAGATCTGGTATCTCTCTATGTTCGTTTGTTGAAGCGTATATCTGGTGATCCGCCTGTGCTCTTTGCTCGAACAATACCTCATATTGATGGTATCAAGCAGGGCAATACAGGCGATTGCTATTTGCTTTCCACTGTGGCTGGACTCGCTTATCATGACCCGCAGCGTCTGGCGGCATTAATTGTGCCAAATAGAGATGGCTCCTACACTGTTAATTTTCCCCAGCACGAACCAATTACTGTTGCACCGCCTACCGACTGCGAGATTGCCAGCTATACAGACGATGCGCAAGATGGTTATTGGCTGCACGTTATAGAGAAAGCCTGGGGTGTTTATCGAGACCGGAAGCGAACCCATACCGAAGTGGTTGATTCTGTTATTCATGGTGGCTCAGGTGGTGGCGCCATTATGTTTGTTACTGGTAATGCTTGTGTGCGTTATCCTACTTCTGCAACCGATATTAGCGAGATTAGAGCGCAGCTGGTGGAAGCTATGCAAAATAAGCGTGTCGTCAATACCGGCACGCCGACTCATTGCCTGACAGTTTTGAATTATGATCCTGCTGTCGATACCATAACTATATGGAATCCATGGGGTAGCTCGAAGTTTTATAAGCCTGCTAATCAGGTCATGAAAAATGGCGTCTTTACAATGGCATTGAGTGAGTTTATGCAGAACTTCGTTTCTATTCTGGTGGAGAAGGGGAGACCGGCTACACCTGAAGATTATCGCAATTTGAAGAAGTCTAAGAAGTTGCATCCTTGAAACGAGGCTTTCTCTTGCCACTGTTTGGCCTGCCGCGGTTTTCAAAGCACAGGCTCTTTATCTCACTGGAGAGTTTCTGCAGTCTAAGCAGTTATTGGGGCTCGAAACTAGTACCCGTGGGCACCATCTCCTTGCTGCTTCTGCTCTGAACCTAGTGCGAAACTTAGTCCAAAAACCGTATCTAGCCAAGTTTAATCTGCTGAACATAAGTTCGCCATGTTTTACTCGCACTATGTTGAGAACAGGCTTGATTGATGTTTTTCTGCAATTCTGAGGGCTATCAAACTTATGAGATCAAAGACTATCCTGACTTGCATAGCTCTTCTTGCTTTCGATTTTAGTTGTGTTTCTAATGTCGCTTTGGCTGTGGAAGAGAAGAAGTGTGCAGATAAAGGCGCCTCTGTGACCGATGCTTCTCTTTATGATGCCAATGAGCGAACAAAAGGCGCCGTGGCTCTTGCTATGCGTAGACTGGCTGAGGTAATCACCTCTAAGCGTGCTAGGTCTTTCGACGGCGAATTGAATAGTTACGGCAAGTTATCTGACCAGATTCTCACTGCCAGTCGTTGTGAAACGCTGGTCGCTCCTGTGGTTCAGACTTTAGTAACCCCTGAGCAATTGGGCTTATTTGCGGCTGAGTGCAGAACAAAAAATCGAACCTCTAACCCTGCCGGAAGCAGTGCTGACTCAATTTACTATGAAGCTGGTTATTCAGTGGCGCTGAGAAAGCTGGCAAGAGTGAGAGGAATGAGTTCTCATTTAGTAGTTAATCAGCTCAAGGCGGTATTTGAGTGCGATGAGGTTTCAGCGCTTTTCTTTGATGAGCAGATAGAGCTGATGCGTCGGCTCAGAACAAGTAAAGGGCTGTCCTTCTCGCCTTGATTGCTTCCTGGCTGTTTGTCGAGGATAGCTGCTTAACTGTCGAGAGAGATTTCATCTTTGTAAATTTCTAAAAACGAAAGCACTTTCTGAATGCAATGTCAAGATATTTGGTTGCCAGAGAGCGTGCTTCCTTTTGGTTTAACTTGAAAGCTTTCTGATAGTGTACGCTCAGTGCATCCAGTGCTTGAGGGTACAGGCTTTTGAGTTCTTCAAACTGCTTTCTGTAGATAGGGCTACCTTTGCTCCAGCTCTTCAAGCCTTGATCTACTTCCTTTCTAGTGTTGTCGGGTTTGCCTAAGCCCCAGGGGCGCAATATCAAGTTTGCCAAGGCGAGCTGTGCGTTTCCGTGTTGATGAAGAGTAGATTGCAGTGTACCTTCGTTGCCTGATGGCACGCCGATAATTTCATCCAAAAGCATGCCCATTTTGCGAAGGGGTCCTTTGGGGAGGATTTGAAATGCGTCTCCCTTCGAGGCAAACTTGATGGTGCCGATCTCTTTGACTTGCCCGGGTCCAGTTGCTTCGTATATTTTCCAGTCGAAGATGACTTGGTTTTTTCTTTCTCCTGCTGACTTTAGCCAGTCGGCCTGGGTGTTTACCGCTACTATTTTCTTCGTTTTGGCGTTTCGAAATAGCAGAGGTTGGTGCCATAAGGCTTGATAGATAATATAGCCGTCGTCAGTTTTCTTAAGTTCTTCTTGTCCTGTGGCTAAGTCGATTTTGTCAGTAGGTATTTGGGCATTTGCACAGTAGAGACTGTATACATAGCCTCGCCAACTATGCTCCTGGCTGGTCACTAAAAAGCGGCTTCCGTTCTGAATATCCTTTTGTTCAAATTGAGATGGATTTTCGCTTGCTGGTCGATCGGTCTTTATGTACTTGGGGTCGAACCAAGTTTCGTTTTCGCCTGAGCCTTCTACAAAGGCGGCCCTGCCTGATAGAGCCAGCAGCGCGCCTGTCTTGGAGTTGGTCAGTGGCTTTAAGTTTGAAAGTAGTTCAGCCGAATCGCCATTGAAAAGCATTCTCGCTGCTGCCAGTACTTGTTTGCATTCCGGCGTCGATTTGCCAATTAGTTTTGGCCATTCAGACTGTTCTTGCGGGCGAGCTTCTGCCGTGTTGACTTGCAGAAAGAGCAAACCGAGGCAGAGGCTGATTTTAGTAAGTCTGGAAGAAGCCACTTTAGTTCTCCAAGGCAGGTTGACTAACTGGTTGACTTTTCTGCAAGCAGTTTTAGGAGAGGGCTATGGTAGGTTCTTTTCTTCTCAGTTGCTGCGGCAATTTGAGGACTAAGCCTTAGTTTCGCGTGAGTTTGGCGTACAAGCTAGAACTTTTATCTAGCGGTCTATGAATAATCAGCTTGTTGCAGTGCGCTGCGGTCGCAAACCATTGAGGGCGCCTAACATCTGATCGCTGCTTTGGAAGCGCTCGTCTTTCGACTTAGCCAGGCAAGTGTGAATAACTCGCTCTAAATAGCTTCTTATATTTTCTGGAATGCCTTCTACTTTCAGTGGCGGCGGCGGTTCACTGGCATGCAGATTCAAAATTTCGATGAGATTGTTTGATACAAAAGGTGGTGCACCGGTAAGAAGCTCATAAAGAATACAACCGATGCTGTAGATGTCGCTTCTAAAGTCCACTGGTTCGGCATTGCACTGCTCGGGGCTCATATATGATGGCGTGCCGATTAAGGCGCCGGTCTGAGTTAGTCTTGCCATTCCCTCATCAGCCGAAGCTGATTTAGCTAAACCAAAGTCTACGATCTTTACTGCATAGGTGCCATTTTGCTGGGGCAGCATCATTACGTTGCCTGGCTTGAGATCTCTGTGGGTCAGACCTTTGGCGTGGGCGCAGGCGATGCCCTGCAAAATCTGACAGACGACTTCTACTGCTTCTTGTGGGTGTAGTTTGTTGTTTCGCTCGAGCAATTCGGCTAGACTGCAGCCATCCAGCAATTCCATCACCAAATATGGTTGCATTTCTTCGGTCATGCCCATGTCGTGCAAAATGATAATGTTATTGTGCCTAAGCGAGGCGCAAGCTCTTGCCTCTCTTTCGAAGCGGCGCACATATTCTGGTTGCATACTTAGCTGTGGTGCTAGTACTTTCACCGCCACCATCACATTCATATGCACATGCTTGGCTTTGAAGACCGTGCCTGAGGCACCGCCGCCGATGGCTTTAATTATTTCATACTTGCCATCTAGCACTCGTCCTAAGAGTGGTTCAAGCTCTTCGTCCTCTGCTGCTTGCAGCCCGGGTGTTGTTGTGCTGCCTAGTGAAAGTGACTGCCCGGCTGGAATGATTTTGTCTAGTCTTAAAATGCGTCCGTCCGGGTCAAGCTTCTTAGAGAGTCTGCGCGCTACTGTTTGAAAGCTTTCCGGCGTCATTTCGGCTTCTGCCGTCCAGACTTTATTGACTATTTCTTCGGTCGGTGCCGATATGCTTTCTTCTCTGTTTTTAGCAAGGTAGGCTAAAAGCTGAAATTCACGGGTGACTAGTTTCACAGCCTTACCGCTTTTCATCACTTTAGTAGTGTCAAAGTCGATGACGATGTCGCCTAGAGACATGACATTGCCGATGCTCGTCTGGCTTCGTTTAATTAGGGCTTTCACTCTCATCAAGAGTTCTTTGACGGCAAAAGGTTTGGTTAGATAGTCGTCGGCACCTGATTCAAAACCGGCTTCTTTGTCTTCCACCTGGTTGTGACCGGTCAACATCAAAACCGGGCAGGTACCTCCAAAGGCTCTGTAGTCTCTCAAAATTTCGATGCCGCTCAAGCCCGGTAGGTCCCAGTCGAGTATGAGCATGTCTGCCTGATGTGCCAAGATAAAATTCTGGGCTTCCAAGCCGTTATGAAACGCCTTGACCATGTGTCCATCGCCTTCCAGTGAGGAGGCGATTACATAAGCTAGACTCTGGTCGTCTTCAACAATGACGATGCGTGCCATTTGTTTTCTCTTGTTTTCTCTTGGCTACTCTGCCGTTCTATTTGGCCTTTAATAAGTAGTACCCCGTTGAGGGCTGTATTATACTTCCCGGGGGCAAGGCTAGAGCAGTACTTTGAGGCGGTTTCTTGGCGAAGGCGGCGGTTGAGACAGGTTCCTCTGGCGTGAGGTGGGGCATAAGCCAGCAGGGTATAGTGCTTGTCCTTTTGCTTTTGCTAGGGCAGTTGGCAATTGGTGGTGCTTTGTTGTGGCTGCTTGGGCAAGCCGAAGCAGCCGCCGATCGTATGGAGCGGGCGCGCAAGGTTAGCGCCACCGCCGACAGTCTAATGCTGACAGTCTATTACACAGGCGATGGGCTTGGTCGTCTGGCTAAAGCTTTGCAGGGTCAGGGCGAGAATTCTAGTCAGAGCAGTCATCGGCAGGCGATAGAACAGGTTCATTTTCTCAAAGATGAGATGGCGGATAATCAGGCAGCCATAGCCTTGCTCAATAGTATCGAGCGTAACATAAATGTTTGTTTGCCGGTGATGGACAAGATTGAGAGTCTGCAGAACAGCTTAGAAGATGAGCGCTCTTTACAGGAATGGCGTGACCGCAGAGCACAGATTCAGCCGAATGTGAAAGAGTTGGTCAGAGATGTGTCTTCTCTTTTGCATTTATGTCGCAACCTTGACAGTAGCTCACCAATTGAGGCTCAAGCAAATAGAGAGACCACCCTTAAGGTGCTCTATTTTACTCTCGCCTTGAACGTGCTTGCCATTATGTTGGCTTTTGGCTTGTTTACTTGGCGCATTACCAAGCGTATGAGCACGCTCAGAGATAACTTTGAGAGATTTAGAGAACATCGCGCCCTGTTGCCCCCTGTAGGCGGGTCTGACGAACTTGCCTATCTTGACGAAGTTTTTAGGGAAGCGGCGCGGAAGCTAGATAGAGAGAGGCGCCTCAATAAAAGCAGTGAAGAGCGCATGCGTCTTTTGGTAGAGAGTCTGCCAACCGGCATTGTTGTTTTAGATGATAAGAGTCGAATTGAATTTGTCAATCAGCAAGTAGAGCAGGATTTCACACAGAAGGCACATCACATGGTTGGTAAGCCTCTGCGAAACTTTGTCTCTAGTGCGCCGGCTGCCAAAGCTGTCGGCACTTTCGGCAAGCTTTATCAAGGGCAAGGACGTGATGGCGAGTTCCCACTAGAGGGGCGTGAGATAGCTCTTGTGAGTGGCGGCCAACGCAAGAGTATGTTCGTTTTGCAGAATCTAACAGAGCGATTTGCTTTTGAGCGGGAGCGTGAACAGTTCGTCTCAATGGTGCGCCAGCAGTTGAGAGAACCGCTCAAGGGAATATCCGACTTTCTTGCTAAGCTTTCTGTGGGACGTTTGGGTGTGATCAGTCCGAAGGCTTATAAGTCTTGTCGGCAGATGGAGATGAATATTGATCGTCTGTTGACTCTACTGAATGATCTATTTGATTTAGACAAACTTGAGACCGGAAAAGTTGATGTGGAGCCATGTTTGACTCCGCTTAATTTGATTTTGGAACGTACTTTTAATGCTCTTTCAATGTTTGCTGAAAAGTATAAAGTGAAGCTAGAGGTACCGCCGAGTCAGTTGAATGTCTATGCCGATGCCAATCGTATTGTGCAAGTGCTTGTCAATTTAGCCAGCAATGCCGTCAAGTTTTCTGAGAAAGGCGGCGTAGTTACTATTGCTACGAGGTTGGGAAATGATTGTGTCGAGATTGCTGTCATTGATCGGGGGCGCGGCATACCGAAAGAGAAGTTGGAGTTGATCTTTGAGCCTTACAAGCAAGTTGAAGAAGGTGATGCCAAAGCTAAGGGTGGTACAGGGCTTGGCTTGGCTATTTGTAAGGCAATTATTGAAGGGCACAACGGTTCGATAGGTGTGGAGAGCGAAGAAGGAAAGGGGAGTCTATTCTGGATTCGTTTGCCTATAAGGGAGGGGCAGCGTGTCTGACGATCGCCGCTCTAGTGGCATCGATGCTTTGTTTTCTCCCAAGCTCTTCGCAAAGAGCCTGATGGTTGCCCTTTTGATCTTATTGCTGGAGTCTCTTTTCTTTGCTTGGCAAATTTATCTTGTTAAGGAAGCTGAGGTTGAAGCTGGAAGGCAGGAAAGAGTGCGCAATATCATAGTCGGCGCTCATAGTCTTATGCAGAATCTTTATGCTGCCGGAGACGGCGTAGCTAAGTATGGAATCAAGCATCAGTCTATTGAACTTGCCCGTTACGAAGAGGCTAGAACCAAGATTCCGCGATTGCTTTCCTCTATCAAAGCGGCATTGGTAGAGCAGCCTAAGCAAGCTGCTTTGTTTAACGAAATTGAAATGCAAGTAAGCAAAGGAATGGAACGCATTGCTGAGTATCGAAAGATTATTGATGTAGAAGAACCTGAGGCTTTAGCCAAGATTGGACTAGAGCATCAGGCTCGAATGCAAGGGCTGCTTGAGGGGCTTGTAAAAGATTTGATGGAGTTTCTTGAGCAGGAGAAGGCTCTTGAAAGTAGAAGCCCGGCTGTTCTTAAGGCGAGGCGCGATGAAAGTCGCTTATTGCTCTTGGCTGGACTCTCAGGCAACATTCTAATTGCCCTTTTTGTTGTCTATCTATTCACCGGTAACATTAGCAGTCGACTGAAGTTACTGGTTGAGAATTCAGAGCTTTTGCAAGTTGGTAGGCCTCTAAATGTCCTTATGGAAGGGCGGGATGAAATCGCCGAGTTAGATCATGGTATGCATGAAATGGCTGAGAGTCTTAGCTATGAAGAGAGAATGGTGCGTGAGGCTGAAGAAGAGTTTCGTACCATAATCGAGCAACTGCCTGTAGGTCTGCTGATAGTTTCTGCTAGAGGTGGACAGTCTGCTTATGTGATTGATTATGCAAATGAACAGGCTGAGTATATTTTTGATGTTCAAGGCGAGTTTATAGCCAAAAGAAATAACGAGAATGGTTTAGTGGGAAGGAGTTTTACAGAGCTCTTTGCTGAAGAGAGTGGCAACGCTCTAAACTTTGCTGAATTGTCTAGAAAAGGCAGAACTTTGCTCAAAGCAAAAACTATGGGTGAACCGGCTAGAACCATTAGTCTCGAGCTTGGCTTGGTTTCACTCAAGATACGCGAACGTGATTGTTATTTGGCAATTGTGGTTGATGTTAGCGAGCGTGTTGATTTGGAAAACATGAAGAAGGCCTTTGTCGCCATGGTTAGCCATGACCTTCGCACGCCCCTGACTTCGGTGGTGGGCTTTCTGCAACTGCTGCCTGCTGGCGTCTATGGACCAGTCGAGGAGCGTGTCGTAGTGGAAGCGAAACGTTCAGAGGAGAAGGCGGATCTTCTAATTGGACTGATTAACGATCTGCTTGATCTTGAGAAACTCAAGGCTGGGCACTTAGAGATGCATCGCACTGAAGTCAGCCTTGAAGACTGCCTTGATAATGTGATCGACAATCTTTCTGAACTCTGTGAAGAGCGCAAAGTCAATATTGTATTTGAAGGTTGTCGCGCCACCGTAAGTGGTGATAGCGATCGTTTGGTGCAGGCTTTGGGAAAGTTAGTCGGCTGCTTTGTCAGGCTGGTTAAGCATGGACAAGTTACTTTGCTTGTGCAGCAAGGGGCGGCTGTTTCGGTTCGACTGCTCGCTCCTGAAAAGCTTTTCCCGCCATCTATATGCGATTTGTTTTTTGAGCCTTTTCAAAAGATTGATGAACACAAGACTGTGGCGCCGGGGCTGGGTTTGGCTCTGGCTCGGGCTTTGCTGGAAGCGAACGGCGCTTCAGCATCTGTGCGGGTAGATCGCTCTGCCACTGAGTTACTTGTGCAATTCAACTGACGCTGAAGTTCAGACTAATTCGCTTAGTTTTTATTGTTCGTTGCCTAGTACATCGCGCATGATTGAGCGGTAGCGGGCCAGGTTTTCGCCATAATCGTCCGATGAGCCGCCCATTTGGATGATGCCGCCGCTTACTCTGTCGACCACTTGTTTCTTTGTGGCGGCCGCGGCGTTGCTTGCTTCGCTGTTTTTCTGGCCGCCTTGCAATTCGCTCAATTGCTCTTCGGTGATCCAGCGTCGGGCCAGCAAAACTTCTTCGATGCTCATGCCTGTGTTTTCGCTGTCGCGCTTGACCAGGTCGGCTTGAGCTTGTGAGATAAAAGAACGAGCCAGGACCGCCTGCAAAAGGTCTGATCCTGGCTCAGAATCTGATTTTTCTTGAGTCAACTCGCAGAACTCCTAATTGGTTCAGGAGACTTCGATGTCTACTCTCTTGCCGTAGCGACTGGCTGCGGCTCTTATTAGTGAACGCAAGGCTGTGATGGTCCGTCCATCTTTGCCGATGAGGCGGCCTGTCACTAGCGGGTCACAGGTGACGTTGACACGGCTGCGACCCGGGTTTAGTTGTTCTCTCTCAAACTGCAGTGCGTCAGGATCTTTGGCTAGTACCTTAAGTATGTACTCGGCAAGATCCTCAGGCGCGGTCGTATCGATGACCGGCTGTCTTACGCGCCCGCTGTTTGAGCCGAAGCGCCTTGGTCCCTTTTTAAAAGGCTTGCTACCGTATCGCTTGCCTGGGCGCCGTTTTTCATCCATTTTTCTACCGCTTCCCTGTTGACTTTGAGCTCTTTGGAACGAGGATTGTAATAACCCAGTTCTTCGATGGGCATACCATCGCGTCTCATGCGGGAATCAACGGCTACGATTCTGTAGTGAGGGGCTTTCTTGGCGCCGACGCGCTTAAGCCTTAATTTAACCACGAACTATCTTTCTCCATTTAATTTAAAAAGACTGCAAATAGCAATTCTACCAGTATGTCCCGCCGCAACGTATGTCTTCAATGTATATGTTGTTAAGCTTCTGCAACTTGACATGTCTGGGCTCTTTTCCTGAACCGGTTCAGATGGCTGAAACGCCCAACCGGCTGCTAATTTGGACATCTGGAAGAATTTGCAGAGAGTATTTTTTTACTTCTTCTTTTTCTTGCGTTTGTTAAAGAAGGCTCCGCCCGAATAACCACTTGAAGACTTCGCTCCTGGTCTGGGCATACCCTGGAAACCGGGCGGCATGGGGGGCATACCAGGCATTCCGCCTGGGAAACCGCCGGGGAAGCCACCGGGCATCCCACCAGGGAAACCACCGGGCATGCCCGGCATACCAGGCATTCCAGGCATTCCGCCGCCGGCCATCATCTGTCTGAATGAGCCGAACACCGTACGCATCTTTTGAAAGTCGTTCAACATTTTGCCGATTTCGTTATCTTTGAGCCCACTGCCCTTGGCAATGCGGCGACGGCGTTTATAGTCAATGATGTCGGGATTGCGGCGTTCTTCTCTAGTCATCGAATTGATGGCTATTTCATACTTGCTCATCATTACTTCGCCTTCGGCGGCAATTTGCTTCTGTTGCTCGGTCGAAATGCCGAACATGCCGCCGAAGCCCATCATTTTCATGATGTCGCCCATCGGGCCCATACCTTTCATCATCTTTTGCATCTTTACAAAGCTCTCAAAGTTGAGATCTTTGGTGAGCATATCCATTACGGTTTCGGTGGCTTCGCGCTCGTCAATATTCTTTTGAGCCCGTTCTACCAGAGAGACCACATCGCCCATATCGAGAATGCGGCTGGCCATGCGGTCTGGATAGAATGTTTCTAGATTGTCCAGCTTCTCGCCGGTGGAAATGAACTTGACCGGCTTACCGACCGCTTCTCTGACTGACAGCGCGGCGCCGCCTCTGGCATCGCCGTCTACCTTGGTGAGTAGAAGACCGGTAAGGTCGAGTTGAGTGTTGAAAGTTTCGGCAACGTTGACTGCTTCTTGACCGGTCATGCTGTCTACCACCAAGATTTTCTCTTGTGGCTTGAGGAAGCGGTCGATGATAAGCAGCTCGGCCATAAGCGGTGTATCAACCTGCAGACGACCGGCTGTGTCGAGAATAACCGGGCTCAGTCCCTTCTCTTTGGCTTCTTTGACGGCTAACTCGGCAATTTCCTGCACGTCTTGATTGCCCTCTAGGGCGAAAACCGGCACGTCAATCTGTTTGCCTAAGGTTTGCAATTGGTGAATAGCGGCTGGACGCTGCACGTCGCAGGCAACCAATAGAGGTTTGGCGCCTTCCTCTTTCAGTTTGAATGCCAACTTGCCGCAAGCCGTGGTTTTGCCGGCGCCCTGCAAGCCGACCATCATGATTACACCTGGATTGCCCTGGTGATTAAGGGGGCTGTGCTCGCCACCGAGTATGGTGACTAGTTCGTCATGCACAATTTTGACGAACTGTTGGTCTGGGCGAACCGCCGTCAAGACATCGGCGCCAAGCGCTTTCTGTCTGACATTGGAAATGAAAATTTTGACTACTTTCAAACTGACGTCGGCTTCAAGAAGTGACTTTCTTACTTCGCGAATAGCATCTTCAATATTGTCGGCTGTGAGCTTGTCGTTGCCTGTGAGGCTGCGAAAGGCACCGTGTAGTTTGTCTGTGAGATTGTCGAACATTTTCCTTTCCTCTATTACGTGCTTTAGACTCTGGAATGAGTCAATGCAGGTTCTTTTATTTCTAGAATTTTCTCGCTGGCTTCTTGCGGATAAACGAGCCAAGACGACTCATAGTTGCCTTTGACCAAGGCTTCTATGGCCAGGCTCAACTGCGATAGTTCCTTCACTTCACCAGATTCGGTGCGGACCATTATATTGGTTTGGGGATGCTCTTCTTCGGGGCGGTAGTAGTCGTAAGGGCGGAAGCCGGTTGACTCCACAGCTACGTAATAGTCTGGATCGTAGCCTAGTGAGGCGACGGCCTTTCTGGCTTGCGCTTCGATTGAGTCTATTTCGGCTTTATCAGTACTCTTGATGCGGCTGGCTTTGAATATCTGTCTGTTGAGAAAACGATATGAGAGGTCGGCCAAAATAGGATCATTGTCTTTGAGCCAGCGTTTAATATGGTAGAAGAACTGAACATCGTCGAGACTAAGATAATCGTCAACGGTCAAAGGTTCGGCTGTAAGCCAGAGTCTGGTGGGTTCATCTATAAATGAAATTTTGGTGTCTTTGTCTTCGAGCACATATCTTGCTCTTTTGATAAGTTTGCCCAGCATGGCTCGGGCCGCCAAGTTCTTGCGGTGATAATAGACCTGTGCGTACATCGAATAACGGGCAAACAAATAGTCTTCAACGGCAATTTGACCTTTCTCTCCGACTACCAGCAGGCGGTCCTCGTCTTCGTCGATTTCCATAGAGCGTAAAATGCGCTTTAGTGCAAAAAGCCCATATGCCGTGCCCGTCATATAGCTGTCTCTAAGCAGATAGTCGAAGCGGTCACAGTCTAATTGGCTTGACACTATGTGCGAAACATAATGCGGTGTGTAGGTTTTCTTGAGCACTTTGACAATTTTGTCGGCCAGTCCTGGCTCTTCCTTAAAGTTGTCGAGTATCGCGCGTACTTGAGTGTCGCCCGAGATGACCTTGCAAGACCAGTCTTCGTGGTCATAGCCAAGAATCTTTTCGGTAACATGAGAAAAAGGACCATGTCCGACATCGTGCAAGAGAGCGGAAGCCAGGATCAAGGCTCGCTGACTTTCTGCTTGCGGCTGGCGACTGACGAGAATATCGCAGAGCCGATGGGCGACGTGCATGACGCCTACAGAGTGGGTAAAGCGAGAACCTTCAGCGCCTTGAAAAGTGAAATAGGAAACGCCAAGTTGATGAATGCGACGCAGTCTCTGGAATTCGACGGCATCAATCAGATCGACAACCAGTCTTTCCGCCGGCTTATCTCGGTCCAGAACTATGTCCTGGTGGATGGGGTCGAGGTATGTCCTTTTGTTTGCGACTCTTGGCATGCCGTTTCCATTAAATATAGACTTGAAATATTATACTGATTGTTCAAGCCTTTCTATTGTAAAGTTGCCGGAGATTGCGGGTCGGGATAGTTGTCGGAAGCATCAGTTCATTCACTTTTGGAGTCAGGATCGGAGCCTCGTGTGCTGGCTCTAGCCGATATGGTCAGTCTTGCCTTCCGCTTGGTTCGCGTTAACATCAGGCTTTACAGCCGCGTTTTGTTTCTGCCGGCACTTTTCAGCGCCGTAGCTTCAAATTTGGCTCAGTATGCAATGCTGGAATGGCTCAAGGTAGCTGCTGAATCTAAGCTGGCTGTGGCACCTTTCGCAATTGCAATGGCTGTGATTCTTGCTTGTATCGTGCTCTGGTTCTATTCCGCCTGGGAGCTTTGCATGCGCTGCTCGGCAATGTCGCGCTTTCTGTTGCATCTCAATACCAGCTATCAAGAGGCTTATGCAGCTATCAAGAAGCGGCGCTGGTTGATCTTCGGTGTCTACAATCTGGCGGTCTTGCCGCCTCTTTTGGTGCTGATCGCTTGGACCGTCGTCATTGTTTCTGCCCTAACAGTTGTTTCTAGGCTTGGCGCCGAGCGCTTTCTGGTGGGCGGCTTGGTTTTTTTTGTGATTGGGCTTTTGCTTACTTTTAGTTTGGCGATTACCTCGCTTTATGGCGCTTTGCTCACCGCCGGTGCCGTGGTGGAAGATTGCTCTTTCAAGACTCTGTCAGCCAGAAGCCTACAATTCGCCAGGGCGAGGCTCTTGCGCGGCGCCTCCTTTATGTGTCTTCTGTCGGTGGCGATAATGTTGGCAAACTTTGCTATCTCAAGTCCGCTTACTATTTTAGAAGCGATTGAAACAGCTTTTGTGATCAAGCAGAGCGGGCTCGATTCCTTTTCTGAAGCGGCTGAACCGACTCATCTCAGAGTGCTCTCGGCCATGTTTGATGTGATGCTAAATATGGTGACTTTCTCGGTAGCCTATACAGGGTATGTGCTTTTCTTTAGAGATTTGAAACTGCGTTTGGAGGCAACCGACCTGGTCGGTCGCCTGGAGAAATTAGTCAAAGTCGACGAATAAGAGTGGGTTCTAAATAGGCTTGTGGTCCGGTGATGGATCTGCCAAATTACTTGTGAATATTAGTCCCTTGCCCCATCACCGAGATTTATATAGGCTTGTGGTCCGGTGATGGGTCTGCGCTACTTTACTAAATCTCAGTCCCTTGCCCCATCACCGGCCCACTGGGTCCCCGGCGGTAATCTGTCGAGGTTGAAGTGAATTTCGGCGGGGAGATCCGGGTTGCAGTTGCGCGCCGCTACTATGTCAGCATCCATCAAGACCGAGCGCCCGAGCTGATAATAGAGCGAGGCGCGGCCGACGTAGTACTTTCCTTGCTGCGGATCTTGCAAGATCGCGTGGTTGAAGTCTCCCATGGCCTCATTGACCTTGGTCAGTTTTTGGTATGCTTTGGCCCGACGGTAGTAGTATTCGGCGTTCGTGGGGTCGAGCTTGATAGCTTGGCTGTAGTCTAGGATGGCTTGTTTCGGGTCGCCGGGAAACTCTCCGGCGCCTGACAGAAGACCAAACTCGCCGCGCATTGGGTCTTGGTCTAGGTTAGGTGTGAATCTTTCGTTTCTTGATCTGGCAATAGTGTCGTCGCTGTCAACGTCGGCATTATTCTGCGCGTCTTTGAAAATGTATGGCAGTCTGTTGCCTGGATCGGCTGATTTGCGAGGGTCTCCAATCAGATTCTTTTTGACTAGAGTTTTGCGATTAGAGTTGCTTTTCTCATCTGAGGTGGGTGCGCTTTCACCATAGTCGGTGGCACCTTGAGCTCCGAAGTCGCCGTTGTCAGAGCCAGGCGTTTGTGCGATACCATTATTTCTGCCTCTTTTGCCGGCTCGGCCGCCTGCCGTTGAAGTATCAGCATTGCCGCCTGCGCTCGCCTGGTTGTTATCTGGCGTTCTATATTGAGAGTTGCTTTGCGTCTGCTGTTGGGCTTGAGCCTGTGCCTGAGCCTGAGCTTTTCTATCTTGCTGCTCTTTGAATAATTTCTTCGCTTCTCTAAAGTCTCTAATTGCATGCACATTTATACCGGCTTCGTCGTCGGGGATGTCGGTGCCCGCGTCGCTGCCGTAGTCAGGGTGTTGCCCGGATTGTAAGCTCTCTAATTTTTCGAGAGCGCTTATGCCACCACCAGTAATGCGATTGAAGTAGCTTTCGGCAAGTTTATCATTTAGCTTTAGTGCCGCTTGAAAGTCAAGGAGCGCCATACCGTCTTTGCCCAAGCTGCAGTGGCTGACCCCGCGTAAAATCAAAGCTCTTATATTATTTGGCGAATATTGCATGGCACTGGTTAGGTCTTGAATGGCCAGCTTGAAATTGCCCATCTTGAAGAAACATTCGCCGCGCAAAACCAAAGCCCGGGCATTGTTTGAGTTCAGCCCTAAAGATTCTCCCAGTGCTGTTATGGCGCCGTCATAGTCTCCGGTCATCATGCGGGCGCGACCAAGATCGAAGGCCGGATCGCTATAGGCTAAGGCGGGCGTCGAGCAAAGAAACTGCAAAGAAGCGAGGGTAAGGCTCAAAGAAAAGCTCAAAGATGCGGCGACAATGTGGCTATGATTTCTTGCGGGCATTGATTGATAAATCCTTATTTGATTTTTTGCATTATTCCATGTGGCGTCCGGGTCCTAACACCGGAATAACAAGAGAAACCAGGGCAAAGACTATGGCGGCAGAAAAGACGCCGCGTGAGACATGGTGCAGCTTATCGAACTCTGCCTTAATTGCGGTGTTTGTTTTGATTTGGGGCTGCAACTCTTTCATTTTGGGTACGATTCCATACGAAAATATGAAAATCGCCACTGCCGAAACTATGCTGGCAAAATAGCGTGCCATAGGCCATTTACTGCGCTTTTCGAGGTTTTTTAGGTCGCCCTTAATTTCTAAAGCTTCTGCCACAACCAAGGCGATGGCAAAGCCCACTGCCACTTTGGCGAATTCGTAAAAGATGGGGGCGTTGACCGTGGCAGCTTCGGTGGCCGGGATACCCTGAGCTTTGGCGGCATTGACCAAGGTGATGGCTGCAAAAACAATTCCCGAGCCGGCGCCGAAAAGCATGGCCAGGGCGATAATTCTGACAATGCGTGCGAGTTTTAACATGATTACTTCCGTTTTGCTTGTGGGGGTGATTCTAAGACCTAGAACCTGACATTTGTCCCTCAGCCAGGGCGAAACGCCGGTAGGGCGGCGGCTTCTTCTTGGCTGAATAGGTGGAAATCTTCTCCGGCTAGCCTCTTTGCTGCTTGAATCAGAGCCTCTCTGTCAAAGCCTACTATAGTGCTTTCAATAGTGTAGTCAGCGTTTATTAGAAATAGCGACGGAACATTCGTTAAGCCGTAGCTTTCGGTGACCAAGAGGTCTTCGTCGATGAGGATGGGCATGGTCAATTGATATTCTGCTTTGAAGTCGATCGCTTGCTCAAGATTGTCCTGGCAAAGAGAATAGATTTCGCTTGCAGATGTTTTGCGATTCCTAGTGTAGCTAAACAAACGCTCTATATAAGGAAGAGTCATTTGACAGACCGGGCAATCAACCTTGAAGAAAACCACGAATGCCGGACCGTGTTCAAGGGCTTTGGCTAATGAGCAGGATTCGCCGCGGCAATCTTTGAGATTGAAGTCTGGGGCCGTGCTGCCCTCTGCCAGTGCTGTCATCCGGCGTCTCCTTTGCGCACTCTAGATAAATATATCCTCTTGGCAGGGGCGGTGCACTTTCTTTGCCCGCTTGCGCGGGCTTTGAGGAAGCAGATTGAAATAGTTGGCAGTAGTCCTTGATTCAGATCTATTTGTTGACCTTGCCTGCGCCGCTCCACCAGTGGTATCACGTTGAGTAGGAGTGCAGTAAAAGAAAACAGGAAACTGCCACTTGAGACGGCTAATTCACTGCATTCAAAGTAAGATATTCAATACAAAGCATTCAATACAGAGTGTTCAATACAGAGCGTTCAATACAGAGCGTTCAATACAGAGCGTTCAATACAGAGCGTTCAATACAGAGTGTTCAATACAAAACATCGCATAGAAGTACTTCAAAATAAAGATCTCTATTGAAACTACTCAATCTAAGCTTTCGGGCGCTTTGATAGACCGAGCTTGTATCTACAAAGATGTCCAAATTTTGGCGCAGATTGTGATAAAGGCTGTGTGGTCCACCAGGCTTTGTCCCGATTCGGTGCGGGTGGCGGCGTCAGCCTTGTTGTTTCTGCAGCTGGGTGCTTCCAGGTCTTCATAGCGGCTTGTCATCAAGACTTTGTTGGCGGCGTTGATTTTGACTTCCACTTGCAGCCCGGCCTGGTCATGCAAAGAAAACAAAACTTCTCCGCGCCAATAACCAACCTTAACGGCGGTGCCCTTAAGCAAGAGCCCGAGCATCTGAGTGAAAACGAGCTTTTCTTCAGGCAAGAAGAGCACCAAAATCTCAGCTAGATATTCTGCTCGTGGCGCTTTGTCCGTGATTTCATAAATTGTCGCTTCCAGGGCGAGTGCTATGTGTTCGGGCAGCGGCATATCCTTTAGCTGAGCGAGCATTTTATGTCTTGCCGATTCGCGCAGTTTAGCCGCTTCTTTCTCTCTATTTTGCCGGCGCAAAATAATGTCATTAGCTCTGGGTTCATCTGTTTTGAAAATTGCAGAGTCGCTTGTTAAGCTTTGGAAGCTGGGATTTGGCGCCGCAAAATAAGTTTGTGCCGTCGTGGAATTCTGCTTAACTTGCGCTGTTTGCTGCTGCAGAGCCGAGTTCAGTTCGTTACCAGTCTGTTCTTTTGAGTTGATTCCCGCTGAACCAAACATTTCTTGAGTCATGAGTTGCCCGCCAATCTATTTTTCTGGTTCTTACCAATGCCATTGGCATCATAGCCAAAAATTGTTACAGACCTGTGAAAAAGATCTCTTGAAAACCGCGAGCGAACTTAATTATTGTCAATGCGAGGTTAGCGGAATTTGAACTTGAGACCCTATTGTTTGAATACTTTTGTCAAGCTATGACCTAGGGGAAGCTCGGCTGGTCAGCTTCGTCTGAGTGCTTCTTTGCCTTTTGCAGTGAAGCAACTAGGTCTTTGGCTAGAGCTTGCTTCCTGAATTGAGCGCAGGAGCAGCGATTGCCTCTAATTGACAGCTTGATTTTTGGCGCCGGCTTGCTGTGCAGCAAAGGATTACTATTTAGCGAAAGTTTGCTGAGTCGCACCACTGGTGATGCCTTCTGAAAAGTCATAGGGCAGCTGAGTTTTAGATCGATTGTCTTGATTGCAGGGCAAAGTTTTGCCTTAGTTGATCTTTTGGAAGAAGATTAGGAAAGTTTGCCGGTCGATTGCGTGGAACTTAACTCGCCCTCGTGCATAATAGGGGAACGAATTTTGCGCCTTGCGGCACGGGAGATGGAGTTGAACCTGACCTTTCTAGGACACAGCGCCTTTTGCATTGAAGTCGGTGGGCTCGTTGTATATACAGACCCTTATATCCAGGCACCTGTTGATATATCGCGTTTGCCTAAAGCTGATCTCGTTTTATTTAGTGTCGGGCATTTTGACCATGGCGCCTTAATGGCCAGAGAACTTTTCGAGCGCTGGGACTGCACGTTTGTCGGCCCTCGCGCGCTCATTCAGTGGATGGCTCGCAAGTACAAGCGTAAGATTCCAGCCAACAGGCTGATCGCCATCGAGCATAATGAAACCATCAATTTCAAGGGACTGGAGATTACAGCCGTGCCGGCTCATCGACCGCTCAATCGTCTTGGCAAGACCATCCTTACTCTCTTTGCACGCAGTTCGGCGCCGGGCAAGCCTGTGAACGGCTACTACTTCTCGGGGGTCTACCACGGGGGCGCTACTAAATATAGTCCGCTTATCGCCCAAGCTTTGCAGGGAAAGAAGATTCATACCACGCTTTTGCCCATTGGTGGCAAATATGCAACTGCCACACCGGCTGAAGCTCTTAAGATCGCTGAAGAAGTCAATTCCAAGCGTCTGGTGCCTATGCACTGGCAGCCTCTCAAGGAGCAGGTTTTCTTTCGTTATCAAAGCTCTGATTTGGTTAAGCTTGCCAGGTCCAGCGATTCGAAGGTTGAGGTGCGAGCCCTGGCAATTGGTGAGCTTTTGCCTCTTTAATGCCGAATATCAGGACCGCCTGGAAAATGTTCTTTCAATTAGGGTATGACTCTATATATAGGTGGGGTCGTGTTCGGTAATAGGCGCAACGAAGAAAGAACTTTCAATCGGTTGGCTAAGCAGTCTGGCTTGCCAACCCTGAAGCAATTGCAAGAGATGCTCAGCGATTCTTTGCGGAATGTAGGACGCACAACTGAGCTGCCCTTTGGCGATCCTCCTGAAGAATATGCGCTTGCCGCATTTAAAGATCGGGGCAAGGGCGATATGCACTGGGCTCTCTATCGCAGCGATGGGCAGGCGTCAATGATGCTCTGGGATCAAGTCAGTATTGATCCCGGCTATATCAACCAGCTCATTACAGCTCAGTTTCCAGGCTTCGATCTCAATAGAGTGGCTCTTGGAAGCGCTTCCGAAGTCGCCCAGGGCAATACTCAAACAAGAGACAGCGGCTTTCCCGCTATTGGTTTCTCATCCTCTAACAACAGCGGTGCTGCTTATGTAGAGAGTGGTGTGCGTTCAAAGGCTAGACCTACACTGGAAGGGGATCTGGAGAACCTTCAAATACCCAATCTGTTGCAATCGATAAGTATGAGTAAGTCCACCGGTCGGCTTGAGGTCCGATCCTCTAACGTCCAAGCGCAGGTGATGTTCCTGGACGGAATGCCGATACACTGCGTCTTGGGCAGTCTCGAGGGAGCTGCCGCGCTGATAGAGCTAATCGGGTGGGACGATGGTCAGTTTCGTTTCTTCCAGGGCGATCCTGGAGAAACTCGCACAATCAAACGCCGGCTTGACTTTCTGCTCATGGAAGGAGCCGCTCTGGATGACCAGTTTAAGTCAATTAAGGCGAAAGGAATTAAGGAAACCACTTTTCTCATTAGAAAAGGGGAACCTCTCTCAGAGACCAGGCTAGAAGAGATTTTGAATGATGCAGCCGGAGCCGATATGGCTTTGCAGAAGCAGATATATCAGATGATTGACAACAGAACTCGCCTAGGCGATATATTGCGCCGCTTCAATGTAACCAAGGCTGATTGGGTACCGGTGATTTTTAATTTTATAAATTGCGATCTGGTTTCGTTCGTTGATGAGTTACCAGAAGCACCTGGCAAGAGGTTTGAGATTAATCTTGACCTTACTCAGGCGCGGTCGGTTGAGCGCATGTTGACCAGGCAGGACACTGGAATTTTCAATTATCCGAGCCTTCTTTGGATTCTCGAAAGGGAGTACGAACGATGGCAGTTATATGGTCGGCCCTTTTCTCTTATTTTGCTGGACGTAGCTATTCGACCTCAGTCTCCTGAGCAGGTGCCGGAGAGGTTACCGATAACTTGTGTCAAGGAGTTGGCCGATAGAATCAACAGAAGCAAGATAAAACTGGATATTTTGGCTCACTATGAGACCTTCGGTCTTGCTTTGGTTATGCCAGAGACTGATGCTCAAGTGGCTAGAGTCAAGGCGAGTAAGTTGGAAGAGCTAATCGTATCCACCGCCCTAACTGGAGGGATGGGCGGTTATCCGCTGATGGCAGCTCTGGGTGTTGCTTCGCTTCCGGAGGACTGTGTAACTTTGGGGTCTTTAGTTGGCAAGGCTAGGGCGGAGCTTGCTAAGAGATAGGGTTAGCCTGTTTTTGGTCTTAGGGTGAGTTATTTGAGAAAAAAAGATTTTCGTACGAAAATCTTTTTTTCTCTTTTCTCTTCAGAAAACGAGCATTTGTTTCTCCATTGAAACCAAGAAACATTATCAGAACTATCCTAGAAGACATCGTTCAGCAAGATCTCTCGCCGTGCGATCTCTTGGAAGCCCGCTCCTCTTGATTTCGGCTCGGGTTGTAATTAGTAAACTCGATTATTAAATATAAACGTTTGTATAAGTTTGGACTTCCGCTTTCAGCTGAACCGCATGATGGAAAAAGACGGATTTTTCACACTCTTAATGGTAATTGACCTTCCAGCCGGGTAAATTTCAAGAAGTGTGGCATCTAAATATCCGAAATTTGCCGCTATGTGGAGCCCTATCCCAAGTATAATTCCTGGGTGTCTCCAGCCTTAGCTTTCAAAGTAGGTCCGAAGGGAGTTTCAAAGTAATATGGGTAAGTCAGTAGGCATCGATTTGGGTACCACCAACTCCGTCGTAGCAGTGATGGAGGGCGGACAGCCGACTGTGGTCTCAAATGCCGAAGGTGGGCGAACCACTCCTTCAGTAGTGGCATTTACCAAATCAGGTGAGCGCCTTGTAGGTCAGTTGGCTCGTCGTCAGGCAGTTCTCAATCCAGAGAATACTGTTTATTCGATAAAGCGTTTTGTAGGAAGAAGATTCTCGGAAGTTGATTCAGAGAAGAAAATTGTTTCCTACAAAGTGAAAGAGGGAAGTGACGGCGGCTGTAAGGTTGCTATTCAGGGCAAGGAATATTCGCCTGAAGAGATTTCAGCGATGATTCTTCGCAAGCTCAAGGAAGATGCTGAGAAGTACCTTGGCGAAAAGGTCACCTCTGCTGTAATTACCGTTCCCGCTTATTTCAACGACTCCCAGCGTCAGTCGACCAAAAACGCCGGCACAATCGCCGGTCTGGAAGTCTTGCGTATTATCAACGAGCCTACAGCAGCTGCTCTCGCCTACGGTCTAGATAAGAAAGATAACGAGACCATTCTCGTTTTCGACCTTGGCGGCGGTACATTCGACGTTTCCATTCTGGAAGTGGGCGATGGTGTATTCGAAGTTAAGTCCACATCGGGTGATACACACTTGGGTGGCGATGACTTCGACCATTGCATAGTCACCTTCGTAGCTGATGAATTCAGTACTTTGGAAGGTATTGACCTGCGTAAAGACCGTCAGGCTCTGCAAAGACTTACTGAAGCTGCCGAGAAGGCAAAAATTGAACTGTCTTCGGTGACTGAGACCAATATCTCATTGCCCTTCATCACCGCTGATGCTTCCGGTCCCAAGCACCTCGAAATGAAGATTTCACGTGCTAAATTCAACGACCTAACTCGCCATTTAGTTGAGCGTTGCCGTCAGCCGATGGAGCAAGCTCTCAAAGACGCCAAGCTTAACTACGATAATCTTGATGAAGTGGTTCTAGTAGGTGGTTCGACTCGTATCCCTGCCGTTCAAGAGCTGGTTAAGCAGGTCACCGGTGGGAAAGAACCTAACCAAACCGTCAATCCTGACGAGGTCGTTGCTGTTGGTGCCGCCATCCAAGCCGGTGTGCTGGGTGGTGAAGTTAAAGGGGTAGTGCTTCTTGACGTTACACCTCTGTCTCTTGGTATTGAAACCATGGGTGGTGTCATGACCAAGTTGGTTGATAGGAATACCACGATCCCAACACGCAAAACTGAAGTGTTTTCTACTGCTGCTGATAACCAGACCGCAGTTGATATCTACGTTTTCCAGGGTGAGCGCCCGATGGCTCGCGATAACAAGCTGCTAGGAAACTTCCGTCTTGACGGTATTCCTCCGGCAACTCGAGGCGTACCCAAGGTTGAGGTGACTTTCGATATCGACGCCAACGGTATTATGAACGTTACAGCTCGCGATCAGAGCACCGGCAAAGAGCAGCGCATTACGATTACTGCCTCTACCAACATGTCGAAAGACGATATCGAGAAGGCGATTCGCGAAGCCGAAACCTATGCCGGCGACGACAGAAAGCGCAAAGAAGAGGCCGATGTGCGCAACGAAGCCGATTCTATCGGATACGCTGTCGAACGGCAGATCAAGGAACTCGGGGACAAGGTCACCGCTGGCGAGAAATCGCGTTGCGAGATGCTTGTAGCCGACCTGCGTGCCAAGCTCAAGGAAGATGCCGATCTCGAAACTATCAAGACCATCATGAACGAACTCAGGGGCGCCTTGGTACTCCTGCAACAGGCTGCTCATCAGCGCGGAGGCGGTGGTGACGACGGTCAGGGCGGCTACGATGGTAATGGCGGCCATGGCGGTGGCTATGATGGCAACGCCGGTGGCTACGACGGTAGTTACGATGGTGGTGGCTTTACATCCAGTGGCGGCGACGATGTGGTTGACGCTGAGTTCAGAGCTTCCGAAGATTAATCCAGGGTAGAGGTCGCAGTCTCGGACCAGCAAACCGAGCCCAAGCCAATCCAATCCTAAAAGAAAAGGACTCGACCTGTTCGAGTCCTTTTCTTTTGCCAAATCCAATTACTATGCCGAGAACTCCAATTACTATGCCGAGAACTCCAATTTCCATTTGCCTGCAAAGTGATGTTATGCTGTTTACTAAAGCTCAGGATTTGTTGAAAGCGTTTGTAGTCGAGGTTCTCATCAAGATATGCAAATGACTGATAACCAAATTGATTCGAGATTCGGAGGACATGCCTCTAGAGCTTTGGGTTCTAGAGTGATTAGGCACAGCTTGCTCGTTTCTGCTTTGCTTCTGGTTTCTGGGTATCAGGCGGCTCTATCTGTTAGCCCAGCAGAACCGGAGAGTACTGCACCCTCTTCCGGAAGGTCTGTGCCTACACCTACCTTGGATAGAGAAATTGCCGTATTAGAGAATCGCTTTTTCTTTCACCAGTATGGGCATGACCCACTTGAGAAGAGACTAGAACGATTGGAACTGCTCATTTTAGGCGAAGCGCGCTCTGGTCTTGCCTCAGCACGCCTAGATGTACTCAAGGCAATGATTCGAGAGAGAGATGCGCAAGGGGTTAGATTTATGAGAGAGAGTCGTAAGACGGCTCCTCATTCTTCTGAAGGCAGTTCGCAGTCTAGCGACAGAGCTTTATCGCCAGGAGAGATTAATGATTCTAGTGCTTCTGGCTCTGCCAGCGGAGCCGGACGCTCCAAGGACAACGACTCTTCTCTTGCTAAGGAGCGGGACGGCGGTGTCAATGCCGTTCGCAGGAAGAGTGAGTCGATGACTAGCTATCCAATGGTTGGAACTCTGGAGTGGAGAGTTTTGAAGAAAACCTACCCCGGCGATAGTCTGGATCAGCGCCTGAACCGGTTGGAAGAGCATATTTTTGGCGCATCGGCTCAGGCTATGTCCTATCTCGATAGGGTGGAGCGCTTGCGCAAGACAACCGGTATAGGAGTTTCACAGACCCCCTCCGATACTGGTGTCACCGCGCCTGGTGGTAGGCTAAAGTATGGACCACTGCCTAAAGCAGGTATGAATAACTTCTCAAGTCCTTTTGTTGAGCCAAATTCCGGCAAGATCGAAGGAGTTGGCCCTGAGAATCAGCCTCAGTCGAAAGTGCCATCTCCAGATTCTCTCTTTAGAACTTTTCGGGACGGAAACGGCAACGGATTTAGCTTTTACTACAGTGCTCCTGGGTCTTCGTTCGGACCACAGTTACCACTTGATCCTCTTGGAGTATCCGAGATTGCGCCCGACAAGTTACCTGGTTTTTCGTTCGATGATGAGTCAGGCAATAGCGGTTCTCGGAACTTTCAGCTCGCACCTAGGTCGCTTCCCGATCTCATGGGAGATTTGAATCGCCGCATGCTTGAAATGATGCGCAGATTTAACGGCGTGGAAGCCCTTCCTTTTTCAATCAGTCCTGATGATGCTACGAATCTTCATAGAAGAGAGAGTGCACCTAACCAGAACGCCGATGCCGACAAACTTCCTTCGAGAGGTGGCACTTCTAAAGGCAATTCTCCGAGAGGTAGTTCTCCGGTTCAAATTCTGCCTCAAAGAAATGCGAGTCCAGTTGAACAATTGCCGCCGTACAGCGATCCAAACAGCATCTAGATTGCGTGCTGAGTTTTCTTCAATACAAAGTTGAGTTTCAATAGAACTCTGCAAGTATTTTTGTCGAGTTAAGTGGCTATAGGATTATCCTCTTTCCTGGCTTATTGAAATCCCCTTTCCGTCCCTCCTTTCTTACTTTGATTGAATCGACAATCACTGTGAGCGCTTCATTAGGTCCAAGCGGAATACAGTCACTAATCCACTGGGGCAGATACTTCTTGAGAGCTGGAATAAGCAACCTCTCTTGTTTTGTTGCATCTCTTAGAATCAAGTCAATGTCATTACTTGAGAAGTGCTTCTGTCCCCTAAGCCAGATTCTTCTGAATTCTCTGGCAAGTTTGGATTCTCCAAGCGCAAATTTTCGAGTGCCTTTTTTCTTCAGCACAAGCCTGATTTGCTGTGCTTTGTATGTCCTCTCAGATTTATTTGTGATGCGGTCAGTGAACAGAAATTCTGAATTGCTTCCGAGACCGGCGAAGTGTCTTTCCTTAATAGATGGATTCCAGGGTTCCTCTCCCATGACGTCGGCCGCTAATTCTAAGTGTTCGGCCTTAATCACTGTCACTGAACCAGCGAAGGCTTTTCTTTTGATTGCTGCAACTTGCTCTGGTTTTACTGGCTTGTTCCTTGAGTCGAACTTCCGGTAGACTCCCCAGGCTAGGCGCTCCAGATACCCTTCTCTGGCAGCGCGATGGAGGAAGTAATCTAGCTGGGCACGTTTTTCTGCGAGTTGCAGAAGTTCTCTGGTTGTGAAGATGTAGTAGAAGGGAGCTTTAGAGATAAACCTTTTTACGTATGCAAGACTGTCTGCTTTATCTAACTTCGAATTCAACTTACTCATGTTTTTTCTCCACATGAAAGGACACAAGTTAGTAACGAAATTTCGACTGAAAAAGTTCAAGCCAAGAGGACCTGCTCTCCTTGTTTTTTTCCTTGAAAGCCTTTTGAGGACATTCTAGAAAGGAAAAAAAAGATCTTCTGCCGAAAATCTTTTTTTCCTGTGAGGATTCTGGAAAGCTTGTTCTCCAAGGAGAGGTCCACGTTTTTCCGTGCTCCGCAGGTGCTATGGATTTACTGCCACCGAAATTATTTGATCCCCTATGGCGATGCTTCTAACTACATCCATACCTTGAAGAACCCCGCCAATCACCGTGTACTTTTGATCAAGAGCTGGTTGCGGGCTGAGTGTGATGTAAAACTGGCAGCTAGAGGTGTTAACGTTGTTGGGTTGGCGAGCCATTGCTACGACGCCGGGCGCATTGTGCTTTAGAAATGGCGAGACCTCCAGGGGAAGAAATCTCGGTTGATTGCTTCCCTGCGGGACATAGTTTCCAGTGCCGTTGCCTACTGGGCATCCACCTTGAACCACAAAGCCTGGCTCAACTCTGTGAAATTTCAGACCGTTATAGAATCCCGAATTGGCCATTTCGGTGAACGCCTTAACTGTAATTGGCGCGTATTTTTGAAACAGGCGAATGATGATTCTGCCTTTGCTAGTCTCAAGAACGCAGGTTGGGTCGGAGCTATCCTGGGATGCTGATTGGTTCATTGACTGCAAGGAAGTGCCGGCCGGTGGTGGGGCGCCTCTGAATGCGGAGGACCCAGGAGGTGGACCACCGAAAATATTCCCATTTGCTTCTCCGTTTGGAGCAAAAGTTGTGCCTGGCTGTTTTCTGAGCAAGTCTACCGGTTTGAGAGTAAAAGGATTCGGTTGCCCAGGTTGAGGTGTAAAGTTGGTGGGAGCGAAGCCAGCGGCCGCGTTTCCAGCCGCTTGTGGGTTATTGAAGACTTGTCCTGGTGCTATTTGGTTTGGATTGGAAATACCAAGTGAGTTTCCTGGCAATTGTCCGACTTGTCCTCTACCAGATGAGGCTGCTGCTTGTTGTGATGCTTGCGTCATACCGCCAGTGAAGGAGGCGCCTGCGCTGTTTGGAGCTCCTGGCAAAGGCAGGATTACTTCGGGTGGAATAGCATCTGGTTCCTGTGCTAATGCTGCTTGGTTAGAACCGAATCCTACTTCCATCAGTCCAGCTAACAGCGCTCCACAAAACAATGTTCCAGAGAGCATCAGTCCAGAAAGCAGCACTCTAGACACTAGCTCACTAGAAAAGACCATTTCAGGCAGCGATTTCTTTGAATGATAACAGCGAAAGCAAGGAAGTCCTGATATGGCACCAGAGATGGTAATTGGCTGAAGTTTTCTATACTTAGACTCGAAGCGACCCATTACTAATCAATCCTCTCTGAGCGTTGCAGCAACCTAGATTCGATTTCTGAAGGTTCATTTTATCGACTAGGGCGCAATTTCGCTTGCTGGTTAAACTACAGAAGACTACTTTGCTACCAAGAGTTGGTAGTGTCAAGACTGAAGCCGAAATCTGTCAAAACCTGGAGATTTGGATGTTTCTGTAGAAATGAGGCTGGCACTCTGCGGGTTATTTCGCCACTGAAGGCTTGTTTGACGATTTCTCTTTTGCTGCTGCCGGAGGCGATTAGTATTATTCGTCGGCTGCGCATGATTGTTTCTATACCTACAGTAATGGCTCGATCCGGCTGCTTGCCAGTGAAGTCGCTGCGGTTAGCATCGAGAGTAGATTTTTCAAGCCAGGTGCAATGTGTGAAACTCAAAGGACAGGTCTCCGGCTCGTTGAAAGCTATATGACCGTTCCGGCCAATGCCGAGCAGGGTAAGGTCTAGACCGCCCAGCTGCTCTATTACTTCGTCGTAGTTGACAACTTGGGCGGGGCTAAATGTGTTTTCGGTGGCGATATTTGATTTTTGGTAAAGGTGCTCGATCAAAAATGTATGAAAAGAGTCGCTTTCTTTGATTTCTAGATACTCATCGAGGGCGAAGCAGCGAGTCTTGGACCAATCCAGTGCCGGATCTATCTTGAAGTGTTTGGTGAGTGTCTGATAAGTCCCCAGTGGAGTTTTGCCAGTGGGTAGAGCCAAGCAGGCGTTGGGTTTTTCCTTTACTGTCGCAATTAATTTGAGGGCGACTTGCTCACTTAGCTGATCATAGGTTTGAATATGCATTAGGGGTGCCGTGTCTATTTGTGATCTTTGCGAGTACCCAGGGAAAGCCGGAAATGGTGTGGCGGAAGCCTGGCTTGCAGTACTGCCAATCTGGGTATGGAATTATTTTATACAATTAGATAGTGAAAACGGGTGAGGCAACTTTGAGAAGAGCGATAGAGGGATTGAAGATTAATTGCTCAGCTCTTGCTTGTTTGGGTATATTGAGCGGTGCCTTTCTAGGTTTCTTGCCTGGAGAAGGCGCGCAAGCTCAGCAAATTGGGCAGGTTCGTAAATTGCAGCGCGCCACTTTTCAGTCGTTTTCTTCCGGTGGTGAACCGCTGGAACCAGTGGGCGGCGTGCACCTGGCTCCTGGGCTTGAACGTCGTCCTGGCACCGGTGGGCAAGTGTACAATCCCGGCGAACCATCTTTGAACATGGCTCTTTGTCGCTGGGAGCCCAAGAAAATGCCTCTGAAGATATGGATTTCTCCCGGATTACAGCTTCCAGAGAAGCCTTTTTCCGAATTGCAGAAAGTTCGTCCCGATGAAGTTTTTGAGATGCTGCGTCAACCTGGCGCTCCCTTCGAGAATTGTGGCTTGACCCAAGCGCGAGAGTGGACCGAAGACGTGAACTATCAGGTTGCCGCCGGTATTGAGCAGTGGCGGGAGTTTGAAAAAGAAGGTTTGTTCAGCTTCGGGTTTACTGATGATCCTCGCCAGGCGCATATTATGGTCTTCTTTGTTGACTCTTTTAAAGATTCAACTTCTCCTGGTGGTATCATGGTTGGTGGTAATACTTGTGCGCAGCTTTATCCCTATGATGTCGCACAACGCGTCAACATAGCCCAGAAGCCAGTAGTAATCGAGATGTCGACGCTCGTCAATCGCAGTCCCGAAAAGATGATTGCTGCATCTTGTCATGAATTTGGACATGCCCTCGGGATTAAAGCGCATAGTCCATATCGTGATGACATAATGCATGAGAATCGGGTGGTTGACTATCTCTCGCCGGCTGATAAAGCCACGATTCGGGCTCTCTATAAAAGCAAGCCGGCCTATGTAATGTAGATCGTCCAGCTCGTGTGACAGCTGTAAGTGCATCGAAAACTAGTGTCTGTTGCGCCGACACCAAGCAGACCGATGACTAATTCACAGAGATTTAGTGCCCAGAGACTTAGTGCCCAGAGATTTATTGCCTAGAGGCTTAGTGCCAGGAGACCTATTGCACTGATAAATGTAAATCGCTCAGTCTGTTGTCACCCAGATTGTTTGCTGGAATAAAGATGTCGGCCGAAGGGCTGAGGCTTGTTCCGGGAATCTTGATTGTGCCTGTTATGCTTCCGCCAGCCGGAATCTTTTTCGAGCTGAAGTTGACTTTTGCGCTTTGGGTCGAGATGTTGTTGCCTTCTCTAATTGATGCTGTTGTGCTGCTCGGTAATTTTAGATCGGCATTGCCCTCGTTCTTAAGGGTGACCTTGAGTTGGACTTCTGATTTGCCTGCTTTCACGCCGGTAAGCAGTAGTTTTGGTGCCGGCTGTCCGTTGTTGAATGCCATCATGGGTAGTGCGGAGCGTTTGTTGCTTTCTGCCGGTGCCATGGCGATATTGGTTGGCGCAGTCATGGACGGTCTAAGTGGCAAGCCTCCATCAAAACCCGCTGTTTGCATTGGTTGAGCGTTCGAGGGGGCTGGCATCATATTTGGTATTGACGTTAGGGGGGCTGCCGGGATGTAAGTCATATTGGTGTCGGCGAAGCTCGCCATTGGTTGAGCGCTTAATGGCGGCACCGAACTTGATAGAGTTGGCATGTTGGTCATATTGGGTGCGTTAGGCGTACTCATAATTGGAAGATTTGTCATGCTCTGGGTGGCGAAATTTGGCACTGCCGGTGGGTTCATTGTCAGTGCTTGATTTGTAAGCGCCGCCTGATTGGAGAACATTGTTTGATTCGGAGCCATTGCGGAATTAATTGGAGTTGGACTATTTCCAGATGCGATTCTAGGAGAGAAAGCAGGCGCCACTCCTGAATTGCGCGCACTAGTCGTCTGAGGATTAATAGTCATAGTGCTGCCTAGCTCTTTGGAGGGAGCGGCTTTGGTTATTGTCGGCAAGAGACCGGTATTGGCGAGCGCCTTTGCTGCTGAAAGTAATGCTTGGTTGGCTGTGGTGCCACCGGTCGCAGTACCAGAATCACCACCAGCGCCAGCACCAGCACCACCACCAGCGCCAGCGCCAGCGCCAGCACCAACACCAGCGCCAGCACCAGTATTTAGATTGGCGCCTGTCAGGAACGGGGCTACGGCTCCAGCGATTGCACCCATAGAAGATTTACTTACAGACGGCGTACTCAAAGACGGAGTGCTGACACTGCCTGGTATTCCCAGCCCGCTGCCGGAGTCTGACGCCCCTGTCGCGCCGCCGTTAACCCCTGGCATTTCGCCACTTGCCGCTATTCCGGCACCAGACCCATTGCCGGCACCAGGTCCATTGCCATTAAATGGATTCGTGAAATTGTCTGCCGCCGCTTTTAGGTTTTGACGAACTTCGTCGGTAGCTTTGGAAATTTGAGCTTGCTGGGCAACAGTGAAGGCTCTCATCGAATTGAGGAAGCCTGCCAACGATTCAACATGGTTGTCGGTACTGATCGGGCGATAGCCGTTCTCGTGGGCAAATGGGGTAAGGGGCTGCCCCGCTGTCTGCGGTTGTGCCAGTCCTATTGCCTGTGCTGTGGGCAAGTTGAGTGCCGGCGGCTGTTCTCCAGCTTGCGAAAGTGCTTCAATTTGCGTCATTGCTTGCGGGCTGATACTCTGCACCGGCGGCAAGAGCTGTCCTTGCGCCCGCAGTTTCTCTGCCAAAGAACCGCGATAATCTTGATACGATTTCTCTGAAGGCATGAGTCCCACAGCATCGGTGGCCTTTAGATAGGCGCTGGTCAGGTTGCCGCGAGCTTCTAGATTGTGAGCTTCTTGAAAGGCTTTCCCAGCCTCTTGCTTGGCCAGGGCATATTTGAAAGACTGGCGTGCCGCCGGCAAATGCGGATGATTGGGATTGAGTTGCACAACTTTCTTGTACTCTTGATGAGCCGCGCTCAGGTCGCCTGCCACTTGGTAGGCTCGGGCCATCCCTAAGTGGCTGTTCGGGTCGGAAGGACGGGAATGCACCTGCTCTTTCCAAAGATTGATGAGATTGCTTGCCGCTTCGCCATCATTGGGATTGATCACCAAAGCTCTGGTTAGGTCTGCACTGGCTCCGGCATAGTCATGCATATGATAGAGCGCCACACCTAGTTTTCTCAGGGCCGCTGAAGAATCGGGATTGAGTTCTAGGGCGCTCTGGTAGGCAGTTCTAGCCTGGGGCAAGTTGCCGGCTTTGATGGAGGCGTCCCCGGTCTTGATATGGGCGGCTTCGCTGGGGGCTAGTCTGGCAGCCACTTTATACTCTACGGCAGCTTCCATGTGTCGATTCTGAGCACTGAGTTTGTCGCCGAGAGTGCTTCTCTGGGCTGCGTTCTTAGGATCGACACCTAGTTTGGCTATGCTGTTGTCTAAAGCTTGTCCTGCCGCCTGTGACAATTCGGGCGAAACTGTGTCGGCATGGCTAACAGCTAGGCGGGCGTGCTTAGCTGCTTGAGCGTGGTCGCCTTTTTGTGCATGGGCTTTAGCTCTACCGAGCGAGACTTTAGATAGTTCGGCTTTGAGGGAGCTTTCTTTGGGATATTCAGCGACATATTTTTCCAATAATGCCTGTGCTTCAGCCATTTTGCCGTGTTTGAAGAGTGTTTGGGCTTCGGTTTTGATCTGCAAAAGGCGAGCATTGGTGAGTTTGACGTGGTCTTGTACCGTACTGCGCGGCGAAATCGCCATTTTGTGAGCTTCGGCAGTCTCGGCTTGGGGAAGCGGCGCAATGCTCTTAGGTAGGAGCGAGGTCTTGACCGGCGGCGGCGGCGGCGTGATGCCGTCCCGTGATCTGTTAGCGGCACTTGAGTCGAACTGGCCGAAGGCCTGGTTGGGCAGGTGATTCGGCAAGAGCAGACTGTCTCTAGTGGTGATGCCTTGATAGTCGATACGTCTTGGTACTTCATGGCCGGTTGGAGCAACGATTACCCGCTTGCGATAAATTTGCTCTCTGGGTTTGCCGGTTTCATCACTGGTATAGTCGTAGGTTTTAACAGCTTTTCTGGCTGCCTGGGCGGGCGGCTCGGTGCCGAGACAAAACGCCAGTGACATAGATAGCGACAGCCACATGGACATTGAACGTGGACCGATTAATCTTCCCGAAGGTGAAACTTCTGCCGACTGATGCACCTTTGGGGTGAAGTTGACCGACCTTCTTCCGTGCTCTTTCATTAATGGCGGCTCCCGCAATATGCCAGTTTCATCCATAAGCGCCTCTTCTTATGGACCATGCAGATTATTCTATGATCTATATCTTGACATGCAATGGTGGTTTTGCCGCCTCTACCCGGTTTTTCTCGTAGATTCCCCACCCTAGCCGTCTCTTTCCTCTTGTCGAGGCGCTGGGTTTGTGAATTGGTTTTTTTTAAAGATTGCAAAAATCTATATTCCATATAGGAAGTTGCCCTACACTTGATAATTGCATAGTGACGATGCATGTCTCGAGGCCGGTGCTCAATTTGGGAAGCTTTGAAAACTTCCAAACAGCCGGTGGCTCTAGCGGCATCGCTGGCGCAACTCAGACTTAAACCACTTGATCAATTCGAGTGTTCTCACTAAATCGAGCGTAAGACAATGGCAGCGACAACCAAAGAAGAATTGGAACTGATTTTGACCGAGAGGGCTCAGAGCCTCACCAGGCAGGCTCGGCTTGCCGCCGCTGTCTTTAGTCAATATTCGCAAGAACAAGTCGATGCCATTGTAAAAGCAATGACCACTTGCGCCATCGAGAACGCTCCCCGTCTGGCCAAAATGGCCCATGAAGAAACCCGCATGGGCGTGACAGAAGACAAAGTTCTCAAAAATCTTGTCGCTTCCGAGTTTTTGTATGCTCAGATTAGAAACAAGCGCACTGTGGGCGTCATAAATGAATTGCCCGAACTGAATATGGTAGAAGTGGCTGAGCCAATCGGCGTAATTCTCGGTCTGGCGCCAGTTACCAACCCTACTTCTACGGTTATCTTCAAAAGCATTTGTTGTGCCAAAACTAGAAACTCGATCATCTTTTCACCGCATTTGATGGCAGCGGAATCTTCTAATTTGGCGGCTAAACTGCTCTATGAAGCGGCTTTAGAAGCTGGTGCCCCTAAAGGTTTCATCAGCTGGGTAGATAAGTCTTCGCGCTTGAGACGCTTGTCCGAAATACTCTTTAGTCATCCGGAAGTGGATTTGATCTTCGCCACCGGCGGCACTCAGATGGTTAAGGCAGCCTATAGCTCCGGAAAACCGGCTTTGGGTGTGGGCGCCGGGAACACTCCGGTCTATGTCCACAAATCTTGCAATGTGCCTTCTGCGGCTATGGAAATCATCATTTCCAAGACTTTCGACAACGGCACCGAATGTCCATCTGAACAAACTCTGATTATCGACCGCGAGATTGGCGACGAACTGATTGAAGAGTTTAGACGTTGCGGTTGCTATATCTGCAACGAAGAAGAAGTAGAGAAGGTGGCCGATGCAGTCATTGATGCCCGCACCGGCGGTATGAACTATCGCCTGGTCGGTCAACCCGCTAATCTCATATTGGAACAATCCGGTATCAAGGTTGACCGTCATGTCAAGATGATCCTCTGTCCTCTCAAGGGCGAGCTGAGACAGCACCGACTGGCTGTCGAAAAACTTATGCCGGTGCTGGGTTATGTCATGGTTGATTCGGTGGAAGAGGGCATAAACCGTTCTCTCGATATCAACTATGGCGGTGGGACCGGTCATACTGCTGGAATTTTTTCGGAAGATGATGCAGTAATTGAGCGCTTTGCCGATGCCATTAACGCCGGCAGAATTATCGTCAATTCACCCTCTTCTATAGGCGGACTGGGCGGTGTCTACAACCATCTCAACACTACTTTGAGTTTCGGCTGCGGCACTGGCGGCGGCAACATCACCACCGACAACGTCGGCATCAAAAACCTAATCAACTACAAGCGTGTGCCTCGGCGCAAGAACTATTTGATTAGTTTCCAGACGACAAAAAATATCTATAGCAATCCTGGCTCAATCGAGCACCTGAAGAGCCTCAAATGCAAGAACGCCTTTATTATCACCAGCCGTTCAGCATCAAGGCGCGGGCATCTTGCCATGGTCACCGAGAATCTACCAGCGGGCTGCCATTCCGATGCTTTCACCGATATCGGCACAGAGCCTGATTTCTCTACAATTCAGAAAGCTGTTCAGGCGATGCGATTTAGCAAGCCTGACGCTATCATCGCGCTTGGTGGTGGTTCGGTACTTGATGCTGCCAAGATCATTCGCCTTTTCTACGATTATCCCGAGCTCGATGTCAAAGAACTGGCGGTCAATTTCCTCGACTTCCACCACCGGATGGTCGAGTTTCCCTCAGTAATGAAGACCCAGTTGGTGGCGATTCCCACTACCTCGGGGACCGGCTCTGAAGTGACGCCTTTTGCCGTTTTGAAAGACGGCTATCGCAAAGTTTCGATGATTGACGAATGTATGCTGCCTGATGTGGCGATCATTGATGCTCAGTTCACCAAGAGTTTGCCTCGTGATATCACTAGTGATACCGCATTCGATGCTCTGACCCATGCTCTTGAGTCTCTGGTTTCCACATTCTCTTCCGACTATACGGATGGTCTAGCCTTAGAAGCGCTCCGCCTTATTTTTGAGGCTTTGCCTGCTACTCTCAAGAATCCCTCCAGCATCCTCTTCCGCCATAAGCTGCATAATGCCGCCACTCTAGCCGGAATGGCCATCGGCAACGCTTCTGTTGGTGTCAATCATGCTCTGGCTCATGCTCTAGGCGCTCGTTTCAACATACCGCACGGGCGGGCCAATGGGGTTTTCCTCATGTCCACCATCGAATACAATTCGCAGGTTCCTTCCAAGTTTGTTTCCATTCCCTGTTATCCCCTTTGGGTGGCTGATCGTAAGTATGCCAGGGCCGCTCAGTTTGTTGGTCTGAAAGAAGAAGCCGTTGAGGGTGCCGCACCATATGCCGGCTATATCTTGGCTCTGCGCCGGGCTGTTTACGATTTAGGTCGATTGGCTGGTCAGCCCCTATCGGTTGGCGAGTTGGGCATACCGCTGGAAGAGTATATGGCTGCTTTGCCGGAGTTGGTGGAGACTGCCTTCAATGATATGAGCGTTCGCTCCAACCCACGCTATACACTTGCACCCGAAATAGTCGAACTCTTTAAGGGCGCCTATGCCCCGCGCGAAAGACCATAGCCGCCAAGTTTAGGATTTAAGACCAGGAAGTTGAAATGATGACGAATAATGAGATGCGTGTACGAATTCTAGGTCAGCTTGACCGTGGCGTCGATGAGATCGACAGAATGTTGGTTTCGGGCGACGGTCCCCTAGAAATTGACTTTTCGGCTTGTACCTTTGTTGCTGTGGACGGGCTCGAATGGTTGGAAGAGTTGATGCTTAGAGCTGATTCCGCCAAGAGATCTGTCTACTTCGTCAATGTGCCGCCGGTAATCTATAAGGTCTTCAAAGTTTCGCATATCGAAAGTTTGATGAGAGCTTGCGGTGGTGTTAGTTCAAACAAAGGCCCGGTTTGCTAGATTAATGTCAAACAACACCTCTAAGCAGGTAGGTTCCGAGTCCTCATCTACCGAGTCTTCATCAAGAGTATCAGTGCCATCTTTGAGCGCAGAGAATCTCACCAAGGCATTCGGAACTCGTGTTTCGGTCGACAAGCTTAATCTCAAGATTTATCCGGGTGAGCTTTATGCTCTCTTAGGCGATAACGGGGCTGGCAAAACCACCACAATCGGTATGCTTACTACCTTGATCAAGCCCACTTCCGGCTCGTTCAGCATCTGCGGGTATAACGGCTTGAAAGACAGCAACAAAATCCGCGGCCTCTTTGGTGTGGTTTCACAAGATGTATCTGTCTATCATGAGCTCACTGTTTACGAGAATCTACGCTTCTTGGCCGAGCTTTATGGGCTGAAGCGCGATGCCGTCGATAAGCGCATCGAGCAGGTTTTGGTCGGCTCTAATCTTGTCGACCGCTTGAATGATAGAGCCGGCAATCTTTCTGGTGGAATGCAAAGACGTCTTGCCATTGCCTGCGCCATGATCAATGAACCCAAGGTTCTTTTTATGGATGAGCCGACTGTTGGTCTTGATCCGGCCGCCAGGCGCGAGATTTGGACCAGCTTGAAAGACCTGAAGAAGCTTGGTGTGACTGTCCTTTTGACTACTCATTATCTAGAGGAGGCAGAGATTTTAGCTGATCGAATCGGCATCATCAGGGGCGGCAAGCTTGTAGTGGAAGGGACGGTGCAAGACCTCTCTTCGCGTATTCAGGGTATGCGCGGTCTGGCTCTTAAATTGGCCGATAATCTAGATGTTGAAGATGCCGACTTGCAGAAAAAACTGCAACAGATCACGAGTCGTTTTGCTTGCACAGTCAGGGTTGATAAGCTGCGCAATACTCTCTATCTCAGTCAGCCCGATGAGACATCGGCGCGAGAGTTTTTGCGCTTTGTCTTTGACTGGCTTGAGAGCGAAGCGATACCCTTTAGTAAGTTCGCAAGCGGCGAACCTAATTTAGAAGATGTTTTTATGGCGGTCACCAAGACGCATCAGCACAAAGGAGCAGAAGATGTTTGATGCGATTTTTGCGATAGTGCGCAAAGACATTCTGGCTTGGACCAGGCGTCCCCTCTATTTTATTGCCAGCGTAGTCATGGCGGTATTGATCTTGGTTTGCGTTGGTAATACTATATCTGGTGCTAACGATATGCCCTTCGGCTTGTATGATCCGGGCGGCATCAGCGAACTATCCAAGCATCTAACTGAAAGTGGTCGCTTTAGAGTCAAGGTCTATGATGATCTTGAAAAAGCAAAGACCGATCTGGCTCACGAGAAGATTGTCGCCCTGGCCAATGTCTCGCAAGATCCTCTAGAAGACTCTGTGCAGATTTTGACTGCCGGCAACAATCCTCTTATTGATGACCAGATATCGATGGGTCTTCTTTCAGTGCTCACTCAGAAAGCCAAAGAACTTAGCCTGCCTTTGCATTCGGCTGCCCTCTATCAGGTACAGTTCGGCTTGAAAGATTATATTTGCGCCGGTCTGACTGCTTATCTTTGCTATGTTCTGGCTTCGATGAATCTAGGCTTTAGCTGGATTTATGAGTGGATGGAGAAGACTTACAGGCAGATAGTTCTGGCGCCCATGGGGCTTGATGCTGCAATTATCGCCAAGACCTTCACCGTCACCATGGAGGCTTCCACTGTGCTCTGGCTGGCCCTTAGCCTCACTTCGCCTATTTCAGGCTTTACTCTTGGTCATAACTTCCCTTTTCTGGTAGGGGCTACCCTGATTTCGGTATTTACCTTCACTTCTATAGCTCTTTTGTTTGCTTGCTTTCTGCGCACCATTCGCATCTATACAATGACCGTTTCCATTTTAGGGGTGGCTTTGATGTTTGTTTCTGGCATCATCACCCCCATTAAAGCCATGCCATCTTGGGAGCAGAAGTTGGCCATGATCATGCCCCTTTATTACGCCTGCGATCTGACCAAAGGTGCCATGCTTGGCATTCCTTGCCAGGTAGTTAGAGACGTTTTAGTCTTGCTTTCTTTCGCCTTTATATCGCTTCTGATTTCAAGAACAGTACTTGCCCGCAGTCAGGCTTCAGTGTAGTCTGGTTAAGCAGATTCGGATTGAGCTGGTTCAAGTTAAGCTAAATCGAGAATTTAGCCGATAAAGAGGCTTAACATTGTTGGTATCAAGAAAAACTTTGACCGTTTCGATGCGACCGTCCTTGCCTAGTTCTAGAGGCAAGTTGTTGACTCGTCTCGGTTCTTTCGCCTTACTAGCCTTCTCTTTCACCTTGCTTTCCGCTTCTTCTCTTTCATCAGCTGCTGCTCCTGCCGGTTGGACTACAGTTGATCAGCTTTTGAAGGGTTTCGTCAGCAGTGGTGCAAAAGCCAAGCGACCAAATTCTTCCTCAATTACGCCCTTTATCGACTATGATGAAATGTCGCAGCGGGCACTGGGGCGCAAAGAGTGGGAAGCTCTCACTGTTGTTCAGCGCCGTGACTTCTCGCAAAGTCTGCAGACCCTGGTGGAGAAACGTTACTACCCGCGCTGGCGCAAGATTTTCAGCAAGGGCAAGGTTAGCTTTGTTGAAGAGAGTTCTTCCGGCGGTGACAACCTGGTCAAGACCCGCCTGCTGCTCGGCAAAAAGAGTGAGACTTTAGCTTGGCGCCTATCTGAGAAGAGTAATAAGGTTGTCAGCCTTTGTGTCGGTGACAAAGATTTGCTTGAGCGGCTCAAGCACCGCATTCAGTCTAAGCAAAAGAAAAGCAAGGGCAATGTCGAAGTCTTGATTGCCTGGATGCGCGGCGCCAGCGGTGAGAAAGAAGTGGCTTCTCTCGATCATGCCTCTCTGGCTGCCGGTGACAACGGCGCCGGGATAGTTTCTGATTAAGCAACCATGATTTTGAGCGGTCTTCTGGAAGGGCGGTTGCTCAAGCGCTACAAGCGTTTTCTCGCTGACGTCGAACTGCCAAACGGCAGTGTTTGTACTGTGCACTGTCCCAATCCAGGTAGCATGCTCGGACTTGCTCAGCCGGGCAGTTCGGTCTATCTTGCTCCGGCTGCTCCGAAAAGCAAGCTTCCTTATGCTTGGCGCTTTGTCGAAGTTGATGGTGGTTTGGTTTGCATAGATACGATGGTGTCAAATAGACTCTTCAAAGAGGCTTTTCAGAACGGTGTGCTTAGCGAATTTGCCGCCTATGATCAGTTGCAGAGCGAATATAGTTACGGTGATAGTCGTTTTGATTTTCGTTTGAGCAAGACCGGTCAGGCAGTGGGTGCCATTGTCGAGGTCAAGTCCACTACTTTGTTGGAAGAAGCTGAGGTGGCGGAGCCTAATCAGGAAGAAAGTGAGAGAAAAGGGCGCCTGAGTTATGCCGCCTTTCCTGATGCTCGCACCGAGAGAGGACGGAAGCACCTCAATACTTTGCGTCAGTTGGCTGTAGGTAAAGGCGATGCCGCCTTTCAGTACTATATTGTCAATCGCACCGATACAAAGAAGTTTCGCCCTGCCGATAGTATCGATCCCGATTACGGTAAGGCTTTGCGTCAGGCTCACCAGGCTGGTGTGCAGATTATATGCCGTGAGACTGCTATTGCGGTAGTAGATAGAACTGCCGGTGGTACTATAGATATCGAGATCAAAATGGCGGGTTTATTGCCTGTATTGCTCTAAAGCTTCCATGTGCGACTGCTTAGCACCCAGTTGTCTTGGCTGTACTCGGCTCTGTTCTTTTGTGCTACTTCATATAGGTCAAAAATTAGTTCGTCTATTCTGAGTTGATGCTGCCTTTCCATCTCAATCAAGGCTCTTTCATCGTCCTGCTGCGGCAGGCGATTCTGGTCGCACTTAGAAGCCGGTTGTGATTTGTCCTCGCCTTGGTCAAGAAAACTTTTCTGCCTTATCCTTGTCTGCTCTTTGACAAGCTCAATGCAGCTATGCGCCAGCTTTCTAAGCTCATCGCTTGAGACCTGATCAGGCAGCTTGATGGGCAAGCGGCGCAGGTCGCCAATTTGAAAATTGATTGTCGGATTCAGTTTTCCCAAAAGATAAATGCTCAAAGACGAATTGAGAAATGCCAGCAAAGCGAGCAAGTCGATAGCTTTGTCTTTGCAAAAAATTGCCGAGCTAGAAATGTCGAAGACAGCATCTTGGCTGAGTAAACGAGCGCGAAAACCGGAAGTACCTATGTAAGAATAGGTCAGTCCTGGTTGGAAATAGTGACTTTCGCCGGGTAGACTTTCTGACTGTCCGCGTTCTTTTCTATAGCGGCGAATAAGATCGCCGTTACCTTGCCACTTCAGTCTTAGCCTGGTGTCGTGGAACCACTTCCGTCCACCGCCTTTGTCATAAGGTACATAGTCTGCAGCTTCCTCTTCGCCCAAAAGCACCAGTTTTTCTAGTTCCTCTTTGTCTTTGATAAAGAGCTTATTGTTGCAAGTAAATAGACCGTTAGTTAGAAACACTCTCCCCTCTGCTTCGAGTTCGCCGAGTGACGGGTGCCTTTCAAAAAAAGAGGCGGCTCCATCAGCCATTGAAAAGATATAGGGAAAGCCCGTTATTGCCTGACTGGTCTTTAATAGGCTCGCGAACGCGACAGTCTTTTCTTTATCGTTTTCTCGGTAGATGAAGCTCTCGTTCGCCCTCTCTAAGTTTGCCCTACTTATTTGTTGGCGCTTTTGCAGGCTGATAATGGCTGTATTTACTTTTTCGCCCGGGCAGGTATCAAAGATTCCTGGGCCAAGCGCGTCTACATATTCGAAAGAGGCTTTCTCGATTAGGTGCAGGCGTAAGGCTTTATAGCGTGCTATCGAGAAGAAGCTCTTTTGACAGATGGTACTTAGTCTGCCGCCCTCTTTCAAGAGATTGAGAGCCATCTCCAAGAAACCGGCGTAGAGGTCGTTCTTGGCCCTTGGATAATGTTCTTTTAGGTGGAGACTCAATGCACCATCCATGGTGCGTGAGCTCTGATAAGGCGGATTCATAATAACAGCGTCAAAAAAGGCGGGCGGCCAACTAGCTTGGTCGAGGCTGCCAATTGGCGAGGGCAGAAGGCGCAGATTGAGCTTGTTCAACAAAGAGGTTTTGCTTGGATAGTGTCGCCCGAGGAAGATAAAGAGTGAGAAGCGACTGAGGGCAAGCATCGTTTCGTCGATATCGGCGCCATAGAGCTGTCTTCCTAAAATTTCGTCAAGCGATTCTATGGAGCTGCACTTCCGTTTTTCGGTCTGCAACTGCACTAAGCGCGTTAGTGCCGCAATCAGCAGATGACCTCCGCCGCAGGCCGGGTCCAAAGCTATTTCTTCGCCGCTTTGCAGCGCTCTCTTGGCCAGCTGCTCGGCTACCCAGGTAGGTGTGAAAAATTGGGTACGGGTAAGCCAATCTGCTTTCTCTTCTTTGGCTTGTTGCTTGTTTTTTCCTGGGCGCGGCAGATATTCGAATACTTCTGAAAGCCAGAGAGGGTCGCCGAAATCTATAAAGAGGTTACTGTCAAGGTAAGCAGTACTTGCCGCCCTCCAGTCTTTTCTTTGCTGCTTTAGTCTTTCCAGGTCCTCTTTGCTTAGTGAGAAAAATTCCAAGCCTTTGACCCTGTGCGGGCTGTCAAGCAGGCTCCTGGTGATATCAAGTGTTTCGAGGAAGCTCTTTGATTCTTCGCTTAGCCCCTCCGGCACTAAGTTGTTATTTGCTAAAGTAAGATGAGCAGCCAGTTTCAGCGTCAAAAACGGCGCCTCTTCCAAACCTTGGCTGAGGATTTTGGCGGCTTTTTTAGGTGGAAGAATGGTTTTGTTGGCGGTTTTCAAGGTGCTTTAGGGCTGGTTCATTGTTAGCAGTATGAAGATAAGTCTATTATTTGTCCCGAGACCGATGTCATTTGGTGTATAAAAAACCCATCTGCACTTAGTTTGGGGAATCAGGTCATGGTCAAGGCAGGGCTTGAAGATATAGTAGCCGCGTCGTCCTCTATCTGTGATGTCAACGGAACCGAAGGACGTTTAATTTATTGTGGATATGACATCAGCGATCTCGCTGACAACTCCACATTCGAAGAAGTAGTTTATTTGTTGTGGTACGGGCGTCTGCCCACGAAGACCGAGCTGGAAACGCTCACCAAAGGTCTTCAAAGCAACCGCCGCATTCCGGAAGATGTGGTGAAAGCCATGAAGGCGTATCCCAAAGATGCGCTGCCAATGGAAGTTCTCAGAACCGCCGTATCGATGCTTTCGATGTACGACAAAGAGGCGGAAGACAAAGGCCGCGAACCGAATGTTCGCAAAGCCATTCGTTTGACCGCCCAAATTCCGACCATCGTTGCTTATTGGGATTTGATCAGGAACGGTAAAGAAGTAGTCGCACCTAAAGAAGACTGCTCTCTTTCACATAACTTCCTTTATATGTTGTCCGGCGGCAAAGAGCCCGATGCTGTAGCTGTAAGATCGCTAGATATAGCGCTCATCTTGCATGCCGACCACGAGCTCAATGCTTCTACCTTTGCTGCTCGTGTGGCAGCAGCCACCGAAACAGACATCTATTCAGCCATTACTGCCGCTATCGGCACCCTGAAAGGACCGCTGCACGGCGGCGCCAACCAGGAAGTAATTAAGATGTTGCTCGAAATCGGCAGCTTGGCTAATGTCGAGCCGCATCTTGATAAGATGTTCGCCGAGCACAAGAAGGTGATGGGTTTCGGACACCGTGTTTACAAGACCACCGATCCCAGAGCCGCTAACCTGCGCCGCATGTCTGAAGCTCTCGGCAAGCAGATGGGCGATACCAAATGGTTCGATATGTCGGCCAAGATCGAAGAGATTGTCAAAGCTGATAAAGGACTGAACGCCAACGTAGACTTCTACTCGGCTTCGGTTTATTACATGCTGGGCATTCCCACCGATCTTTATACTCCTATCTTCGCCATCAGCCGTATGAGCGGTTGGGCTGCCCACGTGCTCGAGCAATATGCCAACAACAGGCTGATTCGCCCGCGCGCTGAGTACACCGGCGAAAGAAACCTGAAATACGTTGCCATAGACAAGCGCTAGGCAATAAGCATAGTTAGAGAAAAATGCCGGGCTTTCAATGGTCCCGGCATTTTTGTTCGTACTTGTCTAGAGGCACATCACTTCAACTCATTGCTCGGCGCGCAGCTGGTAAGAGAGATAGATTTTTTCCAGAATATTTTCGTAGGGGGTGAAAACTTTACCATTTTGTCCGCCTGCCGCTGCCTCTTCCGGTATATCAAGCTTGGCTGCGAAATGGTCAAACATTTGTTTGGCCACCGAGGGTCTGGAATTTTCAGTGAGGGCGGCGCGGCGCTTCAGATAGTCGACCAAAAGGTCGTATTCGGCTGGGCTTATTCTGCCGATATCGAGAGTCTCGTCGGCGGCGGCAGTTGGTGCGACTTTTATGGCGCTGTCGGTCATTTGGGCTGGACGCTCTCTAATAACCAGGGTGCCGGCGCACATGTCGCCCAGGCGGCGCTCATTTTTGTCTATAAGCATGACCACTAGCCCTATAAACAAGATTCCGTCCACCATTCTCAGCAGGTTGCGAATCAGTGAGGCGCCCCAGCCAATCGGTTGTCCATTGGCTTCGATAACTCTTATCTCGGCGATTTTTTTGCCTGGTGTCTGACCTTTCCAAGCTCCTTCCCAGATAATGAAATAAAGATTCTGCATGAAAAACATGAAGAGCACCGCCACCAGGGCAATGACGGCATAAAGCATATTTTGGGTTTTCTGGTCGACTGGGGCTACTGATACGCCTGCGCCCACAATCAAGGCCAAGATCACTACCGAGATAGTAATGGCTAATTGGATTAAACCGTCTACGATTTGCGCCAAGAGCCTATTGCCGATGCCGGCAATCTCGAGGTGTAGATCGACATTCTCGGGGGTAGAGATAGAATAATCAGGTTGTTGCATGCTTTTGGCCTACTGACTGGTTAGATATTGGAATTTGATTAGATGAATGTTGAGCGGTGGCTTAGAACCCGCAGAGTTTCCTGGCAAAAATTGGAAGAACTCCTCAAGAAAGTGGACTCGTCCGGTTTGGGCAGTCTTGACAGGCAGGGCTTGACCGAGCTGGGTCGCTTATATCGTGCCACTTCTGCCGATCTTTCTCGCGCCCGTGCCCTTAAACTAAATTCCGAGCTGCAGATTTATCTGAATAATCTTGTGGTACGGGCGCACAACCAAGTCTACCAGAATAAACAGAGCAGGCTCTCCGACCTCTTTCTCTTCTTTTTGCACGGGTTTCCTCGCCAGTTCCAGACCAATATTCTCTATGTCCTTACGGCTTTTCTTCTTTTCCTTTTGCCCGCCCTTGGTTGCTACCGCGAAGCCCTTTACGATCCAAACTTCGGTCAGTTGGAAATGGTTCCCGGGCAAAGTCTGGTTTCGGAAGAGCTTTACCATATGATTGAGAATCGGCAAATGTGGACTGATTCGGTGCAAGACTCAAGCCCGGCCGTGGCTGGTTTGATAGCCACCAATAATATAAAGGTCGCACTTATCGCCTTTGCTACTGGAATCACTTTCGGTATCGGTACAGTTTATGTGCTGATCATGAACGGCATGTCAATTGGCACTGTATTTGGTGTATGTCAGGACTATGGCATGGCTCATCGACTGGCGGCATTTGTGGCCGGGCACGGGGTTATTGAGCTGATGGCTATCTTTATCAGCGGCGGCGCTGGTCTAATGATCGGCGGGGCTATGCTCTTTCCTGGTCAACTAAGCCGTCGAGACTCTCTTAAGAAAGTTGCCCGTCCGGCTATGGAGCTTTTCGCCGGTACTGTCTTGATGCTGTTAGTGGCCGGCACCATTGAAGGCTTTGTTTCGCCGCGCACCGATATTGGTGCTGACGTAAAATATATGGTGAGTGCGGCCACGGCGGCTATGTTGACACTCTATCTTTTGGTGCCGAGGTCGGAGCCTGACAAAGCTGTTGCTTCTCTGCGGGAGCGGGCTAAAATTAAGGCGGATAGCACAAGCGCTATTAAAACTGATACAGAAGGCGAAACGGTCGAAACTAGCGGAGGGAACCCAATTGGATGAAGCAACTTTCTGGTACCTGCTCGCTCAGGCTATCGAACTAACTGAAGAGAAAGTAGAGCAAAAGCAGGTTGCCGAATTTCAAGATTTGGAACTGGCCAATCTCAAGAAACTGCTTTCTAAGTTGGGTGAGGACGAACTGGTCGGCTTTCAGGAAATAGTCGACTATCTCATGGACCAGGCCTATACTTGGCCTCTCTGGGGGGCCGGTTATCTGATCAGAGGCGGTCTTTCCGATGATGATTTCGAGTATTTCCGCGCCGGTTTAATTATGCGCGGCAAAGAAGTTTATGAAGCGGCCCTGGCCGATCCGGACAGCCTGGCAGAAGTTCCCGAAATTTTGCCTTGCGAAGACTTTCTTTACCTTGCTTGTGAAACTTATGAAGAGCGTAGCGGCGATGGTGCTATTTACGATAGATATCGAGAAACCGTCAATCTGGAACCCGCCGGCGACCCCTTCGATGAAGATGACGAAGCCCATCTGCGCGAGAACTATCCTCGTCTCTGGGAACTCTACAGTCAGGAATAGCTGAGAGTTATAGTATTAAATGTGGTGTGGCACCAAAATTTGGTGCTGGACATGTCGGCGATCTAAGTTAAAATAAATTCGCGGTTGATCATGTTGCTGCCGGATACCGGCAAAAATTACGGTACCGAATGTAATATCAATCGACTGTACTTTAAATCGACTGTACTTTAAATCTATTGTATATACAAAATGCAACTTTGTCGCGGTTTACTTCAGCTGCTCTAGGTACTAATTTGCAATTCCGGTACCCTTTGCTCAGCGCTCTCTCTATCTCTCTCTCTGTCTTTTAGTAAGGAAACTAGATTGATGCCTGCCGCCGAAGCGAATTCTGAAAGAACTTTCTTCGAAGACGAAGAGAGCCTGGAGAAGGGCAAGCTGGTATTTGATGTAAGCCAACCAGATAAAGCACCACTAGAAAATGCGCAGATGGGCAAGCTCAGTTCCGATTCTAATAAAGCCTCCGAGATCTTCGAGGTAGAGGCACGTGGCAAAGTGCCCTCAACTGCTAATGTCTTGCATCTTGAGAAGGCGGTAAAGCTGGATATTTTTTCTCGCTCCGAGGGGACGTTGCCCGGTAAGAACTTACTAGCCGGTCTTGCTTTGGTGCGCAAGCAAAAGACCACAGCTGCCATACCGAAACAGTCAGGCATTGAAAGAACCGCTGAGCCGAAGGCTCTGAGCTCTAAAAAGAAACCTCGGGCTAAGGCTAAGCGTAAGCGCCGCCCGTTGCCCCCCGGTCAGCGCTTGTTGCGAGCCGGTGCCGTAGCCTCGATGCTTGTCGTATTGCAGAGTTTTTTCAATCCGCTCACCGGTCCTTGCGAGAACATCACTGCCGGTGCCAGTCCGCTTGTTCCAATTGCCGCTCCATTTTCAATGACCGCTGAATTAGCCGATCTTAAACAACAGATCGAATCCATGTGTCAGGTCAAAAAACTAACGCCTGGCATCTTTGCTATTGATCCCAAGACCGGCAACTATGTTGATTTCAATGGTACTCGCAATTTCGCTGCCGCTAGTATGATCAAAGTACCAGTATTGGTGGCATTATTCAGTGCCATCGACCGTGGTGACATTGATCCCAAAATTATCCTAGAGATAAAGCCTGAACATGTGGCTGGGGGGTCTGGCTATCTGCAATACCGGGGCGTGGGCACCAAGCTGCCTCTGATGCAGGTGGCTGAGTTGATGATTATCATTTCTGATAACACTGCCACAAATATGATTATTGACCTTTTGGGCGGCAAGAAGGCGGTCAATAAGAAGTTTGCCAATTGGGGTCTAAAAAACACAGCTATTAATAATTGGTTGGCTGATTTGGAAGGCACCAATCGCACCAGTCCCTACGATCTTGTCTATCTCTTGGCCCGAGTCGAGCGCGGCGACCTCATGTCAGATGTCTGGCGCAAAAAAATGCGGCATATTATGGAGCGTACTAAGACACGCACCCTTTTGCCGCAGGGCTTGCCTGTCGGTGCCAAGATCGCTCATAAAACTGGTGATATAGGTTCGATGGTGGGCGACACCGGAGTGATCACCACTCCAGACGGTAAGAAATATATAGTAGCTGTGCAGGTGCAGAGACCCCACAACGATAGGCGGGCTAACGAGTTAATCCGCAGGCTGTCGGCGGTGATTTATCCGGCTTTCGCCAGCCAGGCTAATCTCGCTATAAAAAATGGGAGCCAGGTGTCCGGCTCTAGTCCTGGAGCTGCTGCCAGAACAGATACCGAAACAAATACCGGAAGCAATGCCGGAACCAATGCCGGAACCAATGCCGGGACAGTAAATAGCAGTGGAGCTGAGCCGCCAGCGCCAGGGGTTGGCCTCTAAGAAGCGCTCCTGTTTGATTCAATTTGACATGGCGAATTAAAACTGCTACTGTGAAATCAGTTGGGTAGTTCTTTGTTTTTTGTTTGGCGCCTCTGTTTCGGCAGTTCCTGAGGAGCTTGGCTTTTGTGTCTGAAGATCTTGATAGTTATACACTGGAACAACTCTCTGAAATATCCGGCTTCGATAAGCGGGTAATTCGCAGTTTCATCGAGAATGGTTTGATGCTCGGACCGGCATCAAGGGGGCGCTACGCCCGCTATGACGAAAATCATCTCAAACGATTGAAAGCAATCAAATATATGCGCGAAAAGCAAGACATGTCTTTCAGTGATGTGAGGCAGGCTTTGCTTTCTATGAATGATGATCAAATTTCATCAGTTCTAGAACCGCGCCTTCGCCGCTTTCAAGGTGACCGCCGTACTGCGCTGCTGGAGTATCTTGATGGTTTGTCGGCGACATCGGTCTCTCCTGTGGAGAGACTTTCGCAGGCGCTGGGTGATCTAGTCAGTCCTGAAAAAGTTCGCAGTCAAGTACGTTCTGAAAGTTGGCATCGTATCGCAGTTACACCTGATGTAGAGCTCAATGTCAAAAATTCGGGTGACCTTATTCAATTAGCCCAATGGGAAGCAGTAGCAGGCATCCTTCGCGAGATTTTACTAGGGGGCTCAAAAAATGAGTAATTGGCTTTCGGTTAAGGCTGACTTCGATAGAGACCTGGTGTCTGATTATGGCGGTTCAGTGCGCTATTTGATGATCAATATGCAGGCTCGCGATATTTTGGAGCAGTCCGGTTTTCATAGTGATACCAAATGTGATATTGATATGCAAGCCGGGCATCCCCTCAATCTTGTCCTGGTTATCGATGCATCGAGTTCTATGACCGGCAAGAATATCGAACAAGCAAAAGCGGCGGCTTCGCAGATAGTCAAGGGACTTTGTAAGCGTGACTATATTTCAATCGTTTCCTTTTCTGACAAGGCAAAAGTACATGTTGATGGTGTCGCTTGCGATGACCGAGGCAGACGAACTGCTCTTAAGGCTATAGATTCGCTGTCTCCCGACCTAAACACCAATCTTTCGGAAGGCTGGATGACCGGCGCCCGCTGCGCTGCAAAAGTGATGGCTAAGCAGCCTGAGAGCACGAGTCATATTTTGATTCTCACCGACGGTTATGCCAATCGAGGCGTGCTCAGCAAGAAGAGCTTGGCTGACTATGCTCGTAATATGCAAGAAAGAGGTTTGACTACTTCTACAATCGGTATAGGTTCTGATTATTCTGTCGAGCAGATTCATGCCATTGCCATTAATGGTGGTGGCATGGTGCATCATGCCCCCGAAAGCGAAGAGTTGGTTGCCATCGTCAGTGGTGAGTTCAACAGTCTGCGCAATCGAGTGGTCGAAAACATCGAACTGGAAATTGAATTTCCTGATTTCTTGCAGTTGGAAGTACTCTCTATTTTGCGCAGCGATCTAAGAGATGGCATACTCTATGTTGGTGCCGGCGGCTTAGAATCGGGTGCGCAGCGATCTTTTGTGGTGCGGGTTGTGGTTCCTCAAAAGACAGACGATTTGCCGGATGAGCTGCCTTTCAAAATCAAGGTATATTACCGTTCTAGTGTTGAAGAAAAAGAGAAAGAACTGGAAGTGAAAGCCGTGCTTAGTTATGTAGACTATGAAGCTTCCTCGGCTCAAGCTCCTAATTTCAAGCTTACCGTAGCTTTGGCCAAGAGTTGGGTCGCTTGGGCTGTCTATCAATTGGCTGAGTTCAATCGCCAGAAGCAGTATTTGAAAGGCGCCAATTTCGGTGAAAGAGAAGTTCGCTATATGAAACGTTTGGGGAAGTCGGTGAAGGAAGTGCTAAGTCTCGCCCTCGTGCTGGAACAGGCGCGCATTTCGGTAGGACAAGACTGGGGCGAGTGTTCTCGCATGGAGATTCAGGCTTCCTCTTTTCAGACCAGCTTTTCCGTGCCCGATTACAGAACTAAACGTCCGTCAGAGTGGCAGACATTCTTGCCAAATTTGGCAGACTAGACGGTATTTCTTATTTCTGCAACGTAGCTTCCCCAGTGCCGGGCTTGGCTTTCCCAAATATCATCGGCATTAGCTGGTTAGAAGAACAAGTCAGAGAAAAGTATGGGTACATTGCAGCCATCTGAAGTCGAGCCCTTGGAGCGACAAGAAAAACTGGTGAGAGAGGTGCCGCAAGAGGCAAGGCAGGCTTTGCTGGCTGAGTTTTTGTCGCCTAATCAAGGTGGACGAAATGAGCCTCTCAAGCCCAGCGAGAGTCAGTCTTTTCCTCATTTGAAGGAAGTACTTGTGGTCGGTGGTTTGTCTTTGGCTGCACTTGGTGGACGTCGCTTTTACATAGCTAGTTCGGAAATTTCCACTTTTGTCAGACGCAATAGTAGTCATTTTTTACCAGCAGAAGCCGATATCTTAAAGGGGATAAACTGGCGAGCCGAAGCAAAGTTGCCCAATCTAGTCGATATGCGCAATCCGCAAAGCCATACCATGGTGATCGGTAAGGTGGGCGATCTTGACCGTCATGTTCTGCAAAACGGTCAGTTTATGATGCGCAGTCCCGACCATGCCTACAATACTTTCTCTAAAGCGCAGAATCTTGCCTCAATTCAAAGATGGATGCAGAGAGGCGGCAATATAGTAGATATAAGCCCTAGCGATGCTCCACTTGGGTTCCTGCACGGCGAAAGAGCTTTCATCAGTCATTTATCCAGGAAATACCCTGGGCAGTACACTCTCATGAAGCCCTGAATCAATAGGGGCGATAGTCGCCGCCGCGGGCAATCGACTTGACGCCTGGTACGTTTGCAAGCGAGCCGTATCTGGAGTATGAGTAGTTTATGCCTGCCACCAAGTTGGCCAAGGGATCTCTAATGGAGTTGCTGTGTCCGGCCGCTTCCACTTGACCGGTGCGATCTTTGTGTGAGTTAAAGGTTGGTGGAATGGTCTGCATCAGCCCTTGTGACGGTATTCCTTTTCTAGCGTTGCTGTCCCAGTCGTTTTGCACGTTGGGATTCCAGCTGCTCTCATGCTGCACAATAAGATTTACTGCGGCTATGTTGGCATCGGTAACCGGCTTGTTGGCAATTTCCAGGGCCTTGACTATGAGCTCTCTGCGGTCGCCTTCAGGTAGTCGTCCCACCACATTGCCTTCAACTGCTTGGCGGTTTGTGGCGATGTCGTAGAGTGTCTTACCGGCTTGCGATAATTCTCTGGCTTGAGGCGAATTGATGAAGTTCTCATCTAGCGTACCGGCGTCGCGACCGGAGACTGCGGCAGCTGCTGCCATGCCCGGATTGTCTCCGACTGCACTAGACATTTTTTCCAAGATTTGTCCAGCGATTGTTTCTTGTGCTTCCTTGGGCAGAAATTGTTTCATTTCATCAGGCGTTGGCTGCTCGCCATTCTTCATTTTCTGCAAGAAGTTCATAAACTGCTCACGAAACTTGGGATCGGCAAAGTTCTTAGGTAATTTGCCCTCGGCAATGAGTTTGTCAATCTGCTCAGGCGTCAAGCCGCTCAGCCAGTTTTCCAGCTGCTTGGCATTGAAGCCGTAGCGACCAACACGCATTTCGCCATCGGGGTGGCGCCTAACAGTCTCATAAGGATGGTCTTTGTCTGGTTTGAATAGTCCAGCCCAAGATTCTTTCATGGCTGCCAACTTATCTGTCTCACCCTGTTGGCGGGGGACCGTTCTGGTTTCAAACGAACCCATACCGTCGGTGGCGGCCCTGGGCATGTCTACACCGCCAGAACGGTGTAGTCGCTTAGTCTGCTCCACGCTTTCTTTTGTTTCCGGTGAAAGACCTTCTTTGTCTGGAGGACTCTTCAGCCCGGCTGCTTTCTCGGCTTTAGACGAGACCAGGTCTCCCTGGTCGTCGAGCACGACTTGGTCGGCTTGCTGAGGATAAGCTTTTTGCAAATCTTGGTTAATCTTAGCCACTAACTGGTCGGTCACTGCCAGCTGCTGTTCGCTCGGATTAACAGCCCCAGGGTCTCGTTCTACTTCCACCCTCACTTCTTTCGAGCCAATTTTGACCGGGTCTCCGTGCATTTCCACGGTTCCGTCTTTTTTCACCACATAGTGTGGTTCCTTAAGGTCTTTGTCATCACCAAATTCTTGCAAAGATACTGTAATCTTGGGCGGCTTTTGGCCATCGGCACCAGCTTTTGCATTGGCTTCGGCTGCTTCTGTTCTGAAGCTGTCAGAAAACTGCGCAGTCTTATCCGCTATAACAAGCGGTTTGGATTCAGCGGCGTTCCCGTCCTTTCCGGCCGACAGCTCAGCCCCGCCTGTTCTTGCTTGGGTTTTGTCCGTCCCCTCCGGCTTGGCTTCGACTTTGTCCGCCCATGCCGGTTTTGCTTCGGCCTTTCCATTTCCAGCGGCAGATTTGTCAGCTCCGCTTGCTTTTGCTTCTGGAGCTTTGCCATCTCCGCCTCTTTCTACAGCGGCGACTTGCTTAGCTGAGGCCGCTTTAGCACCTTCGGTTCCGACAATGGTCAAGTCCTGTTCATGTTTACCGGCGCCTGCCTGCTTATGTTTAGAGTGCACATCGGCGGCTTTATTGCCTCCTGCGCTCGATAATTCTTTGGCAGCTTCTGATGCGAGCTTGTGCTTGGGCTCGCCGTCCGAATGTTTCTCGCTCTGGTCGCCTTGATGCTTTACTTCAGCATGAGGTTTCTTGTGATGTGCTTCTGCTTCTTGTTTAGACATGGATTCCTCTTGTCTCAACGACAATTGGTAAGGGCTATGGGGGACCGGTCCTAGTAAACAGCAAAAATGTTCTATATTGAATTCGCAGCAGGTCCGGTTCTATTCCACAGGGGGGGGCGGGTGGATATGCAGGTGTGTGTGGGTAGAGGTGTGGATATGAGAGTAGAGATATAACGGTAGGACTTTTAGCCTTATCGGTCAATTCGTATTTTTACGAAGCCCTTGGTCGGGCTAAATCGCTCGGCTTGCCACGTGGTGGCGCTGGTAGTATCATCGCAGGTAATCTTTTGTTTCTATTAGAGTCTGCCAGTGGCTCTTTGCGGCACTAAGTGCTAAGATTCAGCCGATGCTAAAACCAAATATGGTATCAGTTTGCGTTCTATGTATCTCCTCAAAATATTGACTGTATATTTTCAAGAGAGAGGGCACAGCCATTTCTAGCCATCAAGTCACCGATAAAGCAGATTCGCCTTCGGTTTTTCTCAAGCTTTTCGCTTCTCGCTTCGGCTCCAAAGTCACCACCCTTGGTAGCGATAGCTGGCGCAGTTTAAGTCGCTATCATTGCCTTTCTGATGGCGAACTGCTTTGTTCGATAGAGAAAGATTCGAAGAACTATCGCGCTCTTTGTGTCGATGACACTGAAAAGTTTCTTTTGCTCACCTTTAATCCTATTTCAAGAGAAAGCGATCAGTCCACCTATGACTCGCTCTCTCAATCGATTTCTGCTTTGGTGCAAACCGATAAGCACGACTTTGCCCTGCGTCTTTTTCAGGTGACTGAAGAGTCTGAGTATCAGAGCTTTATTGTTTTTGACAAATTGGTCAAACTTGCCCCCATAATTGACGCGCTGGGCAGCTATCTGCGCTATCAGGGCTTGCATAATATCAATATACTCAGCCCCGGCGACCACTATATTTTGCCCTTGCAGTCAGGCTTCCGTTGGATGAACGAGAAAGTCAAGCCGGTGGTGGCTCGCCGTGAAATGTCACTAGATGTCGCCCTTGATTTCTTCTGCAGTGAAGTAATGAAAGGACATGTTGACGACGAGCTCTTCTTGGAAGCTTTGCTTGCCGCCAACGAAGCGCTGGCATCAAGCGGTGCTAAGCAGAGCGCCAGGCTCTTCGCCATCTCCGGCGGCGCTGAAACTGAAGAGAAGCCTGCGACCACCGCGGCTGAAGCCGATGTGCCAGATTCGCTTTTGCAAAATTCGCCCTTGCCAGATTCGCTCTTGCTTTCTGAAGTCGATGAAGGGTCTATCTTGCAGGAAGATCCTCCTGCTATTGAAAGTCCCGGCGGTGCCAGAACGGTAGGGTATCTCTCTAGGCTCTTTTCGCTTGATCCTCTCGATGAGATCAAGACCTTGCCGGCGATTTTGGACGATGAACTAGATTCGGGAATCATCTATGAAGACCGAGTTGCAGGTACTGAGCCGGAAATGGCGTCCGACAATGTAGTAGAAGTTGATTTTTTTCGGGGTGAGTCGTCCTCTGCAGACAGACAAGCTGAAATTATGGAGCTTTTGCAGACCCCCGCAGTGAGAGAGTTTCTAGATGAGCAGGCTGTTCAGCAAGAAGAGTCTGTCGAGATTGTGGAGCTTAAAGAAACTGAAATAGAAGCAACTGAAATAGAAGAGATTGGGTCTGAAGAAGCTCTATCTAAGGAATCTCTGCAAGAAGAAGCTCTACCGGAAGAAGCTCTACCGGAAGAAGCTCTACTGGAAGAAGCTCAGTCTGAAATAAGTCTGCAAGAAGAAGTGCTGCCGGCTGAAACCCGGAGCGAACTGCTGGCAGTAAATGAAGTTGAGTCTGATTCTGAGAATTCTTCCGAACTGCCTGTTCTTTTTGACCAAGCTGAGGCGGTAGTTTTCCAGGGAAAGTCTGAAGAGGCTCGCACCGAAGCTGAGGATATTTTTGCCGACTTGGCTTCTGCTGAGCCTTTGGAAGTGGGCGACGATATTTTTGATGAAGCCGATGCGGAGCCTCGGTCGGTAGCTGATGAGATTGTTACGGGCGGCGACTTAGTAGCCGATGCTGATGAGCAGTTTAGGGTAGTTGGTCTCGATAGCGGTGATGATGAGCCCGGTGCCGCGCTCTACGAGCAGCTGCATTTTCCTTTTGCCCAAGGCTTGGTAGAGCCACAGGTATATAAAGAGAAAGTCGACCGTCAGTCGGCAAGTTAGCTTTAGCGACACTCTAAGAAGTTTGAGCCGGCATCTAAGGCGTGTCGCTTAATACTCCTGACTCTGGTTTGCCAACCAAACCTGCTAGATTCATTTCAGTTTCCTTCTGTGAAGGTTTTTCTTATGAAAGAGTTCGAGCCGGTTTCCGAGTCTACGTATGTCGATAATGCCAGTGGCAGCCTTTATTTAGATAGTCAGGATCTTGGTCGGGCATATAGAGGCGCCTGGGATAGTCAAAATGGAAGCCAGAACACTCGTGTCGGAATAGCCGATAGCGATAGTTCCTTGGGCTTAGGTAGGGGGCTAGGTCGTTTAGGTTTTCCTGATGTAGATTTGACAGGTTTCGAACAGGAAGCCGAGTACAAACCAACTGATGGTTGGGATGCTTTTTGTCATAGTGTCAAACATCTTTTCTATAAAGATGAGACTGTCGGCGAAAAGGTGAAACGCAAAGTAGAAGAAGGTATGAGTCCTGCCGAACGTGAGAAGTATAAGTCTGAGAATGAAGTCCTAGAGCGGTACCAACGTGAAGTGAGAGACTGGTCTCTTCTCAGCACCATAGATATGACCCGCAAGCCAAAGCAGCCTGATACGCCAATGCACGATGAGATAAAGAGGCGCACCGAGCAGGCTCGAAGAGCAATTGAGGAAGGTGTGAAAGATGGCATGTCTTATCAGGAGCGAGGCGAGCTGAATAAGGAAATTCAGGCTTACCGCAGGGCTGAGAGACAATTCGACCCCCTAGGTACCGGCGGTGGACAAAAGCCTGAACTAGGTCCGGCTATGAGAGCTTATTTTAAGAAAATCGCCGAGGCTGCCGACCGCTATGTAGATGGCGGTTAGTCAACAAAGACTAAGACTAAAACTAAAACTAAAACTAAAAAAGTATAGTAATTTGTTTTAGCTTGGACTTCAGGCTGGATCTAATTTTTACCGCAAGGCGGGTTTTATTCTTTGCTGATCTTATGACGTTTACCCGCTTGGTTGAGCCTGTCTTACTGATGTGCCGCTTAAGCGAGTTTACTTATAGCTTGTCTAGTGTTTTCTATCTTTTCAGATTTTGCTCGGCGGTTTCTCTGGAGGCGCGAAGCTGGCACTATATACAGTGCCAGCTTCGTTCCCCTTGATTTATTTGCCGACGCTCACGGCGTCTTTCAAGTGGCTCCAGAGATCTAGGTTGGGATCTAACCTATCGGCAGTCTGGAAGGGAATCATCCAGCCCGGATACTCGGGCGGCAATTGGCTGACTTGATCGAGTGCGGCCATCTGTGCGGGGCTTAGCGTCACCTCTACTGCTCCGATGTTGTCTTCCAGTTGTTTCAGGTTCTTGGCTCCGATAATGACTGAAGTTACTGCCGGTTTGGCTAAGAGCCAAGCTAGAGCTACTTGAGCCACAGAGGCATGCAACTCTTCAGCTATTGGTCTAATTACGTCCAAGATTCTCCAGGCTCTCTCTTTGTCCACCAGGGGGAAATCAAATTCGGAGCGGCGGCTGTTTTCCGGTTTCTGATTGTCTCGGCTGAATTTGCCTGAGAGTAAGCCCCCGGCAAGAGGACTCCAAACCAGCAAGCCGGTCTTGGAGTGCTCCATGAGTGGAATCAATTCTCTTTCCAGGTCGCGCCCGGCAATTGAATAATAGGCTTGTAGGGTATCAAAACGTGCCAAATTTTTGAATTCAGAAATGTCTAGGGCTCGCTGCAAACGCCATGCTGCCCAGTTTGAGCAGCCGACATATCTTACTTTTCCTTGGCTTACCAATGTATCCAAAGCACGAAGGGTCTCTTCGATTGGTGTCACTGTATCGGTGCCGTGAATTTGATAAAGATCTATATAGTCGGTTTGCAGGCGGCGCAGACTTGCATCCACTGCTTCGATAATGTGTTTGCGCGAGGCTCCGATATCGTTGTGTCCCTTGCCTACCCGACCAAAGCATTTTGTTGCTATGACCACATCTTTTCGCTGTATGCCGAGATTGCGGAAGGCTTGCCCGAGCATCTCCTCGCTACCGCCTTCCGAATAGACATCGGCGGTGTCGAAGAAGTTAACTCCTTTATCTACGCAAGCTTTGATCAATTGATCCGCTTCGTCTTGCTGTGTTGCCCCAATCATTTTGAAGAGTTTGCTGCCGCCGTGAAATGTCATGGCGCCAAAGCATATCGTCGACACCAGTAACCCGGTGTCACCGAGGGTTTTGTATTTCATTGTTTGCTCCTATTTGTTTGGTCGCAGTCTATTGTTTCTGCAGCCTGTCGGTTTTGTTTACGCCGGTCCAGAACAGTTCAAAGCCGCGCTCTTTATAAAGTTCGGCTTTATCTGGATCTTGTTTGATAAATTGCATCACTGTTTCGGTCTGGGCCGAAAAGAGGGCGAGCATAAACTCATACGGAATGTCCTTCAGAGCACCGCCGGCGATGGCGGTCTCGGTAAGTGTTTGCAATTGGCAGAGTCGTTTAGCCGTTTCTTCGGGAATTTCAGGCTTGAGACCCTCCCATACTTTTAGTTTGTGTAGAACCGCTAGACTGTCGGGGTTTTGTATACCCCAATCTATATAGTTGTTCCAGACATGTTTCATGGCTTCTTCCGCTGATGAGTTTTCTCGATGGTCGCGCAGCATGGCTTCCGCGAGATCCTTCTTGATCTCTACGTAAAGAGCGTTCAACAATTCATCTTTGCCTTTGAAGTATATGAAGAGGGTGCCTGCCGCCATTCCTGCCTCAGAGGTGATTGATGAGGTGGAAGCCGTAAGACCGTTCCTGGCAAATACTTTTATGGCTACTGATAGAAGGGTGTTTCGCTTTTCCTCGCTTTTAGGACGAGCCATCTTTCCTCCATTAATGAGTGAGTATACACTCATTAATTCCTAACGGTCAATAGTGGTTTTTGCTAATTTTAAAATCTATTGCTTGGGCAGCATCTTAATTTCTTCCAGCCAACGCTCTGCTAGTTTGGGCCAATCTGAAACAGGTAAAGACGAGGGGGTGAGTCCGAAAGCATGCTTGCCTTTAGCAAAGATGTGCAGTTCCGCTGCAACTTTTGCCTCTTTCAAAGCGGCGAAATAGACCAGTGAGTTGTCGACGGCATCGACCGGATCATCTGCGGCTTGCACAATAAAAGTGGGCGGCGTGTTCTTGGTTACCGGTATGTACTTGTTCAGCTCGAATTTCTTTTTGGTGTGTTCGGTTAAGTGGCCCGGATAAACTGCAATAGCAAAGTCAGGACGGCAGCTGAGTTTATCAATTGCATCCACCGGCTTATAGATTCCTTTGTCGTAAAGAGTGCTTGTTGCAGCCACCAGATGTCCGCCGGCAGAAAAGCCGATAACCCCTATTTTGTGAGGATCTACTTTCAGTTCTTTAGCACGGGAGCGCACCAATCTTATTGTTCTTTGGGCGTCATCTAGGGCGGCTGCATGGGAGGGATAGCAACCCGAGCGGGGGTATAACTTATCGCCTGGCACCCGATATTTCAAGAGAATGCAGGTTATGCCGCGGCTAGTCAGCCAGTCGCAGATATCGGTACCTTCCAGTTTCATTGCTAGGCACCAGTAGCCCCCACCAGGAAAGACAACCACTGCGGTATCAGAAGGTCTGCCTTTAGCGGGGTAGATGGTCATTGTCGGAATTGAGACTTTTCCGACAAAATCTCCTTCTTTGTTTAGCTCCTCTGAACCGTCTACTTTGAAGGTGTCTGGAATTACCCTCGGCCAGATGGGACTTTGTTTAAATCCTGGGGACGGCTGCCAGTTTCCTGCATGCCATTCAGATTCTCTTCTTGCCTCGGCGGCAACCTGCCGCGTCGGCAGCACTAGTGAGATTGCCGAAAGAGATAGTGCAAACAGTAGTGAAAGTTTTTGTCTGAGCGGTGCAGAATAGAGCAACAATACTCCTTTGATTATTTGCCTTGAGTTTCTAACAGTCGGATACATGGAAGGGATTCTATCTTACTTATGCTTGGGTCTTTCAATTGGTCTCAACCTGCTTAGCATCTGTCCTCTAATATTCAGCTGTTCATTTGCAGGTAGTACCCTGAGACCTGTGCCTTCGAAAAATCTCTCTTGCATCTCTCTGTCACTGAGCTCTTCGTCAGTCCAGCCTACCTGGCTGCCGTCCCAGTCGCGACTCTCACTTGGTTTTTCGCTGAAGAATCGTTTTCTCACCCTGGCCAGTTTCGGCAAGCCGGGTTTGTCGCCCTTCAAAAATTCTAGTGTGGCAGCTTCTGTTACCGATGAATAGCTTAAGTCTAAATCGGTCAAGGCAGGAAGGTCTAGGGTACTCAGCTTGAATAGGAATTTGTCACCTAGTTCGGTGCCTAGAATTAGATACTCAAGGCTTTTCAGTTTACTTGATAGAACCGTGCTGGTTAGTGAGCCGCTCAGAAAAAATAAGCAGAGAACTTGTAAGTCGAGGCTTCTGTTTGTCCAGAGATTCTTCCAAAGTTCGCCGTCTTTGAGACTGGCCAACTTAAGTTCTAGATGTCTCAGGCTTTGCCACCAAGGTGCTTGGCATAAGCCCTGCAAGATTGATTCTTTAGCCTCGGTGTATTCGGCTACTAGAGTTTCCAATTTTGTCAGGTTGTGTAGAAAGCTCCAACCTTCCGCACTATCGAAGTAATATAGACTTGGCACCACTAATTCTTTTAAGTTGGTTAGAGACAGGTCATTGAGTCTTCCACTGATCAAGAAAGCTTGATTGAGAAGGGTGAGGCGTTTGAGATCTTGACCTGCTGCTTTTAGTTTTTCTTCTATGAGATCAATACTGGTTTGATTGTCAAACCACAGCTCGTCTGTGGGCTGCATGATTGGTCTTACCCCGCAAGTGCAAAGTTAGCCTAGGTTGGTAATACTAGCAGCTAGTCGAGGCGAAGATTGAAGAATATTTTTCGAATTAGTAAGGATAGTCGAGTCGTTTATATAGAGCTTCTTTTGTTGGGTCTGGAACCAGATCTGAAAAAGAGTCTGAGACAGAATTTGAAATCGGCTCTAAATCGGTTTCTTTAGGTTGGCTTGCATCTTTAGATATTGATTCGGCAAGGGCTACTAACCTGACTGCAAGTAGGTCTAGAGACTGTCGGTCTAGCCAATATACATTTGACTCTTGTGGAGTATGGCATTCTATCTCGGTGAGCTTTTTGAGAGTAAGGGGAAGAGCAAGGGTTTCCATGTATTTGTCCTCAATGTCGTTAGTATTAAAACGCCCTTGAGGGAAAGACGAGGTTAAGAAGGACAATTAAAGAGGAGAAGTAGGAGTCTCAGACTAGTTAGAGCGCTGAAACTATTTTCTCGACTTCATCTAAATGTTTAAGTCGGTCGGCAATCAGTTGTTCCGGCAAGCTATTGTTTTTGCGCAGTCGATTTTCATAGTTTATGCTCGCCAAAAGCCAAGCGACGTTGCCCACCAAGGCAAGGCTGGAACCGACTGTGCCTACGATGGCGCCTTTATAGCCGAGGTCTAATTGTTTGCGTGGTCTGGATGGGAAGTATTTATAGTAGCCTCTGGTACCGAGAATTCCTTGAGTCATGAGCAGACCGCCAATAAGTGGACCGGTCACCGAACTTTGTACTGCAACTTTGTTCAGCCTATGAATTGTGGTCATTTCGTTTTCCAGCTGTTTGGTAAAGAGTGAGCCCGACTGCGAGTAGAGAGCGAAACGCTGTGTAGAAGGCAGAGTGGGAATCAAGACGCCGGTGTTATCTCCATCCACTGCGTGCAGATTGCGAATTTCCTTTTCCAATTCTTGCAGGCTGGCTTCTTGGCTGAGTTTTCGTTTCTTTTGGGCTCTCAGTATCAGTTGGCGTTCGCTCCAAAGTAAAGCAGAGGCTAAAAGAGGTGTACCCATAGCCATAGCACCGCTGATGGTGAAGCAAATATTCGATGGACCGTTCCAAGTGGGCTCGGTGACAGCTTTATAGCCTAGTCCGGCGCCGACTGCCCCGATGACGTTATAAGAGCAGTTCATCAAGAAAAACAGGTTGCGAGCCGCTGCTTCGCTTCTAGAATTGGCGCTGAACTGGGCGTACTCATCTACGAAAGACTCTCGCAGTGCCAGCAAAATCTTGCTTTCAATCTGGGCTCGATCATGTCCGGGATGGTCGGCATTGGCTGTGATAAGTTTTTCTCTTTCGGCCATTAGGCGGTCTATCTCTTTAAGCCCTTCGGTGACGCGCCGGTTGGCTGAAGCAGTGTCATAACCCTTCTGCTTAGCTTTGATATAGCGAGCGGCATTCACCGCCAATTGCATACCAGAACCGCTGGCGGCAATAATTGAACCAACCTGAGCGGCTCTCAATCCACCTTTAAGATTATTCTGGTTTATAGTCAGCGGTCTTTTTCTGCCTTTATCAAACTCCTTCATGGCAATCACTTCAAAAGCTAAAAGTGTTGCAGCGCTTGCTTCCTGGCTGCCGAAATAGAGTAGTTGGCAAGCGCGAGACCGTTTTGTGTTTTCAAGGCGATAATTGAGGCTGTATCTCTCCAGGGCGATGCTTTCGCTCAGGATTTTCTTGGTAAGCAGGGTGTACTGTCTGCTGAATGAATTATCTGAAGATTCGAAGTTGGCGGCAATCGAGTTTGAATTTTGAGCCGCTATAGTGATCGGCGGGTTCTCTTCAATGTCTATTTCGCTATTTGCTTGAGGCTCTGCTTGATAATCTGGTTTTAGAGTTTCAGCAGCACTGGGTAGTGAGGGTAGCAAAAAGGAAGAGCTATTTGCCGCAAGTAAAAGAATGGCTAGGGCTGAGTGTTTACCTCTATAACTTAGGTTCCGACTGGTCATAAATCTCCCGGACAATCCAAATAGCGACTGCCTCTATAATACTGTTAGGCTCTCCAGGAGTATGAACCGCGCTTAAACTATGTTTGGTGAAAAGTCTATTTCTCTAGTTCTTCGGTCTCTCTGCCTTTCGGCAATAGGTTGGCCCGCAATCGCTTTGGGCATAGGACTGAGCTCGGCCTGGGCTATAGATTTAACTGCTACGGTCGAGAACAAAGCTGAACCGGGGCGGGTCACGCCACCGGATATGGTGTGGATCCCGGGTGGTGAGTTTGCTATGGGTATTTTCGATGCTAAGTGTGCAGATAGTGCAAAAGATGCTCGCCCGGTGCATCGGGTATATGTCGACGGTTTTTATATGGACCGTACCGAAGTGACAAATGATCAGTTTGCTCGCTTTGTCAAAGAAACTGGGTATAAGACCGTGGCTGAACTTAGCCCGTCACCTTCTGAATTTCCGGATGTACCGGTGCAAGAACTGGTGCCTGGTTCAACAGTGTTTACGCCCGAAGACGTCAAAGAAAGCTGTTCTTTAGACAACCCCCTTGCCTGGTGGCGCTATCAGAAAGGAGCTGACTGGAAGCATCCCTTGGGACCTTCGTCAAGCATCGATGGCAAGGGAAATTATCCAGTGGTGCATATAGCTTACTCTGATGCTCTAGCCTATTGTCGATGGGCCGGTAAACGTTTGCCCACCGAGGCTGAATGGGAGTTCGCCGCTCGTGGAGGTAAGGGTGGCGAGCCTTACGTCTGGGGCCGAGAGCTGAAGCCTGATGGAAAGTGGATGGCTAATACTCATCAAGGTCGATTCCCTGCTCATGATAGCGCTGCCGACGGCTTTGCTGGTTTGGCTCCGGTGGCTCAGTACGCCCCTAATCGTTATGGACTTTACGATATGGCGGGTAATGTTTGGGAATGGTGTCAGGATTGGTATCGCGCCGACTATTATCAAAAGCTTGCCGACAATGGTGGTGTTGCTTTAAACCCGCAGGGACCGGAGTCTTCTTTCGACCCGGAAGATGAGCATGCAAAGAAAAGGGTGCAGCGTGGCGGTTCTTTTTTGTGCAATGAAGTTTATTGCACCCGCTATGTTTTAGGCTCGCGCGGTAAGGGTGAAGTTTCGACGGCTTCTAATCATCTAGGCTTTCGCTGTGTGAGATCTGAGCAGTAAGGGGAAGTTATAACATGCAGATCTGTCTTAATAATGATCGAGATTGTCGCAGCCTCGCCAGGGCCGATCAAGCAAGAGCACTGGCTCTTCTTGTTCTTTTGCTGTGTGCCGCTGCGCCTGGCGCTTACGCCGAGTCTGGGGCGTCAAAGCCGACACAGTCTAAGCAGAGCAGTAAGAATATTGGCGGCGGCGAAGGGCGCTTTCAAGCGGCATGTTCAGCCCTAAAGAAAAGACAATACAAGCTGGCGGTTCACACTCTTTTGAAGCTCGATCGGGTTAATGACGGCAAAGGGCAGACTATTTTGGGGCTTCTGCATGAGAAGGGATTAGGGGTGAAGCAAGATTTTTCTAAAGCCCTAACTTATTATCGCAAGGCCGCCAAACAGGGTATACCAGAAGCTGAATCTAATCTTGGCCATTTGCTTTTGCGCCTCAAAAGCGATGTTGTACAAGACAGCAAGAAAGCAACTGAAGAAGCTCTTGATTGGCTGGAGCGCGCCGCCAACCATGGAATTTTGGAGGCGCAGGTGACCATGGGTAAGTTGCTCAATGAAGGACGTCGACTGCCAATCAATAACGGTAAGGCCGCTTACTATTTGCATAGAGCGGCGCAGCGCGGCAGCAGAGAGGCGCAGCGCATGCTTGATAATATACCGCAGTTGCACGAAGCGCATCAGGCACTATTGCGAGGCGGGGCCCAATACCAGACGGGTATGGAAAATCTTACCCGTTCTTGGGTCGGTTATGCCGACATAGTCAACAATCTCAATGCTGCTTCCAGCTATTCAAGAAAGTAGAACTATTTGTTTACTTTGAGCTGAGCGGCATGGTGACAATAGTCTTTGAGATGAATCGGTACTGAATGTACGTCCCAAATTTCTTGGCAGTACTCTTTGATTGAGCGATCGGAAGAGAACTTGCCCATGCGAGCCACATTATAAATTGACTTGCGTGTCCAGCCGTCTTTGTCTTTATAGGCTTTGCCAACTTGTTTGTGGCAATCTACGTAAGAGGCGAAGTCGGCAAGCAGCATGAAGTGATCGTCGTAAAGCAAGTTGTCTACAAGCGGTTTGAAGAGGCTGCGGTCGCCTCTAGAGAATAGACCTGAGCTGAGTGAATCTATAACTTGCTTGAGCTGGTCGTTGCTCTTGTAGATATCCAGCGGGACATAGCCCTGCGCCTTCCTATCCATGGCTTCCTGGGCGGTCATGCCGAATAGGAAGAAGTTTTCATGACCAGCCTCTTCTCTAATTTCTATGTTGGCGCCATCAAGTGTACCGATGGTGACAGCACCATTCAGGGCGAATTTCATATTACCTGTGCCTGAAGCTTCTTTGCCGGCTAGTGAAATTTGTTCACTCAGATCGGCAGCAGGATAGACTCTTTGCCCAAGCGATACGTTGAAGTCGGGTAGGTAAGCAACCTTGATGATCTTACTTACTAGTGGATCGCTGTTTACCACTTCACCGATGGAATTGATCAGTTTGATGATCAATTTGGCCATATGATAGCCGGGTGCTGCTTTGCCGCCGAATATGAAGGTGCGCGGTTGCACATCGGCATTGGGGTTTTCTTTAATCAGGTGATAGAGCGCCACTATATGCAGTGCGCTAAGGTGTTGTCTCTTGTATTCATGTATACGTTTGACCTGAATGTCGAAGAGCGAATCGGGATCGACCTTTAGTTCGAGGCGATTGTGAATCCAGCGCGCCAGCTGCTCTTTGTTGTGTTTTTTGACGTTGCGCCATTCCTGTCTAAACTCGGCGTTATCAATATGCTTTTCCAAATTGCGCAGTTCGTCAAGATTTTTGGTCCAGGTGTTGCCGATATTCTTATCTATCAACTTAGACATGGCTGGGTTAGCCAGTCTCATCCAGCGCCGCGGGGTGACGCCATTGGTTTTGTTGTTGAATTTTTCGGGGAAGATTTTGTAGAAATCGGCCAGGGTGTGTTTCTTCAATAGGTCGGTGTGCAGAGCGGCGACGCCGTTTATTGAGTGGCTGCCAACTGAAGCTAGATTAGCCATGCGTACATAGCGCTCGCCGCTTTCATCGATAATTGATAGCCTGGAGAGCATCTCTTCGTCGTTGGGGAAGCGCTCTTTAACTGAGGCGAGGAAGCGATAATTGATTTCAAAGATTATCTCTAAATGACGCGGTAAGACATCTCTGAAAAGAGAGATTGGCCATTTTTCCAAGGCTTCCGGCAGAAGAGTGTGGTTGGTATAGGCCATGGTTTTTGTGGTGATTTTCCAGGCTTCTTCCCAGGGAATATCATGCACGTCCACCAAGAGTCTCATCAGTTCAGCCACGGCAATAGACGGATGGGTATCGTTTAGCTGGACAGAGAACTTTTCATGAAAGGTATGAACTGTCTGTCCTTCTTTTTTGTGCACTCTCAGCATGTCTTGCAGCGAACACGAGACAAAGAAATATTGTTGTTCAAGTCTCAGTCTTTTGCCTTGTTGCGAGTTGTCGTTCGGATAGAGAATCTTGGATATTGTTTCTGATGCAATCTTTTGGGAGACCGCGCCTACATAGTCGCCATGGTTGAAAGCTTCTAAATTAAGCATCTCGGGAGACTCGGCTTTCCAGAGTCTGAGGTTATTGGCGGTGTTATTGTTATAGCCTGGAATGGGTGTATCGTAAGGTACACCAATGACGGTGCGTTCCGGCACCCAATCTACTTTGTATTTGCCTTTTGCATCAGTATATCTTCTTGTATAACCGCCCAGGTTTACTTCTACTGCCGCCATTGGGCGTACTACTTCCCAGGGGTTGCCGTTGCGCAGCCATTTATCGGTAATTTCGACTTGCCAGCCGTCTCTGATATCTTGGTCGAAAATACCAAATTCATAGCGAATACCATAACCAATGGCCGGTATTTCCATTGTGGCTAAAGAGTCGAGATAGCAAGCCGCCAGACGGCCGAGACCACCGTTGCCCAGTCCGGGTTCTTCTTCTTGTTCGAGCAATTCCTGCATATTGAGACCAGACTCTTGCAGAGCCTTTTCCAATTGGTCGTGGATGCCCATGTTGATCATGGCATTAGCCAAATGCGGCCCCAGAAGAAATTCGGCAGATAGATAAGCGACTACTTTTACGTCCTTTTGTAGATATGTTTGAATGGTGTTTATCCATCTCTCAAACAAACGATCCCGCACCGTATAGGCGAGCATCATGTAATAGTCATAGCGATTGGCAATTTCAGGAAATTTGCCCTGGATATAATAGAGGTTGTCCGCTAGTGCTCGCCTTAAGGTCGGCACGCTCATCCCAGTGCGGTCGTCTTCGACAGCCGGCAGCGAAGGCGAAGGTTTGTCCATCGGTGTTTCCTCTATCTATAAGTACGGGTCTAGCCCCATGCAGTTAGGGATTATACCGTCTTGTCGCAATTAGAGGTTAATTCACCATCTTAAGCCTGGTGGCCAAGCAGAAAGCTTTACAAACTGATTTTCAGATTTCTACAGCTTTTTCGCTGAACTGCTTGCGAAACCAGGCGATACCGCGATCGCTCGGATAGAGTTTTTCTTCAGAGGCAAGCAGCGAAGAACTTGGCTTGTGGGTAATCACGGCCGCCTTATCTTGATTGAGAATGACGCGGTTAGAGGCGGCCAAAACTTTACCGACAAGCTTTTCAACCAGGGGTAAGGTGGTGAAGGCTTGATAGGCCCTGACATACATAACGGTTGTATTGTCATCGACCGGCACAAAGGCAATCATTTGCTTGAGTGTCGGCGAAATGTCTAGATACCAGATATTGGCAAATTTGAATTGAAAATAGCCTGACTTGAGAACCAGTTTTATTGAGTTTTCATCAAGCAGAAACTCGTATTTACCTTGTACGTCGAAGTTTTTGCCAATTGAAGTGCGGTGCAGGTAGGGTAAATGGGCATAGTCGAGCTGGTTTTCAATACAGCGTGAATAATGTATGTTCCAGCTTTCGCTAAACTCGCTATAGCAAAACTTTTTTTCTTGCAGTTCATTAAACCAGGGGATTGACTCCTCGCTGCCTGTTTCGTTGTCATCTTTAGGCACGTAAAGCCAAATGAAGCCGTACTTTTCAGCACTCTGCCAGGTCTTTACTCTTAGATTGGGAGCTTCCTTGCCTGTTTCGGGCACATGGCGGCATTGTCCCTGGCTGTCAAATTGAAAACCATGAAACGGACAGGCGATATGCTTGCCGTTTTGGCAGACTTCGCCGCCGGAGAGTTTGACAGAGCGGTGGGGGCAAAGGTCTTTTAGAACAGCTGGTCGTCCGCTTTGATCTCGCCAAAAAACGAGGTCTTCGCCTAAACGCTTTTGGCCGAGAGGTTTATTTGGCTTTAGATCGGCGGCACTTAAGACGGCGTACCAACCGGGAGGAAGTTTCAAATTTAGTGCTCTCAGACCCTGTAGGGTGTCAGAACCTTAATATCAGCCGACAGGTTAATGCTCGATTCTAGCAGTTTCATCCTTCTCCTTACTAGAGAGAGCGGATCATCGGGGAGGGTGCTATCCCATTTTTCAGCATCGGAAAGAATTTTTCTCAGTGGACTTGCTTTCATACGCTCGAACATTTCTTCCACGCTGGCTACTTGAAGCGGTGGCGAGAAGTCGACAGATTGAGATTCACATTCATCGTCATTACCATAAGCTTCTTCTGGAAGGCCGTTTTCTTGACAAAGCATGGTGATCATCGCCGGGCGAACGCCGGTGGTGCCTGTTTCGAAACCTTCTATATTGACCTGGATCATTCCTTCCTGAAAGGGTAGCCAGAAAATGCCTACATAAACCATAGCCAGCGGATTATAAGGGGCTCGGTACTTAAAGAGACCCGAGAGCGCTTCTACACCGTCTAATTTTAGAACTTTGCCGTCCAGCATTACACCTTGGGCTTCGCGACATTGTTTCTCATAGAAAGAAAAGGCTTTCTCTGGTGTTCTCAGGTCGAAGTCCCAGTCGATTGCCGGGTTATAGCGCAGCATAATGCAGGTATTGCTCTCGTCAATAAACCCCAGGCAATTTTCGTCATTGATTTTGTTTTCACAATTACCCATGTCGAAATGCACGCCGCTCAGAAGTTTTCTGGGGTTGTGTTTGTCTTTCTTTAACAGACTTTTGAATATGCCCATTAGATTCGCCCCCTGCAAAGCGATATACCCGGCTTGCTGCTAGGCAACCCGGGTATTTTGTCTTTGCTGCAAAAAGTAAACTAAAGACTTACTGGGTCTGAATCTCTAGTTTTCTTCCTTCGCCTTTGGCGACTTGATTGCGCGGGGCCATGATGGTCAAAACACCATTTTTTAAGGTCGCTTTTGCTTTATCGCTCTCGATGCGGCAGGGAAGGCTCATAGAGCGCTGAAACTGCTCATAAGACTTTTCCTTTCCGGTAAGGGCTTTGCGCCCTTTGATCGTAAGAAAGTCATCACTTATCGAAAGATCCAGATCTTTCTCCTCTACCCCCGGCACTTCAGTGGTTATCTTCACTTCGTTGCCTTCGATTCTGCTATCTACTTTGAATAGTTCGGTTCTACTAAAGAATCCTGATCTGTCAAAGAATCCTGATCTGTCAAAAAGTCCTGACCTATCAAAGATATCGATAAAATCAATAGGTCTCTCCAGCGGCTGCGCTTGGGTGTTCAAGCCGTGACCGGCTGTCCAACCTACAGCCAGGCCCAGAGCGAGCGCCGGAATAGAAAGTTTAGAAGACTTCAAATTCATTTGGCACCTCCTGTTGATTAAAGCGCTATCGTCTCGGCAATTTAGTTGCAGCTGTTTACCAAGATCTTGCGGGGCAGTGAGGCTTTGCTTTTAGGCAGAAGCAGTTTCAATACACCGTTTTTGATGGTGGCTTGAATACCGTCTTTATCTATCTCATTTGAGAGAGTAAAGACGCGACGATAGTCGCCTACACCGTATTCGCTGTAGACCAGGTCGTAGCCCTCTAGTCGAGGCTCTTCAACCTTGCCGTAGATAGTGAGTATGTTTTGTTCAATGGTTATATCCACCGAATCTTGTTTGACTCCCGGCATATCGGCTAAAACAACCAATTGGTCTCCCGATTCGTAGATATCGGCTCTCGGTACGTAGACCTGAGCTGCTTCAACTTTCTGGCGTGGTTCCAAGAGAGCAGTTGTCATAGATCAATCCTCCAATTCCAGCTTAAGCTTCACTAACTGTAATGCGCCGCGGTTTGTCTGCTTCTGCCCGTGGCAGAGTCAGTTGCAAGATGCCATCAGCATAGTTGGCTTTTACCTGTTCGGCATCGACTGCAAAAGGTAACTGCAGAGAGCGGGTGAATCTTCCCCAGCCTCTTTCTTGTCTTAGGCAGTTTTGTGCTTGTTGAATGTTTTGTGAGTTTTGTGTTTCGCTTTCAATCTGGCATTTCTCGCCCTTGATTGTCAGTGTGTCGTTGACAACGGTGATTTCCATTTCGCTGATATCAATACCCGGCATCTCGCAGCGCACGATGGCTCCGGTTTCATTGGTCCAAACGTTAGCAGGCGGGAAATCACCAGTACTTCTTTTAGAGGCGGCGGTCAAAAGACGGGTGAGCTGATTTTGAATTTTCTGCAGTTCGTTGAAAGAGCCAAATACATCTGGATCACTCAGTTTTTGCAGAAGCATATTTTTTACCTCCAGAAAAATTGTTTGTCGCCGGGAGGGTCGGTTTTATATTTTTCTATCAAACCCTGTCGCTATCATGTTTAGCTTGCACCGGCGATTGATTATTTACATTGCTAATTTAGCTAATCGAAAATAGGGCACTGAGAATTTACAGCATTTCTTAAGCATGATTTTCAACTATAAATATGGTCGGCATTGAGACGGGGCTTGTCTCTTCGCGAAACTTTTGTTATATAGAAAATTGAAAGTTGTCGAAAGCAAAATTTTCAGTATAAGGAGGTCACAGCCGGATTTGCCTGAAATGCAAACATCTTTCTCAGTCTTTTGAATATTCTATTTTGAATTTGTGCTCTTTTGATTTTGTGATCATCGAAACTTATTAGCGGAGGTGATTGCCGTGTTTAAAGGCAAAATTCTTGACCCCAAATTTGTTCATGAATCTCATGAAATTTATGAAAACAGTTGGTTTCCAGATTATATAAAAGCTGGATCCGACCTTCTAAATTCACAAACTAGCGAATTATTGGAGCGGCTCTCCAAACATAAAGATGCCCGGGTAAGGCGTCGTCTAGCCGAGAATCGGTGCTGTCCCAAAGCTATTTTGGAAGCTCTCTCTCGTGACGCCGAAGCCGAGGTGCGCAGCGCCGTGGCTCTTAATTCGGAAACTCCGGTGGACGTGGTTTTTGCTCTGGCATTAGACGCCGACCCGACGGTCCGCTTCGCTATGGCTGAAGACCTTGGTCTGCCTTCCGGTGTTTTGCGCGTATTACTTCGCGATGAGAATCCTTATGTAAGCTGTCGCGCCCGTAAAACGCTGAGCTTGCTAAGGCGCAAATGGCGCCGTATACCTGAGCGTGACAAGGAAAATGTCATTGATTTTCCCGGCACTGACAATGAGATGTTTGCCTAGTTTAGCTCAATTATTGCCTTAGATTAAGGCAATAGCGAGTTGAGAATGGCGCCTATAGTGCAAGCTAGGCTGGTTAAGCCGAATATACAGGTTAGTTTTCTGCCGAGACAGGAGGTGTTGTATTGCCGGAAGAGAAACCAATAATAACTTGTCAAAAGAGAGTAAATAATTACTCCTCGGTAGCGCAGGCTGTCGAGTGGCAGAAATGTGACGTTCTGAGCTAAAAGGCAGAGAAACGGTGGTCGGAATTCTAGGTTGCTGAAAACCCCGAAAATGTTTCTTCCGACCACCGGCTCTGAGGCTTGCAGATGCACTTCGGAACCGCTTTGACTCAATGCTAGGTATGTGCGTTTGATACCATTGGTGGTGATAAGCTTGCCGTCTTGGTCGCAACCGTGCACTGCTGCCAGTGAAGTCGCCCTGTCATTGCCTCTTACGTAGAAGAGGCAGGCGTCAACGCAGCCAGGGTAGAGCGCTGGTTCAAAAGGAAATTTACCGCCGCTGGACAGATCTTTCAGTACTATTTTTAAGATCTGATCGGCCGATTGTCTTGGATCTTCCAGCACGGCAGTGCGCAAAAGGGGCTTGTCTTTGCGCCCGGTGTAAGCATTGTAATAGCTGAATTTGACATCGGACATGTCTTCCAGTTTTTCTGGATAGTTTTTGTGAGCGAAATAGTAATGCTGCATACTGTCGGCGGTGAAGTTGATCATTTCTACGATCGATGTTTCTTCAGCGCTTTCAGCATAATAGGCGGTGCCATGTTCATCGACTATCGATTTGCCGCGGTCGAGCATCCATAATTCTCTTCTGAGCAGACCTGATGCCAGTGCGCTACCCCAGAGCAAAATTGGATTTGTAACTCGCCAGTAATTTATTTGGTGGCTTTTGTTGCCGTCGATTAGCTCGATTTGCTTAGAGGAAAGAAAGCGAAGACTGGAGTGCTTGCTGGCCGATTGCATGGGCTTGGCGCCCTGATAGCTGATATTTGCTTCGAGAGCGGGAGCATAAAGAAAATACAGAAAGCAAATAATGACGACGAGTGTCGCCAGTATCGAGTAGCCGGAGATAATGTCGTTCCAATGTTCCTTGATCTTTGTTTTGACTTGCAGCAGCCTTTTGTCTATTGTTTTCAGCCCTTTCTCAAGACCTGGGTCGGGGGCTGTTCTCTTTAGAAATTTTTCTGCATTAGTGCTTGTTTCTTCCGCTAGAAGCTTCTCTTCCGGCTCTGCTTCAATCAAGTCTTCAATGCCCGAAGCCAATGCTTTATGGGCGTATATCTCGATCATTTCTTCTTGCTCTTGAGCCAGCTCGAATCCCGGCAAAGAGCTTTGGATGAACATGGCATCGTCATAGCGATTGAGTATGCGATAGACGTTTATTAGTTCGTTCTTCCAGTGAACTACCTTCTCTCCATTATTGCCTTCTAGACCTTCGCAGACTTCAATGAGGCGCGTGAGAACGGGGGCGGCTTCCGCTGCCTTGTTCTGAATTTTCTTGAGAAATAGGAGTCGCTCCAGGCATTCAAGAGCTATTTCATCTGAGGGCGCCCGGAGCCGTACTAACTTGGCGTAGAGCGCTTCGCTCTCGCTGGCATTCTTCTCAGCGAAGGCTGCTCTTGCTTGTTCGAGAGTGTTTTCGAAGGACTCTGGCAAAGGTCTACTTCCTGGGGGTAAGTTCGGGCGCTACTTGCAAATTATTGAGCAAGGCTTATTGATAGCACATTGTTCGGTCTATGAGTTTCTGTTGCTGTTAAACTAAATCCTTAACTTTCTTCCTTGGTTTGGTACTGCGTTTTGAAGTTCAAGGCTCTCACTATCCTTTCCTTGCTATGTTCTGCTATGTCGGTATTGCCGGGGCAGGCGGCCCTGACTTGGCAAGCCGGTTTGCAGGAAGGGGAGAGGCGGCTTTCTCGGCAAGAGCTAGAGTCGGCTGAGGCTTGCTTTCGGCAGGCTCTGCGCGATGTCAAAAGAGACAAGGCGGCTAGCTTGGCTGATCTGGCATTATGTCAAGAGAAGTTGGCGATGATTCTTTACAAGCAAGACGAGAGAGAAGAGTCGGTCAAGCTCTATCGGCAGTCAATCTCTACGCTTGAGAAGGCTCGTCGGCAAGATAAAGACGCGAAAGCTATTAACGGCGCAATAATCAAGTGTGATTTGGCTCTCGGCAATATTCTCGAATTTGATGGAGAGTTCAAGTCGGCGCGATCTTTTTACGAGAAGGCCGAGGCTTTAGCAGCAAGCGATAACGAGAAGATCGACCAAGAGCGCTTAGCGCTTTGTCGTCAGCGGCTTGCCTCTTTGCTTGTGAAGCTGGGTGAGAGAGTTAAGGCTGAGGAGCTTTATTTTTCGGCACTTGAATTGCTGTTGGGTTCAGCTAAGCTATCTTCTGCCACACTTGCCGAGACTATTGTTGCCGACTATCAAGATCTCTTAGAGAAAGAAGAAGGGCGCAAGAATCTGGCTAGTCATGTGCAGGCAGAGCTATTGAAAGATCGAATTGGTTCCCTGCCCAAGAAAGCCGGCATAGCTTCATCTAATTTTGACAAAGAGGTGCGTTCTCGTTTCGTCGCTCCAGTGGAAGGGGGGTTAGGTGATTTGGCTTTGAGAGGCTTGACTCCCACTGCAAACTCGGTCTCACCAGTCGCTGGTTCTGGCTCTGGTGTCGCCGGTGGTGGGATAGTAGTTGGCGCACTTGCTTCTAGCTCTACTTCGGGTGACAGGCTGGATTCATCGTTGAAGGCAAGACCGACTCTCGCCTTAATCAATAAGCAAAGACGCGATTTTTATGAGCGCATGATTGCCATCGACATCAAGTCTTTAGGTGCTGATCATCCCAGCGTTGCGCGAGATCTATACGGGCTTGCCGTGATAGAGATTTCGGACGGCAATATCGAAGCAGCCAGGCAGTTATTGCAGCGAACTTTGAAAATCTATGAGAAAGTCTATGGTGCAGATGCTTCGCTCACACAGCGCTCTGCCAACTTGCTGGAAGTTATTAATGCCGGTGGTGTCGATAGCGGTAATACTAGTAGCAATGATAGTAATGGTTCCTCTCTTGAGGCTGCACCGTCTTTTGTCGATAAAGTGCCAATCTTGCCTTTGGTTCTGCAAAAGTTAGACTTTGCGGTGCGTCTCAATTATCTTGCCGCGCTCGCCTATAGTCTTGGTCGCCTTGAGCGGGCAAATCAGTTTTATTTGTGGGCTCTGGCTGATACCTATCTGACCACTGGCGATCGCAATATGCTTCTGGCTGCCACCTTGAAAGACTTCGCGCGGCTTCTCAAGCAAGCCCCTGTTTCTGGTAATGCTCTTACCTCTGAAAGTCTTGAGTCTGATGCGCATCTGGTGGCGCAGAAAGCACGAAGGAGCAACTTGATCGAAAAAGAAGCCGGAGTTTTGCGTTAGTTATCGTGGTGCAGCCAGGGGCGCCCGCGCTCTATGTCGACATGACCATTGAGATGATAAGGCACCGGTGCACCGTTATCGGGTGGTGTGGTGAAGCCGCCGTTCCAGAGCGGATCAACTCCGCTTGGGAGCCAGTCATTCGGCTTAACCTGAGGTGGTGGGGCAAAGATGATGCGATACTCTTCATCGTCTCGTTCATCTTTGCGACGTTCTTTCTCGTCTAGCTTATCAAGCAGCTTCAGATCGTCCAATTCTGGTTTGTGTTCTTTTTTCTTTGGCTTGCTCTTGAGCAGAAGATCAATAAAGCTCTCGCCGGAAAAGTCTGTGTCGACAAAAGAGGGGGGATTAAATTGCGAACCATCGAAGCGGTTATCAAGTTTGAGTTTGTCTTGATTGGAATCGTCGGCTTTGTCCTTGTCAACAGTGCGCTCGGCCTTCTCGTCTTCGTCGCTAGGCGGTCCATCGGCACGCTCATGATCTTCGGCAGCCCAGAGTGGTGCCGCATTAGGTGATAGCAGCGAAAAAAAGGCAATGGCGGTTAACAAGAGTAACTTGGCTCTTGTAAAGAGTAGATCGGCTTTGCTTTTTCTTTCTTTCGCCATGGTTAAAGTTAGAGCTACATAAGATAAAGCTCGTGAAGTTACTGAGAACTGCCTGTAAAATAGCAGATCTTTGAGATAAGGGCTCGTCTTTTGCAAGTTCTACTTGTCATGAATTCGTTTGCAGATCGGCAGCAGTCAGAAGCTGTGCGCCGCTGTCTCAACAAGCTTGTTCTCTTCTTTTATTTGGCTCTTTGTCTAAGCTTGCCTCTAGCCCAACCCTGTCTATCTGCTGGGCGGGAAGTGAGTTTGCCTGAATTGCAGTTTCAGCCAATTAGGCCACCGCGGGCGGTGACAATTAGAGAAGCCGTCGATGTTGCTTTGCGCAATTATCCAACCATCAATAACAAGTATTACAAACTCAGGGCCTCGCTATCAAACGTAAAGCTGGCTAAGACTCAGTATCTGCCCAACCTCAACTTTGACGTGCAAATCTCGGGAGTGACGCCCAACCGCATCGCCAGCGTGGTTATGAACAACGTGAGCGGCTTTGATACGGTGCCGGTCGACAGCGGTCCTTCCGTGAGTTCGACAAGCTATAAGCCCGTGGTTAATAACTTGCAGGGCGGCAACCTCAATTGGCTTCTGATTGATGGTGGTCTGCGTAAAGCTAACGACAATTTTGCTTATGCCGATGCGCGCTCGGCTAGAGCCGATCTCAATTTAACCAGACTCGATGTCGCTTTTGACGCTGCCGATGCCTTTTTGACTGCGGCAGCTGCCAAGCAAGTGATCAAGTCGACCAGGGCTGCTTTAGAGCATATGGAAGCGGCTAGCTTGAGAGCGCGCACCTTGGTGGCAGAGGGCCTTAGACCCGGAGTAGATGCCGCCGATTTTGATTTTGAAGTGGCTCGCACCCGCATCAATCTAATCAAAGCAGAGAAAGAGGCTCGCCTAGCTTTAGTAGGGCTGGCTGAGAAAATGGGAACGGCAGCCAATGACCTCGATGTTATATCCGACCCGCTGGTAAGGCGTCCGGTGGCTGCCTATGAGCGTGAGACCGCTCCTTTTGATTTGAACGCCCATCCGATTGCTCTATTTAAGACAGCTGAAATTAAGCGGTGGCGAGCCAAGCAGGTCTTGCTCGATAAAGCCTATCGCCCCCATCTTTGGTTGAACGCCTCGGTTTGGGGGCGTGGTTCGGGCGACCGCACCAACCCGATCAAGCCTGTGGCTGCCGGTGTTCTGCCTCAGGTCTTCAACTATATGGTGGGTGTTTCTTACAGCTTCCCGGTTATGGAATATTTTCCGCTTAAGGCGCAAAAAGAAATGGCTCGCAATAACGAGCTAGCAGCTCGCGCCGAATATGAACTAGCCATGCAGGTTTTGGAGAAGAAAGATGCTCGGGCTCGAATTTTGTTAGCACAGGCCCGTAAAGTTGCCGATGAGACGCCAATATTGGTTGAAACTGCCAAGGTGCGCGAGATCAAGGTGATGAAGCGCTATAGCGCCGGTCTCACCAATATGGTCTCGCTCGCGCAAGCCGAAAAGGCTCTGGCAGAAGCCGAGGTGGAAGATGCTCTTGCCCAGACCGAAGTCTGGCGGGCAATGCTGGCGCTTGCTTATGTTCAAGGTGATCTGGCGCCCTTTATGCAAGTGGTTGATTTAGCCCAGGCTAGCTTGGGCGGCGAAGTGGCCAAGCCGTTTTCATTGCCTGGGAAATTTGAAGATAACGGAGCTAACTAAGAAAGACCATGTGGATCATCTCTGTAGCAATGAAGCGACCGATCACCGTGATAGCGGCGATCTTGAGCATCATTTTGATTTCAGTGATGGCCATCACGTCTATGAAAAGGGATATTTTCCCCGACCTCAAGATTCCAGCCATCTATATTATTCAAGGCTATGGCGGCATGTCGCCCGAGCAAATGGAAGGCTATATTACTTCCACATATGAGCTTTACTTCCTCTATGTACCCGGTATCGAGCATATAGAGTCCCGTTCCATCCAGAACGTGGCTTTGATCAAGATATTCTTCCAGCCTGATACTGATATGGCTTCGGCAATGGCGGCTGTAGTGGCTATGGCTAACCGCGCCACCTCTTTGATGCCTCATGGCACCCTCAATCCCTTTGTCTTGCGCTTCGATGCCGGTAGTTTGCCTGTCGGTCAGTTGGTTCTGTCTTCAGATACTAAGCCGGTTAAAGATTTGGAAGACTTAGCCTATACACGTATCAGACCCATGCTTGCCACCGTTCCTGGTGCAGAAGCACCGCCTCCCTTCGGCGGCAATATCAGGTCTATTGTTATTAGTGTCGATGCCGATAAGTTGAGGCGTTACAACATTTCAGGCGACGAAGTGGTTAAGTCTTTGATTTCAGGCAACCAGGTGCTGCCGGCTGGCAACGTTCGCACCGGTGATTATTTGCGCATTGCCCCGGTCAATTCCGACTTGCCGGATATTCACCAGCTTGACTATATGCCGATTCGTACCGGTCATGGTCCCCAAATTTTCATCAAAGACATAGGCAAAGTCGAAGATTCCTCCGACATACTTTCGGGCTATGCTCTCTTTCAAGGGCGGCGCACTGTCTATATTCCGGCGGTCAAGCGAGCTGATGCTTCCACTGTTTCGGTTGTTGATGCCCTTAATGCCGCTCTGCCTCGTATGCAGTCTGTTTTGCCTCCCGATGTCAAAATTAGCTATGAATTCGACCAAAGCAAATATGTGCGCGAAGCAATCAATGACGTTTTTCATGAGGGTGTGCTCGGTACAATTTTGCCCGGTTTGATGATTTTGCTTTTCTTGCGCGATCTGCGCAGCACCCTTATCGTTGTCACCACGATTCCACTCTCTTTGCTTTCAGCCATTGTCGGTCTATGGCTCTGCGGGCAGACTTTCAATATTCAGACTCTCAGTGGTTTGGCCCTATCTATCGGCATCTTGGTTGATGAAGCCACTGTTTGTATCGAGAACATGCACAGCCACTTAGCAGAGGGGGCGGTGAAGGCGAGGGCGGTTTTCGATGCCTGTGTCGAGACCATGGTGCCCCGTTTGCTCGCTATGTTGTCTGTGGTTTCAGTCTTCCTGCCATCTTTCTTTATGGTGGGCATCACCCGTGAACTCTTTATTCCGCTATCGCTGGCTGTGGGTTTTGCCATGATTGCCTCCACCACTTTAGCCAGTACGCTAGTGCCGATCATGGCCGTCTGGCTTCTAAAAGACGGGCACAAGCATGAAGAGAAGCCCGACTTCATCGAGCATCTCAAGACCCTGCTCGGTAAATTCGTGCATTCATTAATGCCTGTACGCAGCATCATCATTCCTGTTTATCTAGTTGTCACAGTCACCACGGTCATTACTCTTTATGAAAACATCGGGAAAGAACTCTTCCCCGATTCGGGCAGTGCCCAGTTTAGAATGCGCATCACCGCACCCACCGGCATGCGTGTGGAAGCATTGGAACAGCGGGTGCTCAGAGCTATTGAAGAAATCAAAGCCGAGGCTGGCGCCGCCAATGTGGAGAAGACTCTTGGTTATGCCGGTCAACAGCCGCCTATGTTTCCTATCAGCTCGGCCTTCTTGTGGACGAGCGGACCGCATCAAGCCGTGCTTGATGTGCAGCTGAAGGAAGACGCCAAGATCAAAATGGGCGAATTCAAAGACCGCCTCAGAGAGCGTTTCGCTAAGGCTCTGCCCGATACCATGTTTTCTTTTGAGCCGGGTGATCTGGTCAGTCAGATTATGAACCTTGGCTCGCCCACGCCAATAACTGTGCAAGTCACAGGCCATAACCTGGTGGACGACAAGATTTTTGCCGGAAAAGTCTTGAAAGAGATGTCGAAGATTAGCAAGCTGCGCGATTTGCAATGGGGGCAAGCCCTTGATTATCCCAGTTGCCAGATCAATATTGACCGCGAACTGGCCGGGCAGCTTGGTGTGACCGCTAAAGACGTAGGTATGTCTTTGCAGCCGGCTTTCTTCTCTAGTCGTTTCGTCAATCTCAGCCTCTGGCGTGACAAAGAGAGTGGTTTCTCATACCAGGTGCAGGTTCAGGTGCCGCAAGATCAAATACGTAGCAAAGAAGATATCGAAAACTTCCCTACTATGAACAGTCTGCGCTCAGAGCAGATGGCGCCTCATGATTTCGAGGTGGATCCAGCCGTCGATAAGTTCTATCCGGGTCATATAACTAGACGTCTGCAACGACCGCTCATTTCAGACGTAGCCAAAGTCGACTATGGCGTCACCACCGGTGAACTAGATCGTTACAACATGATGCGTATGGTTTCGCTTACTTCCAATATTTCAGGCAACGATTTGGGGCGCGTCGGTGATAGCGTCAAAGAGGCGGTGAAGCGCGCCGGCAAAGCGCCGGCTGGTGTTTTCTGTGATGTTATGGGGCAGGTGCCGCTTTTGGAAGATACATTCTTTCACTTGATCACCGGTTTGCTTTTGGCTGTGGTGGTCATTACTCTCATGCTGCTCGCCTATTTCCAGGCACCAAGAGTGGTATTGATTGTTATGTCTACCACGCCTGCTATTTTGACCGGCGTACTGACGATGCTGACCGTCACCGGCACCACCCTTAATGTGCAGTCCTTTATGGGTGCCATCATGTCAACCGGCGTAGGTATAGCCAACGCCATCTTGATGGTGGTTTTCGCCGAGACCAGTCGTCGCCAAGGTATGTCGGCTCAAGAAGCTGCTGTTCATGGGGCGCAACAGCGGATGCGTCCAATCCTGATGACTTCTATCGCTATGGTGGCAGGTATGATTCCCATGGCGATTTCAGCCGGGCAGAGTGCTCCTCTTGGCCGGGCGGTTATTGGTGGTCTTTCTATGTCCACTCTGTCGGTGCTGACAATTTTGCCTCTGGTTTTTTCGATGGTACAGAACAAAGCTCCTGTGGCATCTGGTTCTCTGCATCCTGAAGATCAGGGTGTATAAGCGTGCATGTGTGTAAGGATTGAGAAATGACTGGCGAAGATAAAGGCGAAGACAAAGGCTCGGAGAGAGAAGAAAAGTCGAGCGGACCGTCCGACGGATATAAAGAGCCATTGGTTGCTTTTCGCATGGATGGCTCGGTCTTCAACATGCATAACCTCATCTTTGTTATTGTCTTTCTTGCCGTTGCCGGCGGGGCGTTCTATTACATGTGGAGCACTCACAACAAGAAGCCTGAAGAGGCAACTGTGCCGGTCAATGTTCGCCCGGAACTGCCGGTGGTGCCGGTTACTTCGAAGATTTTGATTAGAGAGGACCAGTTGCCCGGTGAGATAGAGGCGTATCAGGACGTATTGATTTATCCCAAGATCAAGGGTTTTGTACAGACTATCAATGTCGACCGTGGCTCGATGGTCAAGAAAGGCGATTTGATGGTGCGTATGTATGCACCTGAGTTTCTGGCAGAGAGAAACAAGGCTTTGGCCGAGCTTTCGGCGACGAAGGCGGCAGTGGCCGTGGAGGAGTCGGGTCTGGAAGATTTAAAGGCCCAACTTAAGAAGTCGCAGGCTAACTTGCTTGCCGATCAAAGTACTTATCAGAGAGTCTATACAGCATCACTGGTGCCAGGTGTCATTGCCGACAATGATGTCGTGCAGTGGGCGCAGACAGTAGAAACTGATAGACAAGACATCAATGCGCTCATGAAGCGCGTGAACGCAAAAGATCACGAATTGTCTATGCGCAAAGAAGAGCTTGCCGCCAAAGTCAGAGCCTTCGAGAATTTCGCCGATTTCGCCTCTTACCTGGACATAAACGCGCCATTCAACGGCTATGTCACCGAGCGTCGTATGCATGTCGGCAGTTTTTGCGGACCAGACGGCACCGGCGCCTATCCGCCCATATGTCGCATCAAGCAACTCGATCTATTGAGAATTGTCGCCCCTGTACCCGAAATTGATACCGCCGGTGTGGTGGTTGGTACCGAGGTGGAGTTTACAGTATCGTCCTTTCCGGGCAAACGATTTGTCGGTACAGTGGCTAGAATCAGCAACAATCTCGATAAAGCTACCAGGACCATGCCGGTTGAGCTGAACTTCTTGAATCCTAAGTATGATATTTTGCCGGGCATGTTCTGCAAAGTTTATTGGCCGACCAGGCGCAAGGAGAGCTCGCTTTTCGTGCCTATCAGCTCGGTCATCTCGACTCCTCTTGATACCTATGTTTGCAAGGTGATTGGTGATCGAGTCGAATGGGTTTCGGTGCGTAAGGGTCAGGTCATGGGTGATCTGGTGGAAGTCTTCGGGCGACTTTCTGAAGGCGATCTAGTGGCTAGAAATGGTAGCGAGGAACTGCAAAATCAGTCTCAGGTGACGCCGGTAAAGGTAGCCTTGCCTACCAGCGATAAGGCACTCTAAGCTAATCTGTAGACTTGAGAAATTGAACTTTAGAGTCAATAAGAGACTTTTGCATTTGACTACTCTTGAGGAATTAGGAGACGCTTTCTAGAGGATTTAGAAAATGCTCTGGCACTCTTTGCCTAACCAAGCAGTTTCTGCACTAAATGATGTAAGGCATCGTCTTCGGCCATAGCAAACCCCAAGGCTGTCGATCGATCTAAATCCTTCCTGGCTTTGCTTTCGTTGCCGCTTAATGTCAGGGCAATACTTCTGATGAAATAGGCGCGTCCGTCGCCTTCGCTAATTGATATAGCGGCGGTGGCTTCCTTGATTGATTTAGCGTAATTGCCTTTGGCCAGGTAACCCTGGGCTCTGATCAGATGAGCCCAGTCAAGTTCTTCATCATATGAGAGAGCGTCTTGGGCGAGCTTGACGGCTCGGTCATGGTCGCCCATGACTAGATGTGCTTGGGCCATAACCAGAAGCGGCGTGGCGGTGCGAGTAAAGGGAAACTGATAGGCATAGCGGGCATCTTTTATCGCTTGTTCGTAGTTTTTCAGGTCGAGATAGCAGAGTGCACGGAGATTATAAAAGGCAACAAAGTCCATCTCATCGAGATTGGCACGATTGGCGCTCAATCTCGCTGCTTCCGACTGGTTTTGTCTGAGTATTTGGCTATCGATATCTTCGTCGGTTTCGAAATATTGATCTACTATCTCTTGGCGGTGCTGTTCTTCCACTAATTTGATAGCGTTGTTGAGAACTTTTATGGCTTTAGCCGACTGTCCTGAAGCGTGCAGATAAGTGGCTTGGCTCGCTAAAAAATCTGGATTGTTCGGCTCCAGCTTGAGAGCTTTGTCCAGATGTTTTTGACATTCTCTGAAGTTGCCCATATGCAAATAGAAGTTGCCTAGGGCGAGCCAGGCTTCGCCATTTTTCGGATCTTGTTCGAGGGCCATTTCAAAAGCTTGCACGGCCGCTTCATTCTTGCCTTGCAGTAGAGCCAAAGTTCCTTTCTTGACCAAGGCGCGACTGTCGCCGGGATCTTTGAGCAGCGCCCGCTCAACTTCTCTAGCGGCGCCTTCCATATAACCGGCATGCAGATAGACTTCATACAGCTCGAGATTGTTTAGCGCTTCGCTATCTAGTTTGCGAATCATTGAAAAAGCGTCTTCCGCTCTTTTGAAGTCACCACAGTTTGCCGCCAACAGACCAAGACGATAATAGAAGTTGATTTGACGTGGGGCTAGCTCTATTGCCTTTTCGTAGTCGGCAAGAGCGCCGTCCATGTCTTCTAATTGAATACGAGCATTGGCTCTAAGTTCAAGCCATTGCAAATCGTCTTTCATTGAAAGAGCGGTGTTGTATTCCTGCAGAGCTTCTTCCGGCTTTCCTTGGGCCATCTTCAACTCACCCTTGAAGGCGTGAATTGAGGCAATGTGCCAAGGCGAGACTTCTTTGGGATAGTGCAATTTGGCTTCGATAGAATTGCGTTCTGCCTCCGCCAATCTGCCATTCAGAAAGTTGATATGGGCTTTGATAAAGAAGACATTAGCTCTGAGCATCTCAGCTTCTACCGAGCGTCCCAATTCATCTAGAATTTTTGTATAGTCCAAAATGGCTTTACGCACATCTTCGTTTTCACCGTGAAAGCCGCCTATTAGCAGAGGCAACATGCGGTGGTAGACGATATCAGCGGCGCCCAGCATTCCCTTTAGTCGTAAGGCGCGGGTCAGCTTGCCCAGCAGTTTAGCGGCTCGAGAACTGTCAAATTCAGCGATTTCATAGTCGCATTCTTCGAGAAAGGGCTCCAACTCTTTGATATTCCAGTATTCTGCGAAAATCAAATCGTCATAGTGTGTGTTTTTGCCGAATTCGTGAAGGCTAAAGGCTTCCAAGTTTTCCAGCAAGTAAGAGGTGCGCCTTTTCTCGGCGTGATTCAGCAACTCGGTATATCTTTGATTCTCGCGCGCGAAGCGATTATGCTTGGAAAAATTGCGCTCGCGCTTCAAATCTTCGAGCTTCTTGCCGCTTCGCTGAGCTTCAAGCATTTCGTTCTCAAGTTCTTGTTTCGACGGCACTACCTTTAGGTGCTTCACTTTTCCCGCCGCTTCTTCAAGCAGTTCCACTATTTCTGGTAAGCCGATAGTTTCATATGCCGCTTTCGTCATGTCAAGATCGGTGGTGGCACTACTCAGAATGCTCTCAAAGCCACCCTGCAGAAACAAATTATCAAAAATGGTGGTAGCAAAAACCGCCTGCCAGTGCGGCGGCAAGAGCGCCGGGCATTCCTCTCCTGAAAATACGGGTGACAAGAAGAAAGTCTTATTGAGTTGTCCAGACAAGAAATCAAATAGCACCGGCGGTGGTACTTTAGTGAGAAGCGATATTGGTAGTCCAGGCGGTTGTATCTTCATTTTTGAGCCGTGTTAGTTTGCTTGCCTAAGTTGTCATATCTCTGCGCCGATGTTCTCTATTTTGGCTGTCTCTATTTCTTCGCATCTATGATTCTATCAGCGCGGGCTTCAGCTGCCGAAGCCTCTTGCGCTCGCCCTAGTCCTCTCAAGACCTGAGCATAGTCTTTCAGGCAAGCCGCCAAGAGCGGGTCTTTCTGTCCTACTGCTCCTTCGGTACTTGCCAGCGCCCACTCGTAAAAAGTGCAAGAGTCTTCCAATTTGCCTTGCTGAAAGTAGAGATAGGCAAGATCATTTAAGATGCGCGCTGTCTCTATGCTATTGGGTGTGAGCGTCTTCTGCCCTCGGCTCAGCGCTTGGCGGTATACAGTGGCTGCTTGTGTTGTCTCTCCTAGATGAAAGAGCGTAGAGGCAAGGCTCGCCCGGGTGTTAATGGTGAGAATATTGTCTTGCCCATAAGTACTTTCATAAATTGGAAGAGCTTTGCTCAAAAGTGGTTTGGCTTTGGCAAATTGAGCCCGAGAAATGTAGTAGACGGCAAGGCTGCACATGTCGTTGGCTACTGCCGGATGCGTTGCACCAAGCGCTTCTATGTCTATCGATATTTTGCGCTGATAGTAGTCTTCGCCTCGCTCAAAATGACTTTGATTGTAAATAGTCTCGCTCATGGTTTTGAATACCGGTGCGAGAGTGGCTTCGTTTTCCGGGTGATTTAACCCTTTTAGTACTATCTGCGGTGCTTCGCTAATTTGCTCTTGGGCGCTAGCCTTTAACTTGAAAGCTCTCTCTGTCTCAAAGGAAGACTGATTTGGCAAATGCTGCGGACTCGATTGCGCATCACTCTTTGGCCCCTTCTTGTCGCCATAGATATCCTTGTTGAAATCTTCTATGAGTGTCTGATTCGATCTGTCTTCACCCTTGAGAATGTCTTTATAGTCTTTAAGAGTACGTTTGAGCTGTTCACTGGCGGACAAACTAGGTTGATTTGTCAGAATCTTTATCGATTGCTTAAAGTATTTATGTCCATCTTCGGTTTGACCTAATTTAAAGCTGGTTCGCCCTGCACTCTGTAGGTTGTCTGCGAACTCCGGACTGTAGTAGCCATAATTTTTTTCGTTGATCTTCAGTGCGCGCTGATAGTAATCCATAGCAAGTTGGTGATTACCTAAAGCTTCTTGTATCGAGCCAAGCGAGATGAGAACTTTGCCAAGTTTCGGGCTAGAGTTTCCATAGCGGTTAGCTAATGTATTTAGAAGCCGGAGATAGAGATTTTGCGCTTCCGCTACTTTATTGCGCAGCATGAGTGTGTCTGCTAGCTTCCTGACGCAATTCTCTTCATCAACAGGTTTGTGTGAATTCTTTTCGACCAATTCAAGTGCTTTTCTGTAAGCCGCCTCAGCCTCGCTGATATTCTGCTCACTTAAGGCCGAATCGCCTTGTTCCAGATATGCCTGCCATGTAGCCGCTGCTGCTTCTTTGGCAAGTGCGGATGGTGTATCAAAGAAACAATAAGTGGTCTGCAAAGCCACTATTGCAAGGGCAAAACTTGAGATCGTTCCGTGTTTGAATTTTTGAGACAACAAGATTTTGGGCTCCCGACAGGACCTGTAGAGCAAGAATGTATAGTTTACCGCGCCTGTTTTTTCCTTGCCTTATTTGGGTCTCTTGGCAAGGCTTGAACGTTAACCTCTTAATGTCTTGGCTGATCTTGTCTTGCTAGTTTAGTTGCTTCCCAAATCTCCAAGAGATGAAAGTTGCGACAGCAGTTTAGCTGAGCCTTGTTGACAATTCGAAAGTTATTCAATCGCTTCAGTACTTTCTGAAGTGTCTAGGTTGGGGAATCATTTTTACCAGTTCCGAAGTTGGGTAGAACGGAATCATCTCTCCAAGCCATTGAGGAATCAGCTTCCTGTATCGAGTAAGTGGAAGAAGTTCCCTATAGGTGAACCTGCTTAACATACACTGAACTTTGTCGCGCGTGCAGAGCTTTTTACCAAGCAGCCACAGATCTCTAAGTGCAAGCGCTAGAGTCGTATCACTCAGTGCTAGTTTTCTAGGTGCCATGCCTTTACGGTTGATTCTTTTGTTGTCTTGAGTCAATTCCAGAGAAGAAGAGTGGCCATCACCGAAGTATTGCTTATCTAGAAGGGCAGCTTTTTTGTTTGTTTCTGGCTTGTGTGCGCATTGTCTGCAAAGAAAGTCGCTAGGTTTGTCCTTTGCAACAAGCTTTCCAGCGAAAGCTTGCCTTTTTACGTAATGGATTTCTGCTTCACTTGGCCTCGCTAGTTCTAAATCAGGATGCAGCTTTCTGAATGCACCGCGCGTAAGTCTCTCTAGGTAGCCACTTTTTACTGACTTAGAAGTAAACTGATCGACTGAGTTACGAGAAGCGAAAGGAAGAAGATCTCTACTTGTGAAGATGACATCGTATGGTAGGCGATCTACATAAAGGCGCATGAGATCTAAGGTTGATTTGTCTTTTGACCTTTTCCCCGATGATTGCTCGTTCATAAACGCACCCCTCTGAATTTGAATTTCTGGATTTAAAGAAAAAGGTAGAATTTTCTGAAGACCTTTCTAATTCTTAAAACGAACTTTCAAACCAAAAAGTTCAATTTTCGCTCCAGATTTAATCTTCCAGAAAGATTCTCGCTCTCGCTAAGAAATAGATGACCTCGTTTGCCTTATCAACAAGGTCGCGCAAGAATCGCAGAAACCGACGTTTATGGAAAGTGTGGAATTAACTCGTTGCTTTCTGTTTGCTGACACCATTGTTCCAGCTGATGTAACTGAGCAAGTACAGTGCTCCAGAAACTAGCAGAAGGTTTCCTATTCCGATGTAGCCGGAGAGATACTCCAAGAGTCCTCCGAGAACACTTCCTAACAGATTGAATGCAAATGAACGAGATGGATTTGCGGAATTCTTAAATGAACTTGCAAAAATTAGCCCAGCAACGAAAACAGGCAGGAGGGTAGCGGTAGTTATTAGCAACGAGTGCGTACTACCCAGAGTTTTTGTAGCTATAGAAGGTGCGCAAAATGAGATGAGAATGCTGAGGAAAAGCACTAGATATTGATTGCGCATGCTTAGATTGATATTTCTTAGGGCAACGTAATTGGCAAGAAGAATCATTACAAGCACGCCATTGATTACAACAGAAGATGTGATCCAGGTTGCGCCGTAAATTAGAGAGAGCCTGGAGATGGCTTGTAGTTCAAGCAGGATGAAGGCTGCTCCGAGGTAAAAGAGCTGAATGTCTACATGACTTTTCGCTCCAAGAATTAGTCCCCGTCCTACGTAAATTGTTATTGCTGAGAAAAGTGCGAGCACAAAGAGATATGGTAAATCCAGCGCTTTGTCCTTTATGTAAAGGAACGGCCAGTCATCTGAGAGGACAATATTGTTCTTTATGGATTCGGCTTTCATATTGATTTCAGAGAAACCGATCTGTGCTACTTTTGCTGCAGAGCTGGTTTGATGCTGTAGTGCTTCTGTTGCGATTGGTGAGCCTAGGGTCTGAGAATTTTCAGACTCTCTAAGTTTGCTTTGCCGAATTGGTTCGCCCGATATGAAAAAGTAGGCTGGCCAGTTGAAGTCCGATTTTTCGTCTGAGAAAACTGCCGGGGGATAACCTGTTACTTCCAATAGAGTTTGGTAGATGCGGTCTCTTAGCCAGTTTGACGCGCCGCCTACAGAGGCTCCAAAGCTTAAGACCATTATTCCATTTGGTTTAAGATGCTCGATACAGTCTTTGTAGCTTTCTTTGGTATGTACATAGCAGTCTGTGCGCAAGGAAGAGCCGCTGCCGGAGAAGGCTCTTGAGTCTAGGCAGGCTAGAATCACCATGTCGTATTTCTTGTTTGTTCTTGCTAGGAAGCGTCTGCCGTCGTCTAAGTAGTAGTGGACACTTGGATGATTAGCATATTGGTTGTACTTTTTGGCTAGATTGATAATCGTTTGGTCGATTTCTACTGCGTCGATCTGAGTTGCGCCTTGCTTGACCGCTTGGGCAACATCGGAACCGGTTCCGGCACCGAGAATGAGAATCTCCTTTGGTGATGCAAATTTGTAAGGTAGGGCGTAGTATTGTTCGCGAACGAGCAGGAAATTTTTGAGGTATCGTGCTTGTTCTATTTTTTCACCGTTTTCTGAAAGCTCGATACGATTGTTGTTTGTGTAGCTTTGTGAGAAGCCTCGGTTTGTATTGAGGTAGATTCCGAGATCCTCTTTCTTGCCGCTCTTTGTGAGCTGCGGTGCTAGAGATATTTCCTGGAGGTCTAGGCGATAGTATGGTGACCAGAAAGTATTCTGCTCATTCAAGATAGGTATTAGTGTTGCCACTGCCGATAATGGCAGGTAGATGATAATACTCTTCTGCCATCCTGATACTCCCCAAATAATAGTGAACAAAGCTGCTATTGTGATGAGCAGTTCTATGTGGGGCGAGGCGCCAAGAAAGGACATCAGAGCAAAAGTGAGACTGCCGCTAATGGCGCCTGCAATATCAATACAGTATGCCTTGAGTGGAGGAAGCTTACTGAAGCAATGACCGATTACATTACCCAAACAAAACATAACTGCGAAAGGACCCATCAATAGCAAAACGAGCAGCAAAGTCATTTTGACTACTTCGATTGAGAGGGCAAAAGATGAGCTCAACTCGTTCCACTGATATATGCTCAGTGAGGGAAAAGGCAAGTAACCATAGCCGGCATAACTTGTAAGGCTGGTAACAATGATTGTGATTAGTAGTGCTGCCGGTGCCAACCTCAAGATGGACTGGTCGGCTTTGGCGACTCCTGTGCCCAGTCCGACATAACAAGCTACAAGTGGAAAAGTCTTGAAGACACCGAATAGAACGAAATCTGAAGACAGCCAGCGAATTATAAGCAGTTCTAGGAAGAGCGAAAGAAAGCTGGTTGCAAATAATGTCGGAAATTGGTTGTCGCTTTTGGCGCCGGACATTTTTTTGTCTCCTGCAGAGCAATCGATAGTCTGTCAAATAGTGATGACTTCGGTCCGACGAGTTTAGTGCTTTGTTCGCACTTCCTTATTCGTTATTCCATATTTTTCATTTCCTAGCATACATTAACAGCATGACATTAGTCATCCAAAGAGAAAGACCTCGCTATTTTGCGAGGTCTTTCTCTTTTAGCTTGCTTACTCTTTCAGTACTGGCTCTTACTCGAACTTGCCCGACAGAAGCGGAGAACTCAGCCCCGACGGCATGGTGAGCGGGCCACCAACCATGGGCGTACCCTGTCCGGCTGTAACCGAGACCGAAGCGGCAGAGATTACGCCGTGACGCTTAACGCCACCCAGAAGGCGTTGCCCATTTCGGACAATCTGCTGGGATTCGGTGACACGTTGTGCCAGACCTTGCAAGTCGTTTTCCATGCGGGTGAGCACTTGCTCGGCATAGTGGTCGGCGCCTTCTCTGATTTTGGCAGCATCTTCGTCGGCTTCAAGTCTGATGCGCTCAGCTTCGGCAATGGCTTCGCGACGCATTTGCTCGACTTCTTGTACCACTTGCTTGCGAATACGTTCTACTTCTGCCTGCACGGCTTTTAGCAGTTCTGATTCGTGCAGCATGGTTTCAGCTTGGCGACGAGCCGTGGTGATGATTTGCTCAGAACGTCTCTGCGACTCGGCGATTATTTCATCGCGTTGAGCAAGTACATCGGCTGCTTCTCTCAACTCTTCGGGTAGGCGAGCTCTCGCTTTATCGAGCACGTCGAGGAAATCGTCGGCGTTGATGAATTTGAACTTATAGATACCGGCAGCATCATCGATTAGATGCTCAAGCAGATCTAGATGTTTATAGATTGTTGTCTGCTTGAATGTGTTGGTTGCCTGTACTGTTGGTGCAGTAATCATGGTCATTTTTGTTTGGTGCCTCTGCTGAAATGCTTTCTTAGATAGTCATTCACCGGATGCGGTACGAATTGTGATACATCGCCGCCCAAACGGGCGATTTCCTTTACAGTTGAGGAGCTTATAAAAGAATACTCGGCTTTTGTCATGAGAAAAATAGTTTCTAGTTCAGGAAAGAGTTGCTTATTGGCTTGGGCCATACCTAATTCTGCTTCGAAATCCGAGATAGCTCTCAGTCCACGTATCAGAACCGTGGTATTGGTGGCTTTTGCATAATCAACTGTTAAGCCTTGAAACTCTTCTACTTTCACTCCTCTTAGATCTTTTACAGATTCCTCTATCAGGTTCTTTCGTATATCCATCGGCAATATGGGTGATTTACCTGGATTGCCGACCACCGCCATAATCACTTCATCAAAGAGCTTGCTGGCTCGACGAATGATATCTAGGTGACCAAGAGTCATGGGATCGAAAGAGCCTGGGTAGATGGCTCTGGCCAATCCTTTTTCCTCCTTCCTTAATGGGCTTTGGCGCTAACCTAGCCCACTTTCGATGGATATCCCCACGGACGCCAGTCCTTAGAGACCTTGTCAACGAGGAGATGATAGCACGACCCAGCTTGAAAACTAAGTGTTTAAATGGATAAGTTGCTAATGTTCACTTGATTTAGGAAAGTAAGCAAGGGGTATTTCCGGGGTATATGCGAAGGATGCCAAATGGATAATCCGGGCGCGATTTCAAGTTCTATATTTATCGGTCGAAAAGGGGTCAAACCAGATCTGGTTCTTCTTCGTATTGGCTTAAGCGGGCCACTGCTTCGGGGCTCAGTGCCGGCAGGTAAAAGCTGAAGGTAGAGCCTTCTCCGAGAGCGGAAGCAACGGTGATTCGCCCTCCATGTTTTTCGATAATTTTCTTGACAATTGTTAAGCCAAGTCCGGTTCCCTTGATGGTGTGTACTTTTTTCTCAACTCTATAAAAGCGATCAAATATATGTTCTAGAGCGTCATCAGGTATGCCGATGCCCGTGTCTTTTACGTGCACCGCCACTTCTTCCACTTCACCCTCCTGGTGTTTTTCCACTTTTACTGTGATTTTGCCGCCTTCGGGAGTGTATTTGATGCCGTTATTGAGCAAATTGATGATGACGCGTTCTATTGATTCTTGATTGATGCTGGCGAGCGGTAGGTTCTCGGTTTGTTCGAAAGCCAGTTCGATGCCGCGGTCGCGCGCCATCAAGTTGAGAGAGCGAATTGCTGCCTCGCAGGCTCGGTGTATATCCATTGGCAGCATTTCGAATTCGCGATCGGCTTCTTCGATTTTTGATAACTCGAGCACGTCGTTAACTAGGTGCATGAGTCGGTCTGCTTCGTTGTCGATGATTTGCAAAAATTCTCTGTGAATATCAGGGTCAAGCTTTTCGCCATGATTGCAGAGAGTATCGACATAACTTTTGATTGAGGTTATCGGAGTGCGCAGTTCATGAGAGACATTGGCCATGAACTCGTTTTTCATCTTCTCCAGCTCGGCTTGCTTGGTGATGTCCTGCATGATCATTACCGAGCCCAAGAATTCCTTATTAAGGAAAATCGGTGCCGTATGCAAGCGCACTGTCAGTTCGCCCAGTTGCAATTGCTGCACTATAGGCTCAATGGCGCCTGGAGTTATGTTTACATTGCTATCGGTAAATTGCTGCACAATATGGCATATCTGCGGTTGATCTGGTCCCTCGGTGCAAACCACCAGTGGTTTTCCGAGCAGGTCTTTAGCTTCTTTGTCGAAAATCTGAGTGGCGGCGCGGTTGACGATTTGCACCCGATTATCGCGGTCACAGACGACTACGCCGTCGGCAATTGACATAAGAACAAGCTCAAGCTTGTTGCGCTCAGAGATGAACTTGTTTCTCTCGGCCATCAAATTATCGACATTGTGCTTGTCGTAGAGTTGCAGCCGACTGCTCATATAGTTGAAGGCGTTGACCAATTGGTCGATTTCTTTACCCGCTCTCTGCACTTTGATTTGGTGGCCGAAATGCCCGGTGGCAATCTGACTTGCCCCCTGGGAAAGGGTGCGCAAAGGAGCGTTGATCAAGGTGTAGTTGGCCCAGACACCAAGTGCTCCCAAAACTCCCACAAGACAAAATATAGTGATGAGAAAGTTGGTCGTTTCTTGCTGGGTGCCGAGTATAGTGAAGAGGTCGTTATAGAGTCCAACCCAGCAAAGACCGAGGTCTTGCCCGTTTTTGTGCATGCGCACAACAATATTGGTTACCGATCTATAGCCAGGCGGTGATGGATAAATGCCCGGCACGGTGAAGTTCTCTGGGTTTTCTTTGTACTGCTTATAGACTGGAAATATTTCTTTCAGGTCTTTTTTGCTGGTGGGGTCAAGCAATATATTGCCGGCATTATCTTCAAATACGATGTAGGCAATTGTTTTCAGCTTGCCTCGCTGGGTCAAAATGTAATATCTCAGGCTCTCCAGGTCGCCTGAATTGCTCAGTGCTTCTGCACCGCCGCGCGCCAAGGCTTCGGCCAAGCCCTGACCAAACAACTTAACCGATTCATTTATAGAAGCCTGAGCTCGGGTTACCCATACCCAGGCTGTGAAAGTTACCAGCGCCGCTATACAAGCCAAACCCATATACAGCAGCTGCTTTTGCGCCGGTACTCGCGACCAGATTACTCTCAGTCTGGTGAATGTCTTGGTGGCTTTCTTCACGTGCACTCTCTTTAGATGTCCAGTCTAATTATATTTGCAGTGCCGCTAGTATTGCGCATCGGTTTAAAAAGGGGTTGTCATGGGAATAACCTCACAGGGGCGCGAGGGTCACATTACTTAGTTACCTATGGAGTAATGACCTTGGCTAGAAAAAATCAGACGCGAAGTGAAGTTTTATTGAGTGATAGCCAGGCGAAAGCGGCTAATCATCACAATTCGACTGGTGACGGCGCTGGCCGTCCGGCACGGCTAGGGCCGTCTGGGCGGGAGCTGGAGCTATCTTTAGAAGGTGCTCCGGACGGAGGCTTTGCCGTCAGGCTCAGTATGCCTGACTCGCCGCAAGCAGTGCATAGCGCTCCAAACGGCGATCCTTCCGAGATTGTGCGCGACCATATGCCTTTGGTGCGGCAGATAGCCCGCAAGTACAGTCAGTATTCACCGGATAGCTTTGAAGATCTGGTGCAAGTCGGCTCTATCGGCTTACTCAAGGCGATTCGGTATTATGACCCTAATAGGGCTCGCTCGGCCAGTTTCAGAACCCTAGCCACTTGTTATATAAGAGGTGAGATTCGCCATTATTTGAGAGATCACTGCTCTCTGGTACAAGTACCGAGACGGCTCACCGAGATGAATTCAGCCTTGTCGCAGTTGGAAGAGAAGCTGACCCGGGCGCTGGACCGCGCTCCCACGGTGCAAGAGTTGTCGGAGCATAGTGGTTTTGCTGTGGCCGATATTTTGGAAGCGCAGCAGTCTTGGGAGGTGCGCCTGCACTATGAATCTCTAGACGGCGCCGCGGAAGAAGATGACCGCGATGACCGGCGCTCACTTTCCGAGGTGGTTCCCGATAGGCGTTATCAGGATGCCTTTAGCGCCTCTGAAGATCGCGAGCTTTTGTCGCAGGCTTTGAAACGGCTGGGTGAGCGAACTAGGCAGATAGTGGAGTTTGTTTTCTTTTACGACCTGTCCCAGAAGGAGACCGCTTATGTTCTTGGTTTGTCCGAGATGGGAGTCTCAAGGGCAGTCCACAGTGCTCTCAAGAAGCTTCGCGAGATCATTACCCAGCAAGATAGTCATAAGTAGATATCTGTTTTGTTAGATATACAGTGAGTTTCATTAAATTGTTACGGAGGCGCCGATTGTCTGTTGACAATCGGTTAATCTCTGCTAACATTCTCCACTTGTGGCATTTGCCGTTTTACTCAATTTCTTGAAGTGAGGTCCGCCCTCATGCAGAACTTACCAGAATTCACAGTTGTTCCTTTGGAAATGCTGGATGACCACCTCAAGGCCATTCTCAAGATCAAGATTAGAGAGTTTGTTCATCTCAATCCGGTATTCAACTGTATTCCTTCCATAGATGTTGATGCTTATTTTCAGAACCGTAAGAGCCGCAAAGACGCTGAAGCTAACTTGCGCGACAGTATTACGCGTGAGAGTGTGGAAGCCATTTCTAATGGTCTGACTGAAAATGCCGCTCGTTTGCTTGAGCAATTGGCTGAAGTCGAGACTCAACTTAAGGCTCTGCGCAATGATGGTGTGATGGAGCTTTTGCCCCGTACTTATTTTGCGGGCTATGATGTCAGTTGTCCCCACAAAGGACGCCCCTTGCCGCACAGAAGACGCCGGCAGACTCTGGTCTAGCCTTAGGCACTTGCAGTTGATTGAGAAAATGAAAGGGCAGTAATAAACACCGCCCTTTTTATTTGTTTTTATTGGCTTTTGCTAATAATTTCGGGACGAGAGGAATCGAACCTCCGGCCTCACCCACCCCAAAGGTGCGCGCTACCCCTGCGCTACGTCCCGGTCTTAGCTGCAGAAAACCCGCAACCACAAGAATTATACATCACTCCCTCTCAATTGATTTCAAGTGCATATCTCTTCAGTAATCTTTGGTATCGAAGCGAAAGGCTGACAAATTCAAGGGAAAGCTCTCCTGAAAACCGATTTGCAATAGCTGCTAAAATCTCTTTGAGTAATTTCTTCAGAATCTCTTCAATCAATAAAGTAAGCGGTACCTGTGCAAGTTGACGTCGCATCACTCTTTCCTTTCCCTCTAGATGACTTTCAGCTTGAGGCGATACAGCATCTTGAGAATGGCAAGAGTGTCGTGGTCTGCGCGCCTACTGGCTCGGGTAAGACTGTTATTGCCGAGTATGCTGTAGAAATGGCTCTCATGTCCAACAGTCGTTGTTTCTATACAACTCCGCTAAAAGCGCTCTCCAACCAGAAACTTTACGATCTGCGCAAGAAATATGGTGAAGATCGAGTCGGTCTTCTCACCGGTGATATTTCGGTCAATAGAGATGCTTCCATAGTTGTGATGACTACCGAAGTCTTTCGCAATATGCTTTATGGCACCATACTTGGTGATGTTAGCCGCAACTTGCAAAATGTGTCGAGTGTTGTCCTCGACGAATGTCATTATATGAATGACAGCGAACGCGGCACTGTTTGGGAAGAATCGATAATTTACGCTCCCAAGAATATTCAACTGGTAGCTCTTTCCGCCACCATTGCTAATGCCGCCGATCTAACCACCTGGATCGATGAAACACACGGTCCTACAGAACTTGTAGTTTCTGATTATCGCCCGGTACCCCTGCGTTTCCATTATTTTGGCGAGCGCCGAATCTATCCACTGCTTGCTCCCGGCGGCGCCGTCAATAGTTTCTTGAAGTCGCGTTTTGGTAAGAAAAAGTTTGTGCGCACCGAGAAGAGGCGCCGTCCACCAGGTGGGCTCTATACGCATCCGGCCGATGTCTTGGCTAACTTGTCGGCGCGAAACATGTTGCCGGCTATTTACTTTCTATTTTCTCGGCGCGGCTGCGAAGAGGCTATGAAGATGGCTCGGGGTATACCGCTTCTCTTGCCCGAAGAACAGAGGGAATTGAAGAAGCGGGTAGAGCTCTTCACTCGCGACAATCCAAATCTGGCTTCTCACCCGCATTTGCCTTATTTGCTCGAAGGTATGTCTGTGCACCATGCCGGCATGTTGCCCAGTTGGAAAGGTATGGTCGAAAAACTCTTTCAAGATGGTCTCTTGAAGGTGGTTTTTGCTACTGAGACTTTGGCGGCTGGAATCAATATGCCGGCGCGCTCTACAGTGATTAGCTCTATTCACAAGCGTTCTGATGAAGGGCATAGAGAGCTGATGGCTTCCGAGTTTTTACAAATGTCGGGCAGAGCTGGTCGGCGCGGCATGGACGAAGTCGGACATGTGGTGGTTCTCAATAATCCCTTCGAGTCTGTGGAAGACGCAGCAAAGTTGGCCACCGCCAAGGCTGATCCACTCTCCAGTCGCTTTACTCCTTCCTACGGCATGGTGCTCAACTTGCTTGAGCGTCACACTATTGATGATGCCCGTGATTTGATCGAGCGCAGTTTTGGACAGTTCTTGATTAACCATCAGTTAGAGCCGCTCTTTGCCCAAAAGTTGGATTGGGAAAGTGAATTGCCTCGTTTGCGAGCACCGCTTTGTCCGACTGAACCCGGTGATCTTTCACTTTATGCCAAGCGTTTGGAAAATGTGCGAAGCCGCCATAAACAGCTGAAGCAGATGGAGAAAGGTCTGAAGGGAACAGCTGCCAAAAACAGGCAAGAGGCTATTGATGCTCTGGCTGATATGAAGATTGGCATACAGTCTCTGGTGAAAGAAGCTTATGCCATGCCTTGCCACGGTTGCCCTGTGCAAAAACAATGCAGCAAGCAAACCGAAAGAGTGGCTAGTCTCGAGAAGCGCATTAAAGATTTAGATAAGCGAGTGGCTCGCGAGACCACTTATTATTGGCGTACTTTCGAGGCTCTCGCTAATATCTTGCGCATGGAGGGCTATCTGGACGGTAATCGTCCCACCGCTCTTGGTCGCACTGCCAGCGGTATCAGAGGCCAGAACGAACTGTTCCTCACCGAAGTGGCCATGTCTGGTCTGTTTGAAACTCTTGAGCCTAGTGAATTGGCGGCGGTGCTTACTGCCCTGGTGGGTGATGATAGCCGGGCTAACGAGAATATGAAAGTAAGGGTCAGTCCCCAGGTGGATATTGCCTTACTGGAAGTAGGCAAGATCATTCGTCGTCTTTTGCGTCAGCAAAAAGATTTCGATATCGACATGCCTATTACAATCGGCACTCATCTCTGTGGGCTGACTCAGATGTGGGCGCAGGGTGCCGATTGGGATGCCATCCGCAATGCTACACCCTACGATGAAGGTGATGTGGTGAGAGGTATTCGCCGTACACTCGATCTAGCAAGGCAGTATGTGAGAGCTTCGGGCATTCCCGATGCGGTGGCGGACCGTTGTCAACGCGTCGAGCTTTTGCTCAATCGTGATGAAGTGTCGGAAGATTTTTAAGACCATTCTAGTTTTTCATGCTCAAGTTAGGTTGTTTCAGGGCGCGAGAAAGAGCTGGGTCATCAAGATATGATTGGCTCGATCATCGGTCGGATCGCTGGCATTGACATATTGCTGTTGATAGCCAACTTCCATGCGCACCTGATTGCTCATTTGTCTGCCTATGCCTGCATAAAGGCGGTTTTGGTCTATGCCTCTCAGTGGACCGTTTTCTACTGAGTTGAGGTTGACGAATAGCTCATCTGAAACCACTGCGTAAAGCCGCCACTTCAAGGGTAGGGCAAATCTCAAAAGATAGCGGGCGCGCATCGAGCATGCCCCATTGGTATTTTGAATAAAGCGTTCTTCTAGTCTGGTTCTGTGTAAAACTTCCAGTCTTTTGAAGAGAACATGACCCACACCGAATTGTTGGAAAATTCGCTGTTCATGCGTATGGTCGGGATAATTTGAAACCCAGACATGGCCGACATAGGCACTGGTATGTTTAGAGATTCTATAGCCGATTGCTTGTCTTATGAGAAGTTGGCTCATGCCGTTTAGGTTATTGCCTAAGCGGGGGCTGGCTTCGAAATAGCCGCGCAGTTTTTTGCCCCTCGACATAGGAAAATCTATGTAGACCGGCGTCCACATCTGAAAGGCGTGGGCGGTGGTTCCGTTTTGATTGGTCGGCACTGGGTCGGGTAAAGATTCTGCTAGTCTTATCGGCGAAAGTTCAATCTGGGCGCATGCGGCTGGGCAAGTCAGGACTGCCGTCAAAAGAAAGGAAATAGTAGCCAGTAATTGGAATGCCAAGAGAATACTTATGAAAGACAGAGGGCGAAATCAAAGATAAACATTGATTTTGCTCCAATTGAGAGCAAAGCTCAAATTAACTGCAAATCTAAAAAACTTAGCTTTGACCTTTTCAGTTTAGCCCAGTTCCAGGGTTCCCCACTCAAAGTGGTGTCCTTGCTTGTCAGTGGGCAGCCAGTTCACATAGAAGCCGACTGGATTTTTGCGCAACATCGAGACTTCCGAGTCGCTGGCATAGAAGGTCTGTTTGTGACCATCCGGAAATTCCACCGCCACCAGTTTCACCCAAGGGTAGACGTCTATAGAGCCGCCGGCCTGAGGACGAAGGCTAACCAAGCTACCGTCGGGAGAAACGGTCATTGTGCCTTCTTTGCCTTTGAAAATGCGTCTTCTGTCGGAACTTAGTTCTATTTCGCGCTTTTCTTTACCCAAGGAGAGTGTGGCATATTTGGCGCCGTTCAATGTTTCAATTATGCGGGCGGTTCCTTTGCCCATCTGTCTTTTATATGAGATTGAGCCGTCGTCTAGATCGAGGCTAAGTTGAGTCAAGCGCACTGACTCTGATTGACTGTCTTTGTATACAGTGTTTTTTCCTTGCGCCGCTGTAAGCTCGATAAGCCGTCCCGATTGAAAGCGAATGCTGGTGACGAGGTCACCATTGATGGTGGCAACGAAAGAACGATTGCCTTGGAACTGAATGACTTTAGGTTCGGCTACGGAGCCTTTACCGGCTAGAGCCGTAGACTTGGCTCTCTTGGAAGCTTCTTGCAAGATAGCCTTGAGCTCTGTTACTTCCGAGTTTGACTTGCTTTGATCGGCGTTGGCCGGCAAAGTAGCTGGTGCGCATGCACTTGCTTTATTCTTTTCGCGAGTAGAAAATTTTGCCATCGGCGGATACCTGATTAAAGTCGCACATTAAACGGGGCTTCTGTTATAGCTTGTTAAGAATAGCGCTTTGTATATCTTTTTGTCGACCCCATTTATTTATATGCCACTTACTACCAAGATTAACTCATGGCAGCTCCGGGGGATAAAGACTCGATTTTAGATTAAATCTTAGGGCTAAGCTTGAGGCTGGCTATCATGGCGGTGGTGTACTTGCCGCTCCAGCAGGGCTTGGTGGTGCTGCGGCAAAGGCTTGGATGCGTTTCTTGATCAGGTCAATTGTAGCTGTGAAGCTCTTTTCGAAGAGCAGCCCACCGGTGGCGCCGCCTTCTATCGCCGCTATCGATTCGGCAACTGTCTCGTCGGCGCCGATGCCTCCACCCTGTAAAAAATAGGCCAATGGTTTCTGATTCAGTGGATGAATTGCTTTTTTCTCGGCCTCGTAAGACTGCAGAAAGTCGGCATCGTCTGAGATATAGTCCATGGCGGCATTAACCGCATGCCCGGTTTCGTGTCTGACTAGGTCTTCGGTGCGATTGTTGGGCGTCCAGATGCCTGGCTTTACTTCCTTTTCTTCCGCTACGATGATTAACTTCTTTGTTGGGCTGTAGGCACCGTCGACCGCGTCCCAGGTAGATCCGGGCGGCCATCCCCGAGGTCTCTGACCTTTCAGTTCGGGCAGGGTGTCGGTGATGCGCCTGGTTGGAACCAATGTGGCACCATCTCGACTGACTATGTTGCGCACATCGTCCGACATTTTGTTATAGGTGTCGTTGACTTTGTCGCTGAATTGCTTTGAAGGCGGCGGCGGCGGAAGATCAAGCGCGCCTGGCTTACCAGTATCGCTTCCATCTTTGGGGTCGACCTGATCTTTTTGATCTTTTGGATCTTTCGGATCTTTTTGATCTTGAAACGGCGCCACCAGTTTAGTCTCACCGGGAGTGAGTCCACCAAGGTGCTTGAGTATGTCCTGGTAATTCTTTTCTCCCGGGCGATAGATTAGCTCGGCTTCGCCTTCCAGGTCTTTAGTATGGGCCTTTATATTGAGCTGAATGCTCTCGTCGGGCAGCATCTTGGCCACGCCTATCGGCGGCAGCTTCTCTTGCTCATTGCTGCCGTTCTGGTTGGTTAGCTTGACTCCGCCCGGACGGCTAAATAAATCTATGATTCCAGGCAGACCCGAATTCTGAGCAAAGTTACTGCCGTCCTTTTCCGGGCGGTCCTGCTTGTGCTGATCGTTGCCTGACTGTTTCTGCATTCTTATATGAATACACAGATTGCACTAAGTGGTCATCGGTAGAACTACGAAAGGAGCTTAATTCAGACAGTGGAGCGTTTTGCCGTCTCAGCCAGAGCAAGAAGCTTATCAACCACCTGGTCGATACTGAGATTGTCGGTGCTGACTTCGATGGCGTCTTCGGCCATGGTCAGGGGAGATACTTCGCGAGTGCGGTCTTTATGGTCTCGGTCTTTAATTTGAGCGAGCAATTCTTCAAAGTCTGGATTTTCACCCTGGGCATTTAATTCTTTCAGCCTTCTGCCTGCTCTTACTTCGGCTGAGGCGGTAAGAAAGATCTTCAAGCCGGCTTTGGGCAAGACCACCGTGCCTATGTCTCTGCCATCCAGAACGGCATTGCCCTGGCGCGCCAGCTCTTTCTGCTTTTCTACCAAGACTTCTCTTACTTCCTTGAGAGCAGCCACCGGTATTACCTGTTCAGACATTTTTTGGGTGCGAATATCGCGGGTTATTTCTTCGCCGTCGACATAAACCCTAATTTTGCCGTCTGACGTTTCATCGGCCGCAGCCAGGAGAATTTCGGTGCGGCGTGCAAGCGCAGCGATGGCCGGCCCGTCGTGCAGAGAGAGACCGTGTTTGAGGGCTAACCATGTGGAAGCGCGGTACATAGCGCCGGTGTCTATATATAGATATCCCAGTTTATCGGCTAGCTTTCTTGCCACTGTTGATTTGCCGGCGCCGGCCGGTCCGTCTATTGCTATTTGCAGGTGTTCTGTCATTTATTTGAATCGGAGTGGGAGCGGAACAAGCTGAAGAACCACTCCAAGATGGCACTGGGGGGTGGACCAGCTACGCTTTGAGCTTCTTCTAGGCTGAGACCCTCAGCAAGACCCTGGATGATTTTCAAGACCTCGCCTTCTTCGGGCATTCTGCCTGACGACTTTTTTGAAAAAATGAGAACGCCGTTGTCTTCTACTTCAAAAACACCCTCGGCGGCCGGTTGAATCTGACATTCAGCTTTCAATTCTTGCTCGAGTTGTGTGGCTAGTTGGTCAGCACGTTCGCGATAGCCGCATTCGGTGCAGTAGGTGATTTTGAAACGTTTGTCAGACATAGGTAAACTCCAAAGAGAAAGTCAGAGCTTTCCTAAGCTTACTACGCTTGCTTCTTATGAAACAGTCGTTTCCACCATGGCAACTGGAGAAATTCTTGATACTGTTTCTTGTGTTCGATTAGAAGCACTTGCGCTTCCACCAGCTCTTCTTTGAGAGTTCTCGTTTCGCGGCAGTGGTCTTCCAGTAAGCGCATTGAACTTTGCATCTCGTTGATTAGCTTCAGATCTTCTAGGCGGGCTCTTCTTTCCACTGCTAATTCTTTCTGGCACTGGGCCAACTCACGCAAGAGCTTTTCTACTTCGTCCGAGCGGTCGATTACTATGGTTTCCACCGGAGCATGAAAGACTTCGGTTTTCTCTTTGCGACCTTTGACAAACGAAGCCAGTTCTTTTTGTGCCAGTTTGGATGCAGAAGTGAAGAGTTTTTCTAAGGAGCCAAACATGTCATCTTCGAGACCTTTGTTCGGCATGCTCTCTACCTCTCTTTCTTCTGCTTTGGCGCTATCTTTGTGCGTTGAGCTTGCTCTGGTGTCGTCTGTAGTGCCTAAATCAGAAATTTCTAAATCTTCATTTGCCCCGTCTTGCGCAGGCTCTGTGCAGGCCCGGTCAGAGGCTTGAGCAACATAGGTTTCAACTCGGCTCTTCGTTGCTTTTCGACTGTGTTTGCGATATCCCGACGGAGGCACAACTCGCCATTCATCAGTGCCGTCGATTCTTACCTTTCTGGCGCTCCAGCCATCGGGTAAGCGGTTGCCCCAGCGTCCCAATATGCATCTCTCTAGAGCCCGAGGCGACTTTCCTAAAACTCTTGCTGCTTCAGGTACCGAAAGCCATGGTCTTTGATTGACGCAGTCACCATCTTCATCTTCATTGTTGCTTTCTTCCGCGTCAGCCCAGTCCCAGGCGTCATCCCAGTTGTCTTTGACGCTATTCTGAGAATTTGCCAGATTAGTTTCTGAGCTTTTCTCTGCTTGAACGAAGTCAACAGCAGCTTGCTCTTCCATCGGTTCGCTCGGCGAGGCGCTATTTTCTTGGTTCGGCTGTGCGTAAGCTTTCAATTCTCTTTCGAAAATTTCATTCAAGACTTTATCTAGCAAGCCCGGTCCTGGCGTCTTCACTGTCTCGCCTCTTTCAAATTATTTTTCCAACCCGAGAAACCAGCCTAAGAATAGCGTTCTCAAGTGGAAAAGTCTTGAATTGTTGCTCAGTTGCAGCCTCAAATCAGGACAAAACCCTTCAAATATTTCTCATTTGTTGGCAGGGCTACAAAAAGAAAAGAGAGGTCGCCCTCTCTTCTCTCGATTCAGCTTTATCTAGGCGATTATTTGACCAGTCTAGATTCGACTTTAGCCCAGTCTACGTTTGCATAGAAGGCTTCGATGTACTTCGGACGCTCGGCCGGTTTGTAGTCGAGCAAGAAGGCATGTTCCCATACGTCCATGACCAGAAGCGGCTTGAAGCCGGCGATATTGCCTTCTTCGTGCAAAGTGACCCAGTGATTGGAGAGCACTTTGGTTTCGGGATCTTGGAAGAGGATAGCCCAGCCAACACCACGCATGCCGCCGACTTTGAAGAAGTCGTTTTTCCAGACTTCAAGAGAGCCGTAGGTTTCAATGATGGCTTTGCCGATTTCAGAACTTTCTTTCAGTTCAGAACCACCGGCTTTGAGGTTGCCGAAATAGTACTCGTGCAGTCTCATGCCGTTGTATTCGAAGCCGTAGCGACGCTTCAATTCTGCATATTCGGGGGTGCCGCTCTTGCCTGCTTCGGTAAGCTCAATCACCTTTTCATTCAGGGTGTTGGTGTTGGTGACATAACCGGCATAGAGAGCCAGGTGGATCTCAAGGGTCTTGTCTGAAATACCAGTCAAACCGCTCAGATGGCTGAAGTCATGTTTGGCATAGGGTTTGTACGAAATTTTTTGTTGAAGCATTGAAAACTCCTGTGCAACACAGATTTTGTGGGGACAAGAACCGCTCCCTCTTGAAAGCGAGGCGGCTCCACTTAATTCCTGATTGCGAATTAGTGGCTAATTTTTACCACATTTGCCTTGTTGAAATCTGGTTTTTCAGAGATTTCAGCTATTTAGCCCTGGTTCTTAATCTGTGGAATCAGCTCAGAGAGCTTTTTCTTGCGATTGCTGTCTGATGAGCCGGATATGGCGGTGTTATCTCCGGTTGTCTCGCCGGCTCGGTCACCATGACCTAGTTCGGCCCTGATAGTCGGCTGGTTGTCGCCGGTGTTTTCTAGTTCGTGCAAAAGATTCAAGGCCGGTTGACCGGGCATGGCTAGAGCGGGCAGTGCTGCGGCAGTGGCATCGGCTCTTCTTTCAGAACGCTTCTTGGGATCGCCTTGACTTATTGAGGGCAAGCCGGAAGCAGTTGAGTCGCCCATGCGACCTTTGGATAGGGCTGCTGCCAACGGAGATTGATGGGTTTGACCTTGGTTGGTGGGTTGGAAGGCTGTCGGTGCTCCGGCAACGGTGATGCTGGCGCCGGCGCCGACACTGGTAACAGTACTGCTGCTGACGTCCTTCGGGAATGCGGCGGCGATGATAGCCGGACTCCAGCCCAGTTGTCTGAAAGCATCTTCCAGGCTGCCTTTTGTTTTCCAGCAAATGCCCAAGGCAATGACAGCTTGCTCAGCTTTCAAGATGCCCTGGGCCATGAGCTCAGAGCACTTGAGGGCAATTTGCAACAAGTTTTGGTCGATAGCACCGGTGAGCAAGAGCATTTGTCCCATCAGTTGGGCGTTACGAGAACCGGCTTTGAGCGCGTCTTCTATATCTTTGGGACCGATGACACCGGCTAATTGCAAAAATTGATAGAGAGGCAGATTATTGCTTATTTGCTGCTTGTCGGGCTGAATTCGCTCCACCGCCGTTTCTACCGAAATGCCTTCGCGAGCGACCATCTCTAAGACCTGTCCGCTCAAGCTCTTGCGCAACTTGCCTGAAGCCACATAGGTTTGCACCGAAAGAGCGAGCTGCAAAAGGCTCTCCGAAACCAGACCACTTTCCACCAAGACCTGACCAATTGGTTGTTCTTTGACCAGACCTACTTCTACTATTTGCATCAACTTTTGCTCGTCGAGCAGCTTAGCCATGACAAGCAGTTCGCCCAATCTCACTGTTTCAGCATTGAGATTGAGACCTTTTTCGGCCAGAGTTTGTTCAAGCGGTACTTGTCTGTCTTTAGCGGCACGCAGACTGCTTATCGCTTGTTCGCGCTCGACGCGCTTATCGCGTATCAAAATTTGGGCGTTGAGAGCCGAAGCCAAAAGTTGTTCGGAGATGATGTTGGTGACCACCAAGACTCGACCAAGCGGCAGTCCGCTTGACTTGCCGTGGGCTAGGGCGTCGTCCAATTGCGCCTTGGTCAAGATGCCCGCTTCAATCAGCAATTCGCCGAGCTTGTTAGTGCTGTTGCCGCTTTGATTGAGGTTGACCGAGAGTTTTTGCAGGGCTTCGTCGAGGCTGATACTTTCGCGATGAAGTGTGCGCAGGGCGCTTACTGCAATCTCGGCAGTTAAAATGCCGTCTTTGAGCAGCGACTGACATTGCACTGCCGCCTGCAGATTGCTTTCAGACATAAAGCCCGACATGATAATGACGCGACCGACCGGCAGTCCCTGGCTCTTGGCGATCAGCATCGCTTGTCGCAGTTCTTCTGCTTTCAAGAGTCCTGCGCTCGTGAGCAAATCACCCAGCCTCAAGGGTTGATTCTGGGGGGCGGCATTAGCTGTAGGGGTGCCTTCTGTCATCTTGCTCCAAAGATTTTCTCTATAGATTCTAACAATTACTTGCCTCGAACTAACGAGGGTTTATCGCCCTTTTTATTCTCTTGACTGAGAGATTTTTGCTCCTTGGCGATTTTGGTATTGCCGGTGATGTCAATTGCTTTACTTGTTCCATGCAAGAAAGCCGGGCTGTGAAGCCCGGCTCGCATAAGACCCGTTTATGGGTTGCTTTCCAGATTGGTCTGGATACTTGTTTAGTACTGTCTAGATTTGTTGAATTGTCTCAAAGATTTTGGTTGATAAGAGTTGCTCTAATGCTGCGGGCAAGTTGTATGCTGATAGCAAATTTCCCTGCTCGGAGCAAAAGGGACGACGCTTACAACCGAGGCTGACCTCCATCTAATTGACCACAAATTATTGATACCCGGTTGCCAGAGTCTTATAACTTTCATTCGGTTTTATTTGCGCTTGTTTTGCTACTTTGTAGTCTAGACAACAATTACAGCTGGGAAAAGCCGTATGTACGAATACAAAATATGGGTGTAGACTTCGCTTGGTTGATTAAAGCGAGCCGATGGACAAAATACTGCTTTCACTGAAGAACCGCGTCATAGTGCCGTCTATTCTCTTAGGCGGAATTTGCCTCTGGCTGGTCGTCTGTCAGGCTCACTATCATAGCTATTGGATGGGCACCATCCATCGGGTGCAGACCACTGATTTCAATCTTTTGCACCATACTCTGCCGCCCACTTTGGCGCAGATGATCCTCTCCAATCGCAGCGATTTGATTCAGCGCACATTAGACTGCTCATTCGGATTATTCGGCATAGTCATCACTGATCCGTCCGGTGAGAACGTACTCTACAAGACCGAGAAAATCTACAAAAGAGAATCCTGGCAAGGTCGCGCCGCAGCCGAAAGTCTGCTTAAAGAAGGCGAGCCCTACGATTTAATCACTGATCCGCCGCAGCTCGAACCACTTTACGCCCATGCCTCGCCCAGATCCACCGCCGCCAACAAAGTGGGCGCTCTCAAGCCCGGCACCAGGGTATTGGGTCGCATTTATTATCTGCGTTCGGCGCCGCCCACCTTCTTCGAAGACCTGACCAATTTCATGTTCAAAGGTTTCTTTGAACTATCCGGTTCTAAGCGTGGCTATTGCTATATCACTTGTTTTTCCTTCGGCTTTACTTGCACTGTGCTGCTTTTGGTTTATTTAAGACGTCGAGGTCTTGAATTGAAGCAGAAAGAGCTTGAGCATATGCGCCGCGAACTAGATATAAGGAAAAAGGCCCTGGAGAGTCTAAGTTCCGAGTTGGCTACTCAAAAGGCACGTAAAGTGTGGCTGGAGAGAGAAGCGGACCAGGCTTACAAACGAGCCCTCGGTCTCAAGCAATCGCTCGAAAGGCTGAAAGAGTCTCTGGTTGGGGTGGAAGATAACTTTGACCCGGCTGTCGGCGGCGGCTCCGTTTCTGGTATGCAAAACCAGATCAGTCAGAACAATCAGAAAGTCTCCCAATTCAAGATTCGTCCGCCTGTGGCCCCTCCAGGTTCTATTCTGGAAGAGATAGAGTCGCTCTTGCCCTCTCTTAATGAGAACGCCAAGAATTTGCGCAGTCAAGCCGATGTGTTGCAAGACTATTGTTCGGCCCTAGAAGACCGGCAGTCTGAAATGAGGCGCATCGTAGAGAATGCCTTCAACCGCGCCCAGGTATCTCCGTCCCCGCTCAATCCCAGCTCTCACGCAGCGACTGGCGCCGGGGCTGAGGGTGCGGTGACCGAAATAATTGACATGAGTCCGCGTTAACCTTGGTAAACAAACCCAGTCCAAGTCATGCTAAGCTATGGGACGAAGTGGAACTTTCAGGAAAGAAAGATTCTGCCCGACCGCTCTGAGGCGGTCATCTATACTGACTGGATGAACTTTCAGGAAGGAAGTTTCCGCCAAATTAATGAAGCAAGTATCTGGAAAGAAAATCGCACTTACTCTTCAGGCTGTGCAGGATGCCAGCAGCGAACCGGTTTATCGACGCGGTGTGCAGTATTACCGCCGCAAGAAAGTTCTCAAATATACTGAAGACGAGGGTGTGTCCAGTATAGAAGCCTTGGTCATCGGCTCGGAGCCGCAGCCCTACAAGATCACTGTTTCCATCGAAAGTCCCGAAGTCTTCAAGGCTGAATGTTCTTGTCCCTATTTCGAAGAAGTTTGCAAACATTCGGTGGCGGTGCTCTTAACCCATATAGCTCGGCACAATCCCGGGATTAGATTTGACCTCTTGGACCAACCCGAGAGGAAAGAACCGGTACAAGAGAAAGCAATTAAAGCTCGTGAATTGCTTGATGATCCTAAAGATCAAGTTGGTGAAGGTAAAGAACCTCCTTCTCGCGATTTTCAGCTAGGGCTTTTGGTTTTAGAAAAGCCTCTCGCTATGATTGTCGGTGATGTGCCGCCTCAGCCCCAGGGCAAGGTCAATATTCTCAAGGTACCACCTGAGACTCTCAATTTCTTCCCGGAAGAGTCGCGTATCTGGCGTTTGGCAAAGTATCTCACTTCTTTACCGCAGACCACCAAAGGCACTGCCGGGGGACACCGCATTCCCCGCGGCGAAGAAGGTGCCGTTATTGGCCACCTCAGTCTCTGTGCGCGCCTAATTAATACCACCAATGGTCAAGAAGTGAGCTTCAGTGAAAAGCCCCTTACACCACGGGCGGTATTGTCTGAAACTGAGAGCGGCGAACTCTTGCTGAAGTTGGAAGGCATACTGGAAGGTCCTGATGGCGTAGAAGAAGCTGTTGAGCACCCGGTCTTCTTTATGGGGCAGAGTTCCTGGGTCCTGGCCAACAATGTTTTCTATCCCATAGATCTGAGCGCCATTCACCGATCTTTTCAGTATTTTGATTCATACGGCTTTATGACCGTCAAACTAGATCATGTGCCGAAGTTTCTTTCGGTCGACCTGCCTGTTTTACTTAGGCGCATGCCGGTCATCTTCGATGAGACCACGGCACCTTTCCCGATTGCTATTACAGAGCCACCGCAGGTGGTGATTCGGCTTTCAGAAAGAAAAATGCCCGGCGGCAGCAGCAGTGTCATCATATCTAGTTCATCGTCCGGCTCGGCTGCCGGCGCCCGTGAAAAGAACGGCGGTGAAGCTGCTTCTCTTGAAGTTTCGCTTGGTTTTCGCTATGGCAATTTGGTCTTGCAGTCGCGAGATGAAACTAGTGCGGTGGAATCAGAAAAGTTTACCCGGACGATTTCAGAGAGCGGGCAGAGTGTTTGGGTGGAGCGGCAGTGGGATCTGGAGAACCAGGTCAGACGCTTCCTCACCAATATGCAGCCGGTGCGCACTGTGGCCGACCGCTTTTCCTTTGTTGAAGAGCCGGCTTACGATGTGCTCTTCCATTTGCAATCGGAGCAGGTCTGCGACTGGGACATCAGCGGCTTTGACCAGTTGGTCAATTGCCGTGTGCGTAAAGAGCCCATGTGTCTCAAAGCAAGGCTTTCACTCAAGAAAGATTCTTTCAAGTTCGACTTCGATCTGCTTTGCCTTTCCGATGGCGAAGAAGTTCCCTTTGGAAACGTCATAGAAGTGCTGTTCAAGAACCGCAACTATCTGCGCATCGGTTCTGATTTTGTGCGCATTCCCACCACTACCTTGCTTGGTTTGCTTAAGGGTATAGGTCAAAGCAAAGATAGTGCCCGTCCTCTCTATCAGGCGCTTTCCATCTTGCATGCCCTCGAAACCCATGAGATAGAAATCGAAGCTGATCAGGGCTTCCAAGACTTTATCCACAAAATTCATCATTTCAGAGAGTTGCCGCCGCTCAAGATACCGTCTTCTTTCAAAGGCGAGTTGAGAGAATATCAAAAAGAAGGCTGCAACTGGTTGATGTTCCTGCGGGAGTACGGCTTAGCCGGCATACTTGCCGACGATATGGGTTTGGGTAAAACCATTCAAGCTCTCACCTTGCTCTTGACCCACTACGCTAATGGCAAAGGCGATAGAGCGCCTTCGCTGGTGGTGGCGCCTACTTCGGTGGTCTATAACTGGCTTTCGGAAGCATCTAAGTTTACGCCTGCCCTTAAAACCGCGCTCTTCCTCGGTCGCGATCGCGGCGAGCTCTTGGCTAAACTCAACAAGGACGGTGCCGGTAAGCCCCAGGTGATCTTCACCACCTACGGTATCATCAGGCGCGACTATGAGCAGCTCAAGAATATTCAGTTCGAGTTTCTCATCTTAGACGAAGCCCAGAATATCAAAAATCCCGAATCAGTCGGCGCCATAGCGGCTAAGAGTTTGAAAGCCTTTCACCGCCTGGCTTTATCTGGTACGCCGGTTGAGAACCGCCTGAAAGAACTCTGGTCCCTGTTCGACTTCCTCATGCCCGACTTCCTCGGTGCCTACAAAGACTTTAACGAAGTCTTTGAGAGACCCATTGAAGCCGGTTTGGATGGAGCCGGTCAGAAATTGAGAAAGATAGTCCATCCTTTTATTTTGCGCCGCCTCAAGAGCCAGGTCGAAAAAGAACTGCCCGACCGTACCGATATTATTCATCTCTGCGAACTAGACGACGAGCAACGCTCGCTCTATTTAGACGTATTAGACGAATGCCGCGCCAAGGTCTTCCCCGAGATTGCTATGAAAGGCATCAAGCGCTCCAACTTCTCGGTGCTTGCCGCCTTACTGCGTCTGCGTCAAGTCTGTTGCGATCCGCGTCTGCTTAAGTCGCCAACCGATAAGCCGGTCAATCAGTCTTCCAAGCTCGATGCCTTAGTAAATATGATCGGCGAGATCGTTGATGAAGGTCATAAGATTTTGGTCTTCAGTCAGTTTGTTGAGATGCTGGCTATAATCAGAAAAGAATTGGAAAAGAACGGCTACACCTATGAGTATCTAGATGGTCAGACTCCTGCAAAAGAAAGGCTTGACCGTGTAGAGCGTTTCAATGCTACGCCCGAGATTCCGATCTTCCTTATCAGCTTGAAAGCCGGCGGCACCGGTCTCAACCTAACCGGCGCCGACTATGTCATTCACTATGACCCGTGGTGGAACCCAGCCGTCGAAAATCAGGCAACCGACCGAGCCCATCGTATTGGTCAAACCAGGCATGTTTTCAACTATAAGCTCATTACCAGGGGCACTGTTGAAGAAAAAATATTGGCTTTGCAGCAGAAGAAGAAAGAACTAGCCGATCTGGTTATCGGTGGCGACGAAAGCGTAGCTAAAGAGCTGACACAAGAAGACCTGGAATTCCTCTTCTCCTTCTAATTTGGTTCCTTATGATTTTGACAATTGCATCAAAAACAGGTCCTGCTTCGGATCTTGGTTATCTACTACATAAAAATCCCAGCAGCGTTCAAAGCTTCGATTTGAGCTTCGGTAAAGCTCAGGTTTTTTATCCTGAAAGCAACGAAGACTATTGCCGCTGTGCTTTGGTCTTGGAAGTGGATAGTTTGGCGCTTTGTCGCCAAGCCAGTGCAAACAAAAGTACTGGCTTTGCTCTTTCGCAGTATGTCAACGATAGACCTTATTGTGCTAGTTCTTTTCTATCGGTGGCAATCGCTCAAGTTTTCGGCTCGGCTCTAGCAGGGCGCAGCAAAGAACGGCCCGAACTTGTCGAGCAAGCTCTCGATCTTTGCGCCACTGTTGATGTGGTTTATAGCCCTTCTGAAACCGGCGAGCAGCTTTTGCACGATATCTTTGCGCCCTTGGGCTATAGTGTGAAAACCAAGGGTTATGTTCTCGACCAACGTTTTCCCGATTGGGGTAAGAGTCCATACTATAGTTTGCAACTAGAGGCGAAAACCACCCTCAGTTCTCTTTTGAGTCATATCTATGTTTTGGCGCCGGTGCTTGATAATGACAAGCATTATCAAGTCGACACCGCCGAGGTGGAGAAGCTTCTGCGTCATGGTGCCGGATGGTTGGCCGGGCATCCTCTCAAAGAGCTCATCACTCGGCGCTATTTGCGGCACCGTCGCCACCTTAGCGATATGGCACTTGCTCGTCTCACCGAAGGTGAGAATCAGCCTCTCGATGATGAAGCCGATGAAAAGGAAGAGAGCAGTCTGGAAGAACGCATTTCTCTCAATGAGATGCGACACAATGCCGTGCTCAATTGTTTGCTTGAGGCTCAAGCTAAAAGAGTTATAGATCTCGGTTGCGGCGAGGGGCGCTTTCTGCGAAGCTTGGCTGACGATAAGCGCTTTGAACGTTTAGCGGGCATGGATGTAAGCAGTCGCGCCCTTGCCTCCGCCGCCAAGCGCTTGCGCCAGAATGACGCAGTGGAGTTGTTTCAAGGTTCTCTCACCTATAAAGACAAACGTTTGAAAGGCTTTGATGCCGCCACTTGCATAGAAGTAATCGAACATATAGACGGCAATAGACTGGACGCTTTCAGCCAAGTCGTCTTTAGGCAGGCTCGCCCCGGCTTAGTCATCGTCACGACTCCTAATATCGAGTACAACGTGCGCTTCGCCGCATTAGCCAACGGCAAGCTCAGGCACCGCGACCACAGATTCGAATTCAATCGAGAGCAGTTCCAAAACTGGTGCCAAGAGCAAGCCCAGCGCTTTGGCTACAATGTCACTTTCCAGCCAATCGGCCTTGTCGACGAAGAAGTAGGCGCGCCCACGCAGATGGGGGTATTTAAAATTGTTAGATAGAGAAGCAACCAGAAATATTTATTTGCCCGAGCTTTCGCTAGTGCTGCTTATCGGTGCTTCCGGTTCGGGTAAGTCTACTTTTGCCAAACGCCACTTTAAGCCGACCGAGATTGTTTCGTCTGATTTTTGTCGCGGCTTGGTCAGTGATGATGAAAATAGTCAGGCTGCATCTGGTGATGCTTTCGAACTTTTGCATTTTATTGTCGATAAACGTCTCAAGACCGGCTTACTTACAGTGGTTGACGCCACCAATGTGCAGAAAGAAGATCGCAAGAGTTTGCTTGATCTTGCTCGTGCCAATCACTGTTTGACTGCGGCGATAGTGCTTGATATGCCCGACGCTCTCTGCCACGAGCGAAATAGTCATCGAAACGATCGCAACTTTGGCAGCCATGTCGTGCGTAGACAAAGAACTTTTCTGAGAAAGTCACTCTCTAGTTTGAAAGACGAGGGCTTTCGGCAGGTCTATGTGCTGAAGAGCCCTGAAGAAGTCGAGAACATAGAGATAAAGCGCAGCAAGCTTTGGAACAACCGCAAAGAGGAGTGCGGTCCCTTTGATATCATCGGCGATATTCATGGTTGTTATGATGAACTGACGAGTCTTTTGGCGAAACTTGGTTATGAGCCTATAAGTGCAGCAGAAGCCGGAATTGAGCCCCGGCAGTCGGAAGTGGATGCGCCGGTTTATCGCCATAGTCAAGGACGTCGTGTGATTTTCTTAGGCGACCTGGTCGATCGCGGCCCTGCTTCTGACAAGGTTCTAGCCTTGGTCATGAATACTGTTGATGCCGGGCATGGCTTTTGTGTGCCGGGCAACCACGACATCAAGCTTCTCAAAAAATTGCGCGGTAAGAAAGTGCGCATTACCCATGGCTTGGCCGAAACTTTAGAACAGCTGGAGCCTCTCAGCCAAGACTATAAAGACAGTGCTGCTATCTTTATCGAAAAGCTGGTCAGTCACTTGGTTTTGGATGGCGGTAACTTGGTGGTGGCCCATGCCGGTTTGAAAGAAGCCTATCAAGGTCGCAGCTCTGGTAAGGTGCGCGAGTTTTGTCTTTATGGCGAAACCACCGGTGAAACCGATGAATATGGTTTACCGGTGCGCTATAACTGGGCGATTGATTATCGCGGCAAGGCGAGGGTTGTTTACGGTCATACTCCGACCTCTCAAGCCGCCTGGTTGAACAATACAATCTGTATCGACACTGGTTGTGTCTTCGGCGGCTCACTGACGGCTCTGCGTTACCCTGAAAATGAACTGGTCTCGGTGCCGGCTTTGCGGCAATATTATGAGCCGGCTAAGCCTCTTCATGGAGCAAAAACTGATACTGCCGGTGATTTGTCTGAGCAAGACGGTTTAAGCATAGAAGACGTGCTTATACCTGGTTCCAACAGCAAGAAAATAGTCGAAACCGGTCTCATGGGAAATCTCTTGATTAAGGAAGAGAATGCCCGCGCTGCATTAGAAGTAATGAGCCGCTTTGCTCTGCATCCGCGCTATTTGGTTTATTTGCCGCCCACGATGTCGCCCGGCGAGACAAGCAAAGAAGCTAATCTGCTGGAACATCCACGAGAAGCTTTAGCCTATTATGGTGCGGCTCAAATAGAGCAAGTGGTCTTGCAAGAGAAACATATGGGCTCAAGAGCCCTAGTCTTGGTGGGGCGTGACGCCGAGAGCTTCACTAGCCGTTTTGGCGGCGAAGAGAAGCTTGGGGTGATCTATACCCGCAGTGGTCGGTCATTTTTTAATGCCGATCAAGTTGAGCTTGAGACAGCTCTTTTGAAGCGAATTTCGGCAGCTCTGGCTGAAGCCGAGCTTTTCGAAAAGTTCAAGAGCGATTGGTTTCTCATTGACTGCGAACTTTTGCCATGGTCGGCTAAAGCTCAAGGTCTTTTGCAAGAACAATATGCAGCAGTGGCCGCCAGTAGCGAGGTGGTGCTAGGGCTGAAGCGGCAGCTCACCCAGACAGCTCTGCGGCGTTTGCCTGATAGTAAAGAACTGCAGGCTCTAGCCGAAAGAAGTGAGCTGGAGTTTGACGCTGCCGAAAAGTTTCGTACAGCTTACGGGCATTACTGCTGGCCGGTAGAGAGCTTGGAAGATCTGAAAGTGGCGCCCTTTCAAATCTTAGCTTGTGAAAAGACGAGCATGCTCTTTGTAGACCATTTAGAGCAGATGAAGTTGTTAGCGCCTCTGGCTGATATAGATAGCGGCATCTTTAGAAAAACGCGCTATAGACTCTGCCCGACGCCGTTCAATAGCGATGGCGGTGAAGAAGGCCTAAGACTAGCGATGCAGTTTTTTGAAGAGATTACCGGCAAATTGGCTAAAGGCGAAGGGGCCGGTGGAGGATCAGGTGAAGGATCAGGTGAAGGATCCGGTGCAGGTGAAGGTATAGTGGTTAAGCCCTATCTGCCTGATTGGGAAACTGCCCGGTCAGTCATGGTGAGAGATGGTCGGCTCTTGCAGCCGGCAATAAAGTGTCGTGCCTCTGAATATCTCCGCATCATATATGGTGCTGATTATCTTCTGCCCCATAACTTAGAGAGGCTCAAGCAAAGAGGGCTTAGCCTGAAGAGATCTCTTGCCGCCAGAGAGTTTGCACTTGGTGCTGAAGCCTTGGACCGTCTCAGCCGAGGCGAGCCTTTGCACCGCATACATGAATGTGTCTTTGCCGTCTTAGCCTTGGAGAGTGCGCCAGTTGACCCGCGACTGTAAGAAAGTTTTCTTGCTCTCTCTAGTCTTGGTTTTTGGCTTAGAAGCCGGTCAAGCGGCGCCGCTGCAGCCTGCTTCCCCGCATGATACAGCAAGCAAAAACGGCGCTTCTGAGTCGCTGCCGGCCGCCCTTGCCACTGGTCGTAAATCTCTAGAAAAATTCGATTTTCGCGCTGCTTCTTTTGCCTATAGTCAAATTCTTAAGAGTGATCCTGAGAATATAGAAGCTTTGCTTGGCCTTGCTGAAGCTTGTATGGAGTTGAAAGATAATAAGCGAGCCTACGAACTTGTTGCTATAGCCTCTGATCGAAAACCAGACTTTTATCGCTGTCAGGCTTTGAAGGCGCGTGTTTTGCTTGGTCTTGGTCGTCGCAAAGAAGCGCTCTCTCTAGCCGAGACTGCGCTCAAGCAGGCACCCAAGAACGCCCAGGCGCTTTCGGAAGTACGGGGTATATTGGGGCGGGCTCAGTACTATTGCGGCATAGAGCCCAATTTGGCATTCAAGACCCTTGAGAGTTCGCTGCTTCCTCCGCCGACGCGCTTCCATTTTCGCAGCCTGCGCACCATGGCTTTGATTAAGAGCAATGAGAAAGATTGGCGGCAGGCAATCGATTTATATAAGAGAGCCTCTTTAGTCAATGACAATGACATAGATACTTATTTGACCATCGGGGATTTACATAAAAAACTGCAAGATATAAAAGCCGCAGAGAGGGCTTATTTGCAATGCTCCAACAAGTTTAAGCACAGTGATAAAGCCTGGGTAAAATTGGGCGACCTCTACTATGAATGCGGTCGGGGAAAAGACGAGACCAGTCAGAGAGAGGCTATGAATAAGGGAATTGCCGCCTATGAGCAAGGCAAGAAAGCACAGCCATCTTCGGCAGAGCCCTGGCGGCAGGCTTCTGCCGTATATCTGGAAAACGGTCGTCTTGACCAGTCAGTGAAAGAAGGAAGGGTGGCAGTCAATCTGGCTCCCAAAGACGCTTTTGCCCATTATGTCTTGGGTATAGCCTTGATGGAGAAAGACATGCTTGAGGAAGCGGAAGAACATTTGCAAAAAGCTTTTCTCTTTAGTCATGACTATCGCAAATATTCTTATCTTCGCGAGCTTGTGCATGTTTTAATTTTAAATAGGAAGACCGATCAGGCTCTCAAGATCACGGAAGATGCATTGCGCACCGCACCGAATAATCCTTATTCACAGAGCGCTAGGGCTTGGGCTTTGATGTGTCTGAAGCGCTATGACGAAGGATTTATCATTCTTCGTCGTCTCATTGCCAGCTATCCGCAAGAGCGAGCATTTCGTGTCGACTATATGGGTGGTCTGTATAGTTCTAAACGTTATGGCGAATGTCTGAAGGAAACCCGTGCTTTGCTTGCTTTAGAGCCGCAGAATCGCAGCGCCTGGCTTTGCCTTTTAGATGTAGCTCGGGCCACCGGCGATAAGAAGCTGGCAGAGGAAGCCACCGGTAAACTAAGCAAGTTGCCTCTTGATGCCAATACTCTTACCGAAGTTGGTTTTGATGCCATCAATGCCGGTGCTGCCAATTCTTCGCTGCCGGCTTTCAAAAGAGCGCTTGAATTAGACCCAGATTCAGCAGATCTGCTTCTTAGGTCGCGAGACCCTGATGCGCTGCCGCAAAACTCGAAGAAGCAGAAGATGAAGTGAGTTCTTCTTCTTTTTCTTCTTCTTCTTCCGGTCACGTGTTTCGCTTGTCAGTGATCATTCAAAGGGATTTTGGTGGATCTGGAGCAGAGAATTTGATTGGCTCGAATTTGGGGGGAAGGTCAAGGTTGGTATCAACACCGTCATCTTTTCGCTTGTTCAGAATCGTAGACAACATAAACCCCAGAGGCTGCGGCACCCAGAATCAAGACCCTTTCGTAACCAAAGTCTGCAAGAAACGCTTTATAACTATTCAAGATCTGCTGAATCCTCTCTTGCTTCATATTCATTATCGGCTTTAGAAACCAAACGGCCAAAAGCCGTTTGTCTTTCTGCTCCTTCAAAAACAGATAAACTTGATTTTGTGTAAAGTATATCGGCTCATAAGAATTTCTTTCTTTGCAATAATTTCCAATATAAACATCTATTTCGTTTTCTCCTATGCACTTGATTGTCAAACTAGCCTTACTGAGTGTGGAGAAGACCTTATTATGCAAAGGATCTCTCTTGGGAAAAACTGGATAAAAACGAGCTTCAAATGCCATGCAAGGTCGCGCAGATAGGAGAGTAAAGACTGCTAGTAAGATATAGGGAAAGGACGCACTAACTAATCTTTCCCACAGACCGGTGGACGTTTGAAGAACCCGACTAAGAAATAACGCAATTATTCTAGTCATTCACTAACCTCCGGCATCACCTGTTTTACACTCTTAAAGGACTAGCTTCGGCTTGATTGTGCGCTCTGCACGTGTCATCACTGACACTTCCGTGCTTCATCACCACAAGTATACGCCGAGTGTTGTCTCAAGTTGTAGCTGGCAAAGCTACAACAATTATAGGTTTATGGCTTGATCACTCTAGCTTGCTGCGTATCAATGCTTTTCGGCAAGTAGAACCTCCGAAAACGCCCAGAGTGTTTCAACAAAAGAGCCCCACTCAGGGGCTCTTTTGCTTTCAACGAACTTTGCGAATGAAATTCATACCAAGCATTTCATGCTCATCATTTGGAAACTCTACACAAACTAGAATTCCCATCTGGTCATGATATGTAGCAAAACGAATGACCTTTCCAATGCCGCACTCAACATGCTCTATAGTGTCTCCAATAGATAATAAGTCGCCATTCGGCAGGGTATAAGGCCCTTGCAAGAGTTCTGGCAACTCCAGAACAATTTCATATGGAGGTTGATCATCACTAGCCATCTATATTGCCTCACTTTCCTAGCTTAAAGTAGATTCTTGGGATAACCGAACCATCATTGAACTTAGGCAAATTTGTGCGCTCTGCACGTGTCATCACTGACACTTCCGTGCTTCATCAGCACAAGTATACGCCGAGTGTTGTCTCAAGTTGTAGCTGGCAAAGCTACAACAATTATAGGTTTATGGCTTGATCAGCATAAATGCATTGCGCTTTTTCTGCTCAAGAATACTGTCAGCAAGCTTCGCCCTGTCTTGCACTTTTAAAGCTTTGCAAATTAGCTCTTCTATTTGAGCATTGCTTCCTTCTAAGCATCCACGATTCCAAAACCTACCGTTTGGCGAATAAATTTCGATTTGTCGGCAGTCAGAGCTAACAACTAGGTCAATTCTATGAAAAAAAGACAGGAAACTCAATCCGTACCTGGGTCTAAAGGGAGAAAAGACGACGCTTTTGGGCGAGATGCTGTCAATCAGCAGTTGCCCGAGTTTAACCTGGTCTCTTCTATCATTTAAGGTAGCCTTTCCCAGCATGTGTGAACCATAAAAGCTTGCTTCTTTTGCTTTCGCATTCTTTGCTTCCAAATTGTATACAACTACGAATCTTGGATTATGCAAGACTTCGATCATTCCGGCAGTCAATTCGTCATTGCCGAGAATCCCTTGTGCCCTGGTCTCAGAGCAAAAGAGCGAAAGAATCAATACGGTCGCAATTAAAGTTCTGAATGCTAAGCTCATCCGCATAGTTATTCTTCAGCCCCTCTCAGAAGATTTTTTCATCCTAAGCTAAGTTAGTTAAGAACTCAAGCAGACCTTTTCAGCTTCGTTTTGACCTGTGAAATTGGTACTTTCTCAATCGGCAGTTTCAACTTGAGCTCTAACGGGTCCGTGAACTCTAGTCGATCATCGTAGATTCTAAGGGAGTCTGGTTTGCCGTTCTCTGCCAGTCCAGCACAGACATACCCCGCCTCCTCAGAAAGAAATTCTCGATCAGATTCTAGGAAGTGGTACCTGAGTCTGTAGCCACTGTCCTTATCGATGATAAAACTAATCTGCCGCGTGGCTCCCGGCACAAGCTTTTCAATTACATAGTCACGACCACACACCGTTAAGACGCAACGAGAGATTGTATGGTCTGAGTGGTTCGTCACACAAACTTGGTGAAAGGTCGAGACCGCTAATAAATAGGTCACTCCAAGAAGAAGGAGAAATACCAAGAGTCCAATAACACTGCGGGCTCTAAACTTCCACATTGCTAGTCTCATGAATTGAGGTTTTCCTTATTTCTACAAGGTATAAAGCGTCATTGCTCTATCTGCACGATTCAATATAAAAATCTCCGACTACTGAACCAGAGATGCTCTCAAATTTTGCTTGTCTTTTTTTGATGTTTTGCTTCAAATTCTTTAGGCGCTATATCAGGATATTCTCTCACTATTTCCTGCATTAATCTGGCCATTTCCTGATAAACAATGTCTGCTATCGTGTGGATCTATTTTGCTGGTTTTTCTTTGATTCTTTGCTTTCGCGAACTAAAACAATGGTTCTTTGTAGAATTCCAATGACATTCAATAACGAATTTGCTATCTGAATAGATAAGTCTCGATTCTTTAACATTCTTTCTCGCCCCCCCCTCAGATTTAGTGCCCCGCCGCCACTGAATTTATTTGCAAGCTAATTGTAATAGACACCTATGGCACAGCCATGGTCTTCAAGACCTCTATTAATTTCACACCAAAACGGCAGTCCTACCTGCGCAAGATACGCGACGCAGTAGTCATTTGTCCCCCTTCATGTCGCCCCTTTGAACGGACACGGTCACAGCTGTCTACTTCCTTATGATCAGCAAACGGTCGACAAACACTGCAATACCGTTCCGAATGATTCGCTTGAGTTCATCAATTTCAGAACGCGTCCATGATGGTAGATACGGTGGCCCATTTGGATTGAAGACTTTAGGATTCGTGCCGAAATACACCTTTTCATATAGAGGTCCTGCATTCAGTCCCGAAGAATAGATTTCTTCACCCAGAATTGTGCACCTGAGGTCATTGCAAAGATTCCACGCCTTTAGTACTTCCTTGCAATCAGGATCTTCAGATTCTGACTCTGACCAACGCAGTACCCGATCAAGATCGTGAAGGATAGGTTCCTCCTCGAACAGATCGATTGCTTGCGCGTGGCAGAACGCTTCAAGCTCTGATACTCGCTGGTAAGCCGGTAATCTTCCGCTAGAATCTAACCAAAAGCCTTGATAATCGTTTGTATACCATAAGGCATACAAATCTAATTGCTGCATTCGAAACCAACATCTGAAGTACGTACGAGTCAAATCTGCTCCCCCAAAACTGTCATTCTGCACGATATTTGCTACAGTTATTTGCACTATATTTGCATCACTTGACTGGTCAGATCACCCTTATAGTTGGGTCACCTCTAGCAGATCTCTAAGCAGAAGTCCCACTGTTACTGCGTCTATGCAATAGAGCCATACATAGGGGCGCTGGGCAAATATCGTGCACTATCACATTTGTCTTGCCAGAATCTGTAGCGTTTTTCAAGCAAAGTGACACCAGAACATCTACCTGTTGCTGGATTTCTTGATATTCATTAAATCGTGAAGCTCTTTTAGTTTCTCCGAGAATCTGGCTCCAAGCAGGCCTTGTCCCAATGGGATACTTATCAAAAACCCGGTCATTCCATTTTTCCGCTCAGAAAACAGGAATAAAGAGTAGTCTGCAGATCCATCAAAGTGGCACCCTGGTTGATTGAGAGCAGTTAGTACATTCTTCGATATCCAATTTTTTACGTCACTAAAAGACTCGTCTCCCTCGCCTACCTGCAAGGTTTTCTCGCTTACTTTTGATGTCCAGCTGGCCTGCAATACTATCTCCTTGCTGTTGGATAGTAGCCCTGGGCCATAAAAGACCCCGCTTTTGCTCGCACCGTCGAGACCTTGATCTCGCGAATTCTGAGTTGGATGCGCGTTCAAAGGGTTTCCTATGATCCATTGGCATAAGGCTCCAAGAAGCATTAGCTTAAATCGGAAGCGTGGAGTCAGTGAATTTGGCATTGCATCCTCCTCGTATTTGGCCGGCCACGGTGTAAGTTCGCATTGACTGCTCAATAATTGAACCATGACAACTTCTGTTGCCTGAAATAAAATCGTACACTTTCCCACGGCTGGCTGTGCGAGGTGGGCTGATGGAGGCAAGTATGAGTCTCCAGTCAAGACGAGAGCTGTTGAATAGCATCAGGGAAAGGTATCGTAAAAGTTTTAGAGTTGTTTGTTGCATAAATTCTAGAACTATCTGTCACAATTGGCTATCGAACCAGTGCTGAAAAGGCAGACAGGCGGGCATAGTGACAACTAATTCTTCAAAATCCGTGCCATTTAATTCTGAAACTTACGTGAAACCCATGGAAACGACCGGAGTGATATCCGGGTTTGTTATTCAAACGTCCGAGGATGAATTCGTTCTAGGTTGCACATTAGCCTGAACGAATCCCATATGTGGCTCGCACTGCCGGCTTCGATTGCTATCTCATGACGCTGCCCATTCGACGAGGCGACGAAAAACCAAGGACTGTTGGATCGGCAAATCTTGCAAAAACTCTCACCATTTCCAGGTATCACCTTCTTATGCTCGCATTCCCGCGGACCTTCTGGCCCGTCTGACCAACCCATTTTGTCTATTTCTTGATACCGAATATAGTGCACGCCGGATGAAGACGGCCATACAATTCCCCGGGAGGTTGCCAAATACCAGGTGCTAGCATCCTCGTAAAACGCGAGTACGGGCTGTTCTTCCACATTCAAGTGCACTCGAGATTTTAAGAACCTCTGCACATCAGAATCGAATGCAGAGAACAGATGGGTCTTCTTCCTGTTCTCGGGATACTTTTCAAAGGTGAATTCCAGGCGTCCAGCTCGGTATGCATCTGAACCAGTCGGCCCTCCACTCTTTATGTCCGGCTTTTGCACGTCTTCCAGCGAGCGCTGCCAACCGCCGGACAGTTGCCAAATTGAGTTTCTAACACGCGTCAGAATTTTACCGGTCTCAAGAAACGCTTCATAGCGTGTTCCAGAGTAATCAATAAAATGGAGCCAAGGACTGTAAAGTCCACAGTGCCCCTTAATATCTGGATTTCCATTCACAAAAACTAAGGTGTCCCGCGGAGAAGATGGGTCCTGCCAGGGCCAACCTTCAGGACCACTAGACGGTCCAACCTTTTTGATGTTCTCATTCCTCAGCTCATAAGACTGTTTATCAGGGTTAGTCCAGATTACACGACGAGTCGTGGTTAACAGCCAATTAGAACTCTCTTTCCAGTGCCCGAGAATTGGATGCTCCCCATCTTCAAGGTGAATTTTGGATAGAAGAGACTGTCTTCCGCCTTCATCCCATTCATCGAAAACCCTGGTCTGAGCAGTACCGGCTCCGAATTTCTGCTTTAGTCGTTGAGCTTCAGACTCCTCGGACGGCATCGTTGTCATTCTCCGCTTACAGCTCTACTCGCTAACATCTCTTCCAACTGCTCTTCAGGCAGTGCGAGTTTTGACGCAAGCAATCTTAATTTCGCCTCGATTTCTTCTGACAAATACGTTTTCCTCCTCTTTCCGTCTTGATGTGCCTCGAAGAGCAAGTGCAAAGCATGTTTGTCTTTCCCTTGCCGCTCAAAAAATCCGGCGTATTTCAAGAGAAGACTTTGCTTGCAGGCGCCATAGGTCTCGCGGGTTCCTCGTTCTACTGCTTCCTTGAGATGCTTTTCTGCGTCGATAAGATTACCTGCTCTATCGTACAAATCCGCGATTTCCAGATGTGATGTATAGGAGAAGGAACGTTGACTTAGAGCCGAACGTTCTGCTAATAACTCTGCTGCGCGGTTCGGATCATTTTGTGCAATCTCTCTTATCTCCGCATGTTTTCTATCTCCATCTGTCGCTAGAGACAGGTGCATAAAAGAGATTCCGTGCGGCGCTGCCACATAAAAATAAGCAATCAATGAATATGGCTCGATAAGATACTGATCCCAAGCCATGGTTGGTGGCTCGGTTACATCCCGCTGCATGTATTGGATCCACTCCTCGTCGGTAAAACCATTCTCTGGAATCGGTTCCGATCTCTTGTAAGGTCCAGATGTAAAAGGACTTTTCATCAGCCTCGACTGCACCGCTTCTCTTGTGTCACTGCTGGTTATACCAAAAGGAAGTGTGCAAGAGTAAGTACCGTAACCATGCTCTTCCGAAAAATAGATCCAGATTCCATCAAACCTTTGCTTTCCTTTGTCATATTCGAGATGTAGCCCCATGCTATGACTAAAGTACGTGGTTTGTGTTTTCGTTCCAAGCTGCTCTTTTACTACGTCGCCAGCCTTCTTTTTAAAGTGCAACCACTCGCCGGACTTCAATGATACGCCCAACAATTTCGAGGCATCGAACATCAACGGACTTCCTTATGTATCATATTCGCCGTTCCAAGGCGGATAGAAGACCAGATCACCAGGTTCCATGGTGGCGGTGTCGCCCCATTCTTCGGACGATGTGTCGACCATTCCAAAGACGCTTCCATCAATTTCAACTTTGAACAGCCGAATGGCTATATTTCCAAACTTAACCGGACCGAGTGCGTCAATGAAGTTTTTCATGTGCGTCTCTGCCTCAGCAACTACCCCACCTTCACCATCAGCTGTCGTTCCAGTAAACTTGTGCTCTGTTCCTAAATGCATACCGCTCGAATCAAACTTGTGCAGGATCGCGTACCAGCACTTTCTAAACGGCGATTCATCAGCTGAAGGAGCTACGTCATTCGGCATGACATCTGGTTTGCGAAAAGTTGCAACAACTTGACCCCAGAATTGATTTCCTTTGCCGTACTTTCCAATATATTGCGTTCCGCTATGACCAATATCGTATCGTTTTACCGGAATCACCTCTGGGATGTTGGAATGATATGGTTCCGTCTCAACAGCTTTCTTCGGCAATGATGCGCGGGTTCGGCTCGCCTGCACGGCACCTCGAATATGAAACACTCGAATCGAAAGAGCGCGTGTATTTAACTCATACCTTGCCGCCACATGAGCGAGGGCTTGCACCGCTTGCTCTTTTGCATATTCAAATCCGTACCAACGCTTGTCCGTATCGAAATTCGAAACAGGAATCGCCGATGTAACACGAAGCACCACATCGCCTGGCTGCTCTGCGATAGTAAGGTCTGGTTCATTTAGATCTGAGAACTCCTGTGTTAGCTCCAATGCCGAGAACTTTGTCGCTTCGTAACAGCCTGTTTCCGCAAATTCTATTTCTAATAGTCTTACAAGCGACTCGTGCTTTTTGTTTAGCTCCTCAACTATTTCTGTCGGCAGAATTGGCGAGACTGCGCTTATTTGAAGACGTTTCATGATTCAACTCCATTGCAGCTCGATTGTACGCTTAGTCTGTCATTTTGCAAGATAAACACTAGCCAACACTCCTCGTCTCTAGTCGTCGAAACGTGACTTAATTTTTCGCCAATAAGACCATGAGGAATCCTTTCTGACTGTCATTGTGATCTTATACGGAGGCGGAATATTTAGTGCCTCCTTGGCCTGGCGCGCAATCATTTTGTTCGTTACGTAGAAGAGGAACTTACTCTGACTGCAGTGTGTTTCGATCGCAGCTAACTTTCCAGTTCGATTTTTAGTGATCAGGTCATTAAGTTGACTTTCTATTGACTTGAGCATCGATCTTTCCTCTCCCTGAGGGAGCCCATCAGCAGCTGGTTTCAGATAAGAAATTGTGAGAATAGCTCGATATGGAAAGTTCCGATCATTTGACTTTAGTTCCTTATTTAGAAGCGCCTCAAGGGGCTTTCCCCTTGACTGCCCGGTTTGGATTGCCCAAGCACCGGCCTCAATCTCGGTACTTTGACACGGATATGCAAGTGCAATGAACAGCCCCAACGCTGTAAACGCATGCTTACTGCCAACTATTCGTAGAGGGTAGTGAGAGTGTAGCATTTGACAGCTCCTTAAGTGTCTCAATCAGGGAGTTGCGACTTCGCAAGCTATTTGGTGCAAAATCACACCCTAAAGGATGAGATATTTGAATACATAGAATTCTTCTACAACCGGCGAAGACTTCACAGCTCCCTTGGGTATAAAACACCGGAGGAATTTGAAAATGAGTACTGGTCTGTTAAACCAGCGTCGTAATTTTCTGGTTGTCTACTAAGCTTGGGACAGGTCACTTTACCATCTTTGAAGTTTTCTGCACTTTTATGCCGTTGGCAAAATGATATCGCAGTAATGATAGAATGAGAGCTAGATTTAGTCGAAAGGCTTAGAACCTGCCGCTGCGATCAAGGACTATATGCGAAAAAATGCATTCTGCATAGGAATAGCTACTACGCTAGTCCTTTGCTCGGCTGCTGGTTATGCGTTATATACTTATATCTTTCCTCAAACAAATGGGTTTAATAAAAGAAGATGGCTTCTTTTTGACAGAGGCAAGTACATAGCCTATTTTAAGTCTCATCCTAGCGCCCTGGTTGGAAAGACTAAAGCTGAGATAATTGAAATGCTGGGTCCGACTGCTTATTGTTATGGGCAAGGTCTGATTCAATTCGCTTCTGTGTCCTCAAAAAACGAGAGCTCTGTTCTTGCAAACTATTATGCAACGCTATTAGTTTACGGAAACCCTCTCGGCCCAAGTGAAGCAGTCGGAATCATTTTTGACAACAGCGGACCGAATGCTCATGTTATAGAGGTCCGAGACGGAATTCAAGCAAGAATTGAGTATGAATTTAGGGCTTCAAGGCAAAAAGCTGTTTCAAAATAGCTGGTGAGATACGGTTCGAGCAAAACAGCCCTTGCGATGCCAATGGCAATGTCTTGAGCTATCTGACTCGATCTATAAGTTGAGACAATCTAGTTTCTAAGTTTCGGTAGTTGATTCGTGTTCATTCCGTGACTCGTCAGACCTTGAAAAAGTTTTGAGACTTTCTGTTCTTCTTGACCTTTAAGGTGAGCATTCAAAGGGGTTTTGGTGGATCTGGATCAGAGAATTTAGTCGGCTCAAATTCTGGGGGGGCAAATCGACACCCAAGTGTCTTGATCAATCATCGTTGCCGTCAATTTTCTAGACCCCAATCCTTGGGGCCTCCCTAGTATCGGCACTAATCGAAAACTGCTCAAATTTGGATTGCCGTTTGCCAGAAATCTGCTCAGTTTTAGTTTGCCAAAATCAGACAGTTCTCAGCAAACTTGAATGTTCTTCGCACTTTCAATTATCTCGCGCGAGACCTAGCCTCTTCATGGCGGCAAGGCCGTTCCTCCACTTGTCTGTTAATTCTTCTACCTCCGGGCTCGCTCTGAGCTCGTTTCTGGCGGTCAGTGAAGATTCAAAAAAGAGAGGTTCGGTATTTTCGGTATGAAGTACGGAATCGGGATTGGCAAAGTTCAACTTCAAGTTCTCGGCAAGTTGCTCGGCGCGATCATCGCGGTCAGAAACTAAGGGATACTGGTCTTTGAGCATTTTCTCGACGGCACTGTCAACCTGCCATTCCAAATTCCTCTCTTTCTCTTTCCGCAAGGCTAAAGTGTCAGAAGGTTCAAGCTTATTGATGGCCTCAACTGCCTGAAAGGCAGCCCGAGCGAGCATTTCATAGGGAGCCGTCACGGCATCCAGGTCTTGCTTTTGATCAACTTCCCGACCTTCGCTCCTCGCACCGGTCCAAAAACCAGGATCATACAAATCTATCCGTTCCATCACACGCTCAGGCTCGGCCGCAGAGGAGGTGCCACGCAGAATATCGATATCGTTCACATACTCATCGTTCCGACCGACTCTCACATCCACCACCAGAGCCGCTTTATGCAGACCAGGTGTAAGTCCCAGTTTCTGATTGTAGTCGGCAACCGTAGCATGCAGATCCTTAGCCAGATCAAGCCGCTCACCGGCAGAAAGTTCGGATATTTTCTCTTTATAAGCCGCAGCGGCGCCACCGCGGATAATATCATTGACTATATCCGTAGCCAGGTCCATGCGCTCGGGATTGCGAGCAATCAAATTGCGCATTTCAAAACCGGGTGTAACCGTGGGTGCGCCTTCCACCGTCCCACTGGATTGCATAGCCGCGCCGCTATTTTCCGAGCAGCCACTAGCGCCTAACCTATAGCCTGAACGAAAGTCATCAAACAGTTTATCTCTAGAAGTCTGCTCGGTCAGAGTATAAGCACTTCTGTCTAGTGGGAATGATTTCAGCGTTACGGAAGTCTCACAATTGCTCTGATTATCCAGTCTCTCGTTCATCAGTAGTCCTCAGGTCGAAGTTTCAGCGCCATAACCGTCGCAATTCGCTGATTCCAAATTACTGGGCGATTGCTTTTGCTCCGTAATGGCATCTTATTGCTGAGGTCCGACCGAAAGGTGACGCTTTTGTGACCAAACTGTGACGGCGCCGCCTTTAGTATTCCTGCGGATGCAGTAAGTCTATTGCTCTGATTTAATTAGACGATGAGGCATAGGAGTAAAGAACGAGGCCGGCCCAGGACAGGAGAGAGGTTCGCTCAAAAGTGATTACCACCGGACAGGGCACGAAAAGGATCTCGGCGGAGGTCCCTTTAGAGCACACTAACTGATTTTATTGACGCGATGCAAAGTACGATTTTTGATGAGTCAATGCGGTAGGCAATTTTAGTTGACGTTATTCACTCTTGACCGGCAAGTGACTCGCCGACGCCAAAAGACAGCTTATCTCCAGACATGGAAACCGAAAAGCCTTGAACTCTACCAGCATCTTTCACTTGCCGCGATCGAGGGCGACTACCAAAAAGCTGTTCGCAATTTAGAAATTTAGGCAATTCTTGCAACAGAGCCGATCTCAATCCCGTACAGATAACTTAGATTCGAAAATAGCTATGGACTCTTCCAACATCGTTCGAAGTTCTTTGACTTCTTCTTTCGTCCAAATAGGAATGTAGGACTTCCCTTTCGGCGTAACTGAAGGTAAATTACATCCCCAAAATAACTTATCTGTTATTTGCAGATATTTTTTGTCTCCTATATCTAAATTTGCACGCGCCGCGGCGTTCCTGTAATCACCTGCAGCATTGTAGGCACTCAAGAAAACATCACAATCTACTGAATCTGCCGATGGCCTAGTAACCCATTTCTTGCAGGCATCTAGATCTAGTAGCTGCTTTCTTCCTATTGGTAATCCTTTTCTAAATTTACCGGCTGACTTTTCTGCCTCAACCTCGGAACGAAATGCCAAAATTTCCCCAGAGCTTATCAGGTGAAACTTGGAATAGTCATCATCAAACTATATCGCATAAAGTATCTGCCCGTTTAAAAGAATTGGGTAAATTGCAAGAAGAGTGTCCAATTTCTTCATTGTCCTTTCGTTCCCCAATTCTTTAGCTGACTAAATTCTTGGCCACATGGATCATAGTTTCCCTCGCCGTATCGATCGTCCATAACTCTCTTCGCCAATTCGGTAGGCTTTTCTCCTTTGAGTGTTCTCTCACTTTGACCAGCGCGGGCTGTCAGTGGCTTTCTCTTTCTCTGATTATTTGCTTCTCTTAGCTGTGACATTGCAAGCTATTTGGTGCAATAAATTACATGATAGTTGGTGCATCTGTGAATTGGCGAATTCTTTTGCCGACTTTTGGCGAGCCCTTTTGCAATTCTTGGCGAATTAAATTGCAATTTCTCATCGCAGTGGGTTTTCGGGGCTCGAACTGTGCAAAACAATTTGCCAAACTTTCCATTTTTATTCGCCAATTCACATCGTTGCTTAATCACGTCAACTAAAATTGCTTACCGCATTGCCTCATTTATAAATCTAACCTATGACATCGACGTTGCCTCATTAATATAGTGAGGTTCACACCACCGCCAGATAACGACCAACTGTTCATCAATAGCTGGCATGTATACCTGTTCCCGCTCGCCTGATTCGTCTTCAAAGAACCAGTCATGGTCATACTGCTCGATCATTTCAAACCGTTTATCCACATTACCTTCGACTTCGTCCGCGGAATCATCAGTCATAAAAAGCATGTCTGAGCGAATATCTTCGAAAGCTGGTTCGGGACTAAGGTATCCCGAAAACTCAGGAGTTACATAAGTGATATCACTGACAGTACCGATCAACTTACCTTCGAAATACAGCCTAAAAGTTTTGCTTTGATAGTTCATTCAAGACCTTGCTTTTTTCCTTGAGCTTTTGCAGGCGGCCTATTCTCGCCAAAGAATTTCATTATCTTCGAAGTAAATTCCAGGACACGCAATTTCCCTTCTTCTGCCTGATTCATCCTCTATATACCACTCTTCCAGAAATTGCTCTTCAAATGGGGGCGCGGCGCCACTTAAAAAAGCTTCTTCGTCGGTAAGATACTCAAACATTCTTTTGTAATTGAGGGCGGCGGCTGTAAGAGCGATATCGCCGCTCATTTCAAATGTGTCCTCTGGAGCCACATTTGAGATTGTGCCGATGAGTTCATCTTTGTGATAAAGCTTCAGTATTGTCATTCTAAACCTACTTTAGGAAATTTGCCTGGGATAATTCCTTCTAGAACCACCTCGTGTGAGCCTTAGCCCATGTCAAAAGCTTCTTCTTGATGATGATGTGAAATCGGGACCCTTCAATCGTTTTCAGGACACCCTCGTGCTTAAGGACTTTGACATTGCGAACTTTGCTAGAAGCTATTGCTGCTCGTAATCCATCTAGATCAAGAGTCAGACCATCTCCTTTCCCCGAAGGTTTTTAAAACTCCATCCTTGCATTTCTTCAATAGTTTTCGATTGAGCCTGTAGAGTGTGACCTGCCCCCAGAAGTTGAGCCGTAGCAAAGATGAGTAAAACTAGCAGCTGTCTCTTAAAGGTAACCCAACAAATGGGGCAGCGTCAGTTCCACAATGCTTTGTCACAGGGGATTAGGTCTTTTATTTCGCCAACCCAGCAAATTATACGCTACTCAGAACGACGCCATTTACTCTTGTCAGGAGCCTCGTTTCTCAGTAATTTGTATACCTCAATGAGATTGTGCTCGTCGGCAATCAACCTGCCGTGTTTCCCTTTGTATGAGTACATAAATCCATCCCTACCAACTAACTTTGGGAAAAACACTATCCATTTTGACTGCACTTCCGGTAATTCGGAGCCGCACGAGTAGGGAACCTTCAGATCTCGATCAAACGGCGGTCCCTTTATGATGTCCTTTATCTTAAAATGCACAGCTGAAAACTTGTGTCTTGTTGCGGCTCCTTTCTCCACCTTCACTACTTCCAGCACCATTACAGATTCCGAGTGTGCAGATAATCGTCTTAGGCTAGTAATTGAAACGCAGTTTTCCTTCTCGTTTGAACCAGTATGGGGCTGAGCGCATAGATTCTGGGTCATCAAACCAGCCAAGAACGAGAATATTAGAGCTCTGACCGACAAACTCTTCATCGAGGGACTCCTCCTGATGTTGTCTTCTTACCAGGATTTGGACGCTTGCAAGAACAGCAACAATACCAATTACCTTTTCTGGCCCATTCTAGCCAATTGGCTCTCTTGCATATAATACCCGGAAAAATAGAGATGAGTTTCGAGACGTGTTCCTCTGAGACGCCTTTCTGGTTATGCAGCCTCAAGTTCAGCCATCAGTGTTTTCCAAAACTCGCTGTAGGCATTTTGGCTATCTAACCCGAACTGTTTTTCGACTAGATACACTTCGCCCTTGACGCCTGGAAACAGCTGCCAGTGACGCATTTGCCCTTTCCGAAACATGCGCATAACCTCGAAGCCCTTAATGGTGATACGCGGTCTTCATTGACTAGAAGCCTCTGACTGGCTTAATGAGGCGCTTTAGCTTGCCAGGATCTGCTTCCAGTCTATTGTTCAAACATTTCACTTGCCGATGTTCTATATCTGCTTCGCATTTGCCGGATTTTATCATTGACTCAAGAGCGGCACCATAGGCTGCATTCTTGTCAGTGTTTATTGTATTTGGAAGATCCCAGGACACAATGGAGGATAATCTCTCCCTGGAAACGGCGCCATTTGAAGTCGTTCATGCACCGTAAACCGAAATATGAACTCTTTGTTCCCAGCTGCTTGTTTTTGCAACAGAGCCATCTTAGGTCACGAGACCCTGATGCGCTGCCGCAAAACTCAAAGAAGCAGAAGACAAAGTGACATCACCTGTTAGTATGGCTTTTTGTGCCTCGACGAAGCGGGGATGGCTGGGACCTATATCGTCAAGCCAGAAAAGCGGCGAGCCTAGCTCAATTAGAGTCTGCTGCAACTGCAACAATTGACTTTGATAATTGGGCATTCCTATCATATTAATAGAAAGTCCGTTTGATTGTTCTTTCAAGGTAAGAACGGCTGCCGCACCGGCGGCAACGCCGGTGGCCCACTCGATCGGATGCAGGCGATAAGCACCATTGGTGATATGACTTACTCCGGTATTCTTAGCGGCAGCAATCAAATTGCTATGGCTGGCACAAACTAGGCTGCCATAGGGTATTTGAAATGGTCGTGCTTCTTGCCCCGCCCCCGGCACTTCCTGTCTGCCATGTATATCGATGGGGTAGAGTCCGATGCCGACCGTATCAGCAAAGTTGCGGGCGCGGCAATCGCTGTTTTCTGTGGCGGCGATGTCTTGCTCGACAATTAGAGTGCGGGCCTTTAAGCGTCGTGATTCTCTAATATAGGGATATTTCGATAGACCATCTTTGGTCCCCAAAACATCAAGATCCAGCTTAAACTCAGGGTAGCCTTTCTTTTCAGAATCATCTCTTGCTGCTTCAGTTTGCAACCAATAAAGAAAGCCTAGGCTTAGTCGTTTTGCCAAGGCAAGATAGTCTTGTTTTACTTCCGGCTCTTTATCGATGATGTTATAGCCGCGCAGATCGTTGGCATCCCAGTTGATCATTGAAACATCACTTTCCAGTTTGCCCGAGAAGAGTTGGGCGGCAAGCAGGCGGCGATAGGTCCAGAAAGGCAGGAAATGCTTGGCTTTGCCACCGCCCTGTTCGGGGGGGCGGGGATCTATGCCGTCATACTCTTCGTCTATTTTGAAGCCGAAAAGCGAGAACTTACCTTCGGCAAGAAAACGATCATAGTCATTTGGTTTGGCAATTGTATGGTCTTGCGGTGGATGTCTGGTTAAGACAAAGGGATAAGTGAAATCTTGAACATTATCGCTGTCGCCCTGTTCGGGGGCGTGGGCCTCGCCTGTTTCGCTCTTGCTGTCGCTGCCGAGTCGGTAGGGGGCGCCTACCAGGGGAAAGAGATCGCCTAATTCACTGGCATCGATAAAGATCCTGGCTTTGGCCAAGCTGACTGCGCCGCTATCCAGATCTCCGAGTATGATACTGTCGATGGTGCAGGTTTCGTTTTCCTCCGGCTGCCTCTCCTTACTAACTTGAGCATCAAGAACTAGAGTTCTTTTTTTGATCTGTAAGTTGCCAGTGCCTAAGAAGGGCTCAAATAGTTCATCGATAATGTCGATTGCTACCTTGGGTTCGAAAGATAATCTGGTCACCCAAGAAAGTCCCGGATGCAGGAGCGGATCTTCTTTGGCTTGCGGGCAGAGTTCGGGCAGGTTTTGATAGTATTCTCTGATTTTCCGGCGTAACTCCAAATAAGAAGCACAGCCGCCGGTACTCTCTATATATTTGTTTTCGTCCAAGGCAGAGACTCCCTGGCTGGTCATTTGTCCACCCAGCCATGAAGTTTCTTCAACTAGCAAGACCTTGGAATTGGCATTCAGCCTGAGAATAGTCAGGGCGGCTGCTAGTCCGCCCATGCCACCGCCAATAATGGCTATATCGTAAGTCTCTTGCCTCAGCGTTGCTGCATCGACTTGAAATTGTCGGATTGCCTGCGAATTCTCCGCTTGCACTGATTCTACATCGAGAACTCTATAGGTTTTTGCTTCAGTCACTGCACTTACTCTTCACGAACTTGGATGCTATTATAACCTCGGTTTATTTACAGGTAATAGTTTCGATGGCGTCAAATTACGGCCCCGGCAAATCGGTTAATCTGGAAGATCTTTCGGCGGAAGTCAAGACTAGGGCGGGGCGAATAAAATTGCTCTTGATGGATGTGGACGGTGTGCTCACCGACGGCTCGCTTTACTACTTCCCTGGTCCCGACGGCAAGCCTACCGAATTCAAAGGATTCAATTCGCAAGACGGTGCAGGGTTTCATTGCCTGCATTATTGTGGTATCAAATCTGGTGTGATATCGGGGCGTGATTCTCAAGCTGTGAACGAACGGGCGCGCATCTTGAAGATAAGTCATGTTTATCAAGGCTTTTTAGAAAAAGAGAGTGTCTATGAAGAGATTCTATCTAAAGAGAATCTCAGCGATGAAAGTGTTGCCTTTATTGGTGACGATTTTCCCGATTATGCTTTGATGAAGCGTTGTGGCTTTGCGGTGGCTGTGGCTAATGCCCGCGATGAGCTGAAAGAGCGCGCTCACTATGTTAGTCGCGCCCGGGGTGGAGACGGGGCGGTGCGCGAGACCATCGAAGTGATACTTAAGGCCCAGGGGCTTTGGGATAAGGTCCTGAAGAAATTCGGCTTTAGCGACTAATTTTTATTGTTTCTGGGCTAAGTTGCTTTTCTAAGCTACTTCTCTGATCTACTTTTCTAAGCCAGATTTCTAAGCGATCTTTCTAAGCGATTTTTCTAAGCCACTAGCGATTGTTTTCCGACCATCTGTTGAGCTTTGCCTAGAGACTCAGAAACAGTGCCTTTGGTCATCATCAGCTTGACCATTGAGATCATGTCGCCCTGGTCGGAGAGTGCTTTGATGCTGCCTTCAATGGAACCGAGACTGGCTGACAGGGCATCGATATCGGAGGCGCTTACTCTGCCGGAGGCTGCTTTAGCGATCAAGCTCAAGGCCTGAGCTTCGGCGGCGCGGGCTAGACCCATGGCTCTGCCTTCGGCTGCTTGCTGGGCGGCTTTCTTGCTGCTGTCTGAAACAAGGGTATTAGAAACTCTTATGTAAGTGCCGTCGGCTTCCAGGGCGCTGCCGTCACTGAAGCTCGCGCGTCCGGTGCTGCTGTCATATTTTACTTGAGAGCTTTCGATGCCTCTTTCAGACATGCGCACGCCGGTGCGTTCATCGGTAACATTTGTACCATTGACGCGCAGATCGCCTATTTTGAGACCTTGATTGTCTCTTGCGATTTTTCTGCCGTCGGCGGTAGTTATGCTAAACCCAGGCTGACCGGGTTTGGTACTCAGCACCATGCCGTTTGCTAAAGTGGTGACTACATTTTCGCCACTGGCAGTGGTGGTCTCAACCTTAATATCTTTGCTTTCGGCGGTTGTCTTGGCGAATGTGCCGTCGCTATTGCGATCACCAGAGAAGGTCATAATTTGGTCGCCAGATGTAACTTTGTCGCCAAGTATCTCTTCAATAGAATGTGCGACATAGTCGCCATCGAACCAGTGGGCTCTGGCATTAATCTTGTCTTTTAAGGCTTCGAAACCTTGACTGCCTTGTAAGTGCTGATTACCGTCTTTGTCAATCAGGCTGATATTGCCTTTGGCGTCTTTGACCAGGCTGTTGTCAAATATTCTTTGCAGCATCAAACCGTCATCGGCGACTAGCAAGTAATTTGGGGTCGAGCCTTTGCTACCGTCTTTTTTTTCAAATTCAAACTCGTTTAGATAAATTTTGGCGTTGTTGAATTGGATGAGTCCGCGTTTGCCCTCTTTATAGAGCCTTTCCATAGCTTCTTTTAGTTTGGCTTGGTCGGATGTATCGAGATTGGCGTTGATTCTCTCGTACCGCATGTTTTTCATCTTGATCACAGCTTCGCCTTTTTCGGTTATGCGAATTTCGGAGGTGATCAGACCGTTTTTGTCGACTGTCCAGATTTTCTTACCAGAAGCATCAAAACGAATCAAGCCGTCTTTGCCGTCAGGAGTTTCGCTTGTGCCGTCGGGATACACTCGCACTTCAAGACCTTTGGGACCCCAGACTTCTTTCACTTTGCTGGCTTCGTCATAGACATAGTTTTTGCCGCCTTCGGTGACTGTAACTATTGAACCTTCTCTTGAATAGATGACTTCGCCTTTGTCGTTATATTTGACCATTTTGTCGCCGATTTTGACTAAGTCGCCTTTTCTTTCGCTTTCGGCGGCTATTTCAATGGCTTTGTCTAGCTCGGTCTTGACTGTTTGGGTATTCTTGACTGTATCGGTTACACCTCGGACCGATTCGGTTTGATAGTCCATGCTGGCTGTCTTTTCAGGCTCGCTGTGAAATTCGTCTTTATTGTCTGCGGCTTTGAAATTCCCCAGGTCAAGCCCGGCAATGATAAATGGTTCGGGCTGTTTGATTGATTCGGCTTTCTCTTTGAGGGTCTCAACCGGTTTCGTGCTGCTTTCTTTTCCCGAGCTTTCTTTGCCGGCATCGACTTTGCAAAAGTTGGCAGAGCTGCCGGCTCCGGCACCAGCTTTTACACCGAAAGCACCATCATAAATCTTGGGACCGTTGTTGAAGCGGTTATTGTTGAGAATGGCTTCAATATCCATATTGGAGCGCTGCAGGCGATCGTAGGCATTACCGGCCGATTTTTCCGTCTTTACAGTGGGGTCGTAGACGCACGCCGCTAGCTTCTTACCAGTCTCTTGAGCAACGCTTTCGGGCGTTTCTTTCTTTTCTTCTGGTTTTTCGCTTACTTTATCCGTAGCCACCGATTTCTACCCGTTAAACTTGATTAGTTTGCCAACGCTCTTGTCTATATGCAGAAGCGGTAATTTTTGGAAAGCTTTCCAGACGATTTAATCTTTTCGCTATACTGAAATTGGCGGAACCCAGGTGATTTAATCTTGTCCCCGAGAAAAGTCGTCGACTTTACCATAGATGTAGGCTACAGCCATATTGAAGGCGAAACTTTGGCCTGCGACCTTTGTCCGCGCAATTGTCGCCTCAAAGACGGCGACCGCGGCTTTTGCTTTGTGCGGCAAAATCAGGGCGGTCAGATGAAGTTGACCACCTATGGGCTCAGTACCGGCTTCTGTATAGATCCGGTGGAAAAGAAGCCGCTCAATCATTTCTATCCGGGCAGTCCTGTTTTGTCTTTTGGCACAGCCGGCTGTAACCTGGGCTGTCAGTTTTGCCAGAATTGGACCATATCAAAGTCTAGAGAAGTAGAAATCTTGTCGGAGCCAGCCCTGCCCGAGCAGATTGCCCGAGCTGCTCGGCACTATAAGTGTGCGGCTGTGGCTTTTACCTATAATGATCCTGTCATTTGGGCCGAGTATGCCATAGATACGGCAATAGCTTGCCATGCCGCCGATATTAAAACTATCGCCGTCACTGCCGGCTATATCAATGACAAAGCCCGGTCAGACTTTTACGCCCATATTGATGCTGCTAATGTAGACCTCAAGGCTTTCAGCCAGCATTTCTATTCCAAGCTTACCCTCTCTAATCTGGCGCCGGTGCTTGATACCTTGGTTTGGCTCAAGCATGAGAGTCAGGTCTGGTTTGAAATCACTACCTTAATTATTCCGGGTGAGAACGATAGCGACCAAGAACTGCATGCCATGTGCCAGTGGATTTATGACAAGCTAGGCGCCGATGTGCCCTTGCATTTTTCGGCTTTCCACCCCGATTTTAGGCTACTCGATTATCAGCCTACTTCAAAAGAGACCCTGGTGCGAGCCCGGGAAATAGCTGTCGAGCATGGGCTCAAGTATGTTTATGTGGGCAATGTTGATGATTCGGAACGCCAGAATACTTATTGCCCCGCTTGCAGCAAATTACTTATTGAGCGCAACTGGTATGAGCTTGGACAATATAAAATTAAGGGCGGTGCCTGCGCCTACTGTGCCGCGCCGATTGCCGGGGTGTTTCCGGCAAAACGCGGTTCCTGGGGGAGAAAGCGTCAGCCGGTGAGCATCCAGTCCTTTTAGTTAGCCAGCGGAGACGGCTCTGATTTATGTCCAAAACTACGATTGCTTTTGCCATATTCCTGAGTACCGCCCTTTTGCCCCCGGTGTTTTCCCGCCCGGCTCTCTCTTTCGAAAAGGTTAGTACTTTGAGCAATGCTGAATTGTTGAGCGGTCCGCCCCGTCGGCGCCACTCCAGCAAGCCTATTTTTAGACCATTGCCGCCCTACCATGCTGTCGCCAATAAGCGAGAGAAGCGTTTTGTCCATTTGCTTTTGACTTCTCTAGGATTTGTGGGAATATTTCTTGCAGTACTGGCCCTTCGTTCAATGCCGCAAAAGAGATATTGAGACTGCTTTGGATTTCCTCGAGAGAACCCTACTGCTAATAATCGGGCTGACCTTTATGGGCGGGGGCGGCGTTTTGACTCGTCAGGCTTTCGATGAGGCTAAAAATGTCTTTGAATGTATTGTCTTCGGCATGCTCGTTGCCACCGCCGGGGTGGTTTTTGTAGTCTGGGCGGTGGGTGGTCCGCCTCAGTAGCTAAGGCTAGGCGGCGGCGCTGAAATTGTGCTAAGAAAGAGGCGGGTCTGTCGTAGTAAACTAGACGCTTCACTCGGCGTATAGCACTGCGAGGTACATTTCATGGGCGCCAAGTCCAAGGTTTTTTCAGTCGGATTTTTTAGATGCCAGATTTTAGTCGGTTTGTCTTTGGCACTGGTCTCCTTTTCTTTGCCTTCATTGGAAGCAAAGACCAAGACAGTCGAAGAGAAGGGCGGACGGTCGGGCAATTGGCGCACCGGCGCGCAAGATGCACCATCGGTGGAGGCATGCCGCAAGCAGGTGAAAGAGAACCCCAATAGTGCAGTGGCTCACAACGACTTGGGTTGGGCTTTGCGTCAGATTGGTAAGGCTAAAGAAGGCGAAGTGGAGCTGCGCGCCGCCATTACTCTTGATGATAGTCTGCACCAGGCTCATTCCAACTTGAGCGTCTGTTTGCTTGACCTTGGTAAGCCTCAAGAAGCCGTCATGGAAGCAAGAAAAGCTGTTTCGCTCAAACAAGACCAGCCAATCTATCATGTGGTGCTTGGTAATGCTCTAAGCGCTACTGGTGATAATAAAGGGGCCACTGAAGAGTACAAGTTGGCAATCGAGCAAAAGCCCGACTATGAAAATGCCTATTATAATCTCGGACGAGTGCTCGATATTATGGGTGAGCCCAATGAAGCTGGTAAGGCTCTTAGTCAGGCTTTGAAGCTTGACCCTGAAGACGAGCGAGTCTTGAAGATACTAGATAGAATTGTCAAATAAGCTCTTACTGACTTATCTAATTGTTTTGACGGCGGTGCAGTGCGTAATTGCACCGCTGTCGCTTGTGGCTAGCGCCATGGCTTCCCAACTTTTCGTTCATGCCACGGTCGCCAATCGCTACCTGATTTGGTTGGTTTTTCTCTGTATTGCTTCTTATGGGCCGGTCTCATTCTTTTCGCTGCTTATGGCTTGGTGGGCTTATCGCAAGCAGATGACCGCCTATAGAGTGATCTCTTACAGCATTGCACCTTTTCTCAACTTGATTGTTTTGGTCACCGCTGCCTGTCAATTGCATTATTGAGGGCGGCTAATTTTAGGGTGGCTAAATTTAGCGCTTCAATTTAGCGTTTTAGACTCAATGAAATGCGCTTTCTGGCTTTGTCTACTGTAAGCACCGTCACTTCCACCTTTTGTCTCACGGTCACCACTTCGGCCGGTTCTTTTATAAATTTGTTTGATAGTTCGCTGATATGAACCAGTCCGTCTTGATGGACGCCAATATCGACAAATGCACCAAAGGCGGTGACATTGGTGACAATGCCTGGCAGCTTCATGCCCTCTTTCAAGTCGTCTAGGGTATGAACATCGGCAAATTTGACCACTTCCAGGGTGGCGCGCGGGTCGCGTCCCGGCTTTTCTAGTTCTTGCATGATATCGCGCAAAGTAGGCAGTCCAATTTTCTCGCTGGCATACTTTTCCAGCTCTATCTTTTTTCTAGTCTCGCTTGATTGCATTAGTTCTTTCAGCGAAACACCGGCGTCTTTTGCCATTTGTTCAACGATTTTATAGCTTTCGGGGTGCACGGCGCTGGCATCAAGCGGATTAGCCGCTTCTCGAATGCGCAGAAAACCGGCACTCTGTTCAAAGGCTTTCGGTCCCAGTCGGCTCACTTTTTTAAGCTCGCTGCGCGACTTGAATGGTCCGTTTTCACTTCTGTATTTGACTATGTTGCCGGCAATTTGTTTGCCGACGCCTGAAACATAAGAGAGCAGCTCTTTGCTTGCCGTATTGAGTTCTACACCGACAGCATTGACGCAGCTGACGACAGTTTCATCCAGGCTCTTTTGCAGCTCATTTTGGTCAACGTCGTGTTGATACTGACCGACACCGATAGATTTAGGATCAAGCTTGACCAGCTCGGCCAGCGGGTCCATAAGACGCCGTCCGATTGATACGGCGCCTCTCACTGTAATATCGTGATCGGGAAATTCTTCTCTGGCAACTTCCGAGGCTGAATAAATGGAAGCGCCGCTTTCGTTGACCATGACTATTTGCGGCGTTTCTAACTGGGCTGACTGCCAGTTCAACTCTTGCAGGAACTTTTCACTTTCTCTGCCGGCCGTGCCGTTGCCTACGGCGATGGCGCAGACATTATGTTTCTTGGTCAAATCAAGCAGCTTGGCGGCAGCTTGGTCAGGTTGATGCAGATAGATTACATCATGGCTAAGCAAATCGCCCTGGCTGGAAAGACAGACAATTTTGCAACCGGTGCGAAACCCCGGGTCGAGAGCCATGATCGCCTTCTGGCCGAAAGGCGGGGCCATAAGCAGCTCTCTTAGGTTCTTGCTGAAGATCTTGATCGCTTCTATATCGGCGCGTTTCTTTAGCTCTGTTCTTAATTCACTTTCCATTGAGGGTGCCACCAGTCTATCGTAGGCATCTTCTATGGTTACTTCGAGAAGCTCGGTCACTTCGCCTTTGCCTTTCAGGAAGTGGTTGTCCATAATGATCAGGGCTTCTTCATCATCTGGTGCGAGGCTGAGTTTGAGAAAGCCTTCGCTTTCCCCTCTAAACAAAGCCAACAAGCGGTGCGATGGAGCTTTCGCCGCCGCCTCGCTCCAGTCAAAATAGTCTTTGAATTTCTCGGCGGCTTCTTCTTTGCCGTTTGCAGCCTTAGAAGCAACCAGCTTAGAGCTTAGCAAGGCCTTTTTAGCCCAATAGTCTCGCATAGCCTTTCTTAGCTTTTGGTCTTCGCTCATCCATTCGGCGATTATATCTTTGGCTCCGGCTAGGGCGAGCTTGGCATCTTTTACGCCAAGCTCGCTGTTTATATATTCTTGCGCCGCCTGCAGCGGGCTCTTCACTTTGTACTGAAAGATTGCCAAAGCCAGAGGTTCCAGTCCCTTTTCTCGGGCTTGTCCGGCTCTCGTTTTGCGTTTTACTTTATAGGGCAGATAGATGTCTTCCAGCTCGTTGAGATTATCAACGGCGGCGATTTTTAGTTGCAATTCTTCGCTGAGCAAGTTGCGCTCGCTAAGAGACTTGAGTATAGCTTCGCGTCTTTTGTCGAGGGCGACCAGTTTTTCGTTCAGGTCGCGAATGGCTGCCAGTGCCACTTCGTCTAGAGAGCCGGTCGCCTCTTTGCGATAGCGGGCGATAAAGGGAATCGTACAATCATCGTTGAGCAGGGCGAGGGTCGCTTCCACTTGCTGGGGTTTAAGCGAGAGGCGCTCTGCTATTTTTTTGACATATTCAATCAACAGACTGTCCTTATAATTAGAAGCCGGCCGGCATGGAGTGCACCGATGACATATCATTACTATCTTTGTTGGTCATGGCGAGATATTCCGCCTTTTCCATGAGCTTGACTTTGTCGAAGCTAGCGGTCTTCTTGAGGGAGCGGTCTTCTTCCATAAGACCGCGCACAATTGATACTGCACATGGTGCTTCTTGGGAAACCGCTTGGCTGACACTGCCCAAGATCATGCGTTTGAAGCCCTTGCGACCGTGGCTGCCCATGACGATCATATCGGCATAGTGCTTTCTGGCTTGGTCGACTATAACTTGTCTGGGGTCGCCTTTGACTATTTGCATTTGAATGTTCTGTGGTTGGAAATGACCATGGAGAGCGGCTGCTCTATTATCCAGGCTTACTTCCACATGGTGAAAGTCGGTATCATCCTCCACCACGGCAAGCAGAATCAGTTTACTATCGTTCCATTTGAAATTGGTCAACCATTCCGCCGCCACTTGCGAATAGACCGAATCATCGATAGGCAAGATTACGGTTTTGTAAGAGGGTGTTTGCATACGAGCCAGGAAGCAGGGAGTTTTTGCCACCAGCACCGGGCAGGGGGCCGCCGCTACCAGGGACTGTGAGACACTGCCTAAGAATAGTCTCTCCATCGTACTTTCTTGGTTGGAGCCGACTACCATTAAGTCGGTCTGGAAGTTTTCGCAAAGCGACAGCAATTCTTCTTTAGGCTCGCCCCGTCTAACAAAATAAGCGACTTTGCATTGCTTGAGGCGGTTGTGCAGTTCTTCTGCGATTGCTTCGGTGGCGGAAAGTTCGGCATTGTCTTCGCTCTGGTTTGCTTCTTTATCTAGAACAGTGACCAAATTGATTTCGGTACCGGTCTGCCATTGCATTTTGAGCATGGCGTCGAGGGTGGCGCGTGAACTCGGTTTGGCATCTATTGCGACTAGAACTTTCATCTCTTTTCCTCGTTGGCTCACTTACAAAGTAAGCCAGAATCGGGTAGTTTTCCAGCCTTTCTGTTTTAAGCATAAATAAGGCGCTTCCCGTCTTTTGGCAGGCTCAAAGGTGGAACCCTTGTCAATTGGCAGCCTGACAGGCTTTTGCCGATTCTATCCGGCGCTGTTTGGTTGCTTTGGCGCCATCTAGTTTACTTACTTAATAAACAAGTGTAAGCATCTGCAAATTGGTCAACCTGCTAAACTCCAGATTAACAATTGGAAAACAGCCCAGCAATTACAGGTAACTCGATGCGACCAGGTTCATTTCTTCTTTCGCTTCTACTTTCGCTTTTATGCGGCAGTGTGCAGTCATTTGCCTATGTAATGCCTGTGTTTGCCTCTGATTCGGTGCAGTTGACCAAGGCTGCCGATCTGACTGAAGCGATTCAGTTTCAGTCTCAAGCTCAGGCTCTAGAGAGAAGATTTGAGGGGCTTTCCACCAGACCCAAGATTGGTCTGGCCCTTGGTGGCGGCGGAGCTAGAGGCGCCGCCCATGTGGGTGTTTTGAAAGTGCTTGAGCGTGAAGGTATCAAGTTTGATTGCGTGGTCGGCACAAGTATAGGCTCGGTGGTGGGTGGCTTTTACTGTTTGGGTGTGAAGCCTGAAGAAATGGAAGAGCCGGTTGTGAGTGCCAGGGTGATGCGGCAGTTTATGACTGTACCCATTGCCTTTCAAGTCATGGCTCTGCCTTTTTTCTATATTTCGCGGTTTTTTGGAGTCAAATCTTATGATGGGCTTTATGGCGGCAAAGCCTTCAAGGAACATCTCATGGCCGGCATGTCCACCCGTGATGTCGAGATAGAGGAGTTGAAGATTCCTTTTGCCGCAGTCACTTTCAACTTGCTTGACGGTGAGACTTATCTGATCAAGAAGGGGCATCTAGCCCGCGCTATGACCGCCAGCTGTGCTGTGCCGGTCTTAAGAAAACCAATTCCTATCGATGATTATTTGATGTCTGATGGCGGTTTGGTTTGCAATTTGCCGGTTAAACAATGCCGAGAAATGGGTGCTGATATTGTTATTGCCGTTAACATCGATGAACCTTTTGAAAAGCAAGACGCCGAAAAGTTTAGGCCTTTCGGTTCGGTAGGGCGCCGGGCTATTGCTTGGAAGTTGGCTAGTATAGACAAGCCCCAGGGGATGATGGCCGATATCTTGATTCATCCTGATACCAGTGGCATCTCACTCATTTCTACCAAACGTGCCGATGCCAGGCGCGCCTTGCTGGCTGGTGAAAAGGCGGCAGAAGAGGCTCTGCCCGCCATTCGCGCTCTTCTCAAGAAAGTAGGCAGCAACACTGACTAGCCCGCCTGCGAACTGATTGCTCTTACTCTTTCTCGATTAGCTTGACAGAGACAATAAAGTCCAGCTTGGCTAGTTCTTTCAGCTTGCTTGCCGGCAGTGAAAGCTTTATTTCTTTGCCTTGGCTTATTATTTTTGCGCCGAGAGCTTTGAGTGCTTTCTTGTTCTTAGCCGAGAGCATAGCTGTCTTGATCTTGATAGTGAGCACCAAGTTTTGGTCTTTATCTTTTGCTTGACCCTTGTCTATTGGGCTAGCTTCTTCCGCAGGCTTTTCTTGATCTTTGCGGTCCGATTCTCTTTTCTTGCAATACTCCATTTGTCTGGTTTGGGCGCTGCTGCTTGCTTGTGAGAGGGCGCCAACTGGCATACCGGCTGCTGAGTAAGCCACGCCATAGTTTGCGCTGCCTAAGTTTGCGCTGCCTAAGTTTGCATTATTTCGATAGGCAAAGTTTGTGATATTCATTAGTTTCGCCCGAACAGGAGCAGCTGTCGGTCTATTCATATTGCCTCTACCGAATATCGCTTCGCGGCTTACGCCGTCGGGCATCTCCACCGGCACATTTACTTTCTCTCCCGGCTCACCCTTGGTCTTGATTGAGTCGTCCACTGCTACAAATGAGGTGTACTGGGTCATGATGTGATGCTTGAGGGCAGTGTCGACTATTTCTTCTTTCAGCTCTTTATTGACCTGTCCTTGTTGAGCCCCGAACCAGTCTTCAGACATGAGGCGATCTACTTTAGCGCGGGCCCAGAGCGATGGTACGCCTTTGTTTTCTTTAGATTCGTTGGGAAAGTCTACTTTGATTATTTGACTATATGGCTTACCGGCTTGATAGCCGGTTAAGGTGATGGTGCCGGCTCTGGGGGCGGTATAGCGACCCTTGAAATAAAGTGGTCTTTCGGCATAGACATCCGAAACTTCACGGGGATAGACATCTTTTACTTCCAAACCATCAGAAAAACTTAGTTTGACGTCTGTAAGCACGGGGCTGCCGATTCGCTCATAGAATTTCTTGCCTACTGTTTCAGCGGAAGAGTTGAGCAGCACGTATTCAGCCTCGCCGCCCCCTTCTTTAGCCATACCGTCGATGAGCATGCGGTTGACACTGTTGCCTGTGCCGAAAGGGAACCAACGCGAGTTGCCGCGCATTTTCTTGACCAGACCAAGAATCTCAAAGTCGTTGCCGACATAGCCGTCGGTCATAAAAGTAATTATCCTGAGGCGATGAGAGTCATTGGCTAAGCTGCAAGCCTTTTCCACCGCCGGCGCCATCCAAGTGCCGCCCCGCGCTTGCAACTTTTCGATGAAGTCGCGTGCTTTTTGTTTTAGATCTTGACCGGCTTGTTCCGGTTTATCGGGAAACTGTTCGACACTGTTGTTGAAGGTGATAATTTGGAAAGTATCGTTGGCGTTCATGTGTTCAAGCATATAGAGCATGGCGTCTTTAGCCTTTTGCAAAGGAGCGCCGCTTTGCGAGCCGCTGCAGTCGATGACGAAGATAAGCTCTTTGGGCGCCGTGTTTTGCGCCGTTACTCTCTTGGGCGGCATCACCATCAGGGTAAAATAGCCGTCTTTGTCTGCTTTCTGTTTATAGGTGAGATAGCCGCTTTTGATTTGTTCCTGAGCCACATTCCAAGACAGAACAAAGTCTTTATTTGGAATTGTTTTTTGGTCAACTAAATTCACATGGGCTTTGCTCTCGCCTCTCTTCTCTATATTGACCTGGTGCAATGCCGAGTTGAGATTGCTCAGGCTCATGCCGGCGTCTAGGTTAATGTCTATTGAAATATCATGTCCGGCTCTTTCTCCCTCGGCGGCAAGCGGCGGGCTAATGCGCGAGGCATCAGGCACCGGCGCTGAATCAGGACCAAGACCGCTGCCCATAAAGCGAGGACCGACAACGGTGGGGAAGGTGAAAGTATACTTGCCGCCATCGAAGGGTAGGGTTTCGATATAACTTATGGTGACTTCAATGTCTTTGCCTGGTTCTATATTGGCCACAGATTGGGTGAAGATATTGCTGCGTTCTTGTTCTAAGAGCGAGGCAGCATAGCCTCTCTGCCTGGCGTCTTCATAAATTTGTCTGGCTTCTTCTCGTTTTTTGATGGTGCCGTGGATGGTGCGACTGCCGATTTTCATGAGCATCTCATCGACAGCACCGTTTTCGCTCAAGGGGAATGTATAGACCGCCTCTATCTTTTTGGTGAAGGGATTGGCAAAAGTCTGTTTCACAGTCACTCTGGCGATATAACCTGCTATGTCGGCGGTGACGGCGGTGTGCTTGAGCGGGCAGCGGCCTACTTCTTTTCCATCTTTGTCTAGAGCCTTGAGAGTACCTGAACCTTCTGCATTTAAAAGACTCTTACGTCCGTCTTTCTGGCTGATGCCGCCGGTGGTGGCGCTAGCTAAATTTAAATTGGTTTTGCTTCTTTCGGCTGAAGACACCGGGCTCGAAAGCAAGCCGCCTTGCATAAGCAAAATGAGAGAGCCTGCAGTTAGGGCTTTATTTCGAAGATTTAGTCTGTTCATTCTTTCTCTACTCTAGAAGTCATACGACCAGAGTAGCTAATCGTTATTGTTATTGACCTGGTATTTTGCCTAGTATTGTCCTAGCCAAAACATTGAATCGTCTTTTCTTTAGGGGCCGGCACTTGGTATTGCACCAAGGCTGGCTCGCAGGCCTTTCTCGCCATGCAGAGCTTGTCCTTCCAGACCGATGGCTGTCACTAGAAATTGTTTGCGGTCGCAAAAAACATAATAGGTGCCGGGAATGCGATTGGTTTGGGTTTGAGCCTTTAGCGTCTCGCTTAGTTCGCCGCTATTTGTGGTTTCTGATATTTCCAGGGGGCTAACCCCCACTATATAAAGGCGCGGAGTCTGCTCTTCTTCTGGCTCGCGGCGATCACCCTTGATTTTGGTGGTGCCAAAGCCCTGGTGCTGCACCGCCGGGGCGGCTGCCGCATATTCGGCTCGCTGACGGCTCATTTCGCCTGCCAGCTCTTTCTCTTGTTCATAGGGGTTGCGGCTCAGTATGGTTTTGACTGGCTCTGTCGTCTCTAGAACCGATGAAGTGATCACCTGACCCGGTGCTAGTTTTTTGGTTAGTCTAGACAAAAGCACCGGCAGCGCTTCTGCCAGTGCTTCAATGTCTTGATCCATTTTCAGATTGGCTTTGCGGGCAGCCAATCCGGCTAGATGTAGTTCTTTGGCAATTACTTGCTTTTGCTGTCTGGTTAGACTTTTGGCCAAGGCGCCTGATTGTCTAAGGATAAAGCCTGGCAAAATGCCGGCTGCAAGGAAGCAGGTGAGTCCTGTGGTCAGGAGAATCTTCTTTCTTCTTGCATATCTTCTAATTCGTCCAGCCAATTGCTCGGCACCTCTACAGTCTGGCGTTTTTCAAGCAGGGCTCTTTCTTTCAGATCCCATAGATATTCAAACATGCCTTCTTGGGTGAGGCCTTGGTTAAGGTGACTTTGACCCTTACGACAGTCATAAAGTTTATTCAGTCTTTCTTTGAGGTTCCCTGTTTCCAGTTTGACCATGCCGGCTTGGTTTTTCTTTGTGCTCATCGCTATCTCCGCAATTAATCTGATTTGGCCCGACAAAAGACCAGGGTGACGAGGGCATGACTAAAAATTTGCTTTGCCTCTGAAAGATTTATGCCCTCTAATCTGCTGATTAATCTCCTGACAACGGAGGCTGTTTGTCGCGTCGCAGAGGTGCTGAACAAAAAAGCCCCGCGAAAATCGCGGGGCTAATTATTGGAGGCGTTCTCAAGAATTAGGAACGGCGCTTTCTTGCGGCTTCAGCTTTGCGCTTTCTTTTCACGCTCGGCTTTTCGTAACGTTCTCTGCGCTTAATTTCAGACAAGATTCCAGCTTTCTGGATTTTTTTCTTGAAACGCTTGAGCGCTGCTTCGATGCTTTCGCCCTCGGCTACTCTAACCTCTGACAAAGGTTCTCCCCTCCAATCATATTTTCCGGATATGCGAACCATAGATACTATCATTAAATATGCATCCAGCAAGGTCTTTCCAACCCTTTATAGACACTACTTAACTAAATAGACACTAAGCAAAAGGGGGCTTGCGCCCCCTCTTTTCTTATAAAACCAAGTCTGGAGGTTATTTGCCGCTGGCGTGCTTTATTCTGGCGCCGTCGATATTTGTTTCCTGGTCGGGAATCATCTTATCTAGTTTGCGACCGAGAATGTCATGCTCTTCCGAGATTCTGGTTTCAAAGAAGTGTTTGTAGAATTTGCCCCCGCTTTTCACCAGAATGGGGAAGGCGTAACGTCCTGTGTTTTCGTCAAAAGAAACGGCGGTGGGTTTGTTTGGATCGCCGCCGTTTAGTATTAGATTGAGTGTTTTTGTGCCTGGAAGATTGACGAAGTCACAGCCGGCGCAGATGCAAAGCAAGCCGCAGATGAAAAAGGAAGGACCGACAAACATGTGGGCCAACATGCCTTCTTTGCGCTTGATAAGTGAGCGCTTGCCTGGAGGCAAGTGAGTCAGCCAGGGTGAGATCATAGTTATTGGTAAGAAGCCGGACCAGTAGTTAAAGCGACCCAAAACGCAAGCGTTCCAGCCCTTGTACATGTAGGAAAAGCCCAATACTAAAACCACTAGGCCGAATGCAAATCGAGGAATTGGTTCAGATAGAAAAGAGAAGAAGCTCATTTTGGCGAAGACCTTTGAAAAGTAAAACTATCTAAGCTAATACTTTTAGTCTACACCCTCTTGGCGTTTTGACTACTTCCAATTCTTAACAGGTGCGCGTTTTTCGGCTGCTTTTGCCTGCTTGTCAGCTAAAATGGCAGTTCGTTCTTTATAGAGGGAGGAAAAGCTGGTGAGCCTTAAGCTTCGGCGCGACCATCGTTGCGGACAAATGAGTGTTGACAAGGTAGGGCAGAATGTCTGTCTGTCCGGCTGGGTCAATGTGGTTCGCGACTTGGGCGGACTAATATTCGTAGAGCTGAGAGACGCCACCGGCAAGGTGCAATTGGTTGCCGACCCTAATAAAAATAAAGAAGTACATGACGTTTTCGTAAACTTGAAAAATGAGTTTGTCATTGCCGTATCAGGCAAGTTGACCGGGCGTCCGGAAGGCACCTGCAATCATTCCAGCCCGACTGGTCTGGTTGAACTCTATCCTGATCAATGTGAAATTCTCAATACCGCCCGTCCTCTGCCCTTTCAGCTAGATCAAGGCGAAAAGGTTGATGAGGCCCTGAGGCTCAAATATCGCTATCTCGATCTGCGCCGCCCCGAGATGAGCAAAAACCTGGTCATGCGTCACAAGATTTCGCAGGCTGTAAGGCGCTATTTAGATACCGAGGGCTTTATCGAAGTAGAAACACCTATTCTTTGCAAAGCTACTCCAGAAGGTGCTCGTGACTTCCTGGTTCCCAGTCGTCTCAATCCTGGTTCCTGGTACGCCCTGCCGCAGTCGCCGCAGCTCTTCAAGCAAACTCTGATGATTAGCGGGGTTGACCGATATTATCAGATCGCTCGGTGCTTCCGCGATGAAGACTTGCGGGCCGATAGACAGCCTGAGTTTACTCAAATTGACATGGAGTTTTCTTTTGTTGATGAAGACGAAGTGCAAAGAGTGACTGAAGGCGTATTGGTGGAAAGCTTTGCCTGTGCCGGCATAGAGTTGAAACCGCCCTTTCAGAAGATGAGTTATGCCGACGCTATGGGGCTTTATGGCAGCGATAAGCCTGACCTGCGCTTTGGGCTTGAATTTAAAGATTTCACAGCGGTGGCCCGCAGCTGCAAGTTCAAAATGTTCAAAGATGTAGCTGAAGCCGGTGGTCTGGTCAAAGGTATAGTTTTGAGCGGCAAAGCCGAAAGCACTTCGCGCAAACATCTCGACACCTGGGCCGACTATGCTAAGAGCTGCGGCGGCAAAGGTTTGGCCTGGATTTCCTTTGGTAAAGAGGGGCTGCGCACCTCTGGTTTAGAGAAACACCTCTCTGCCGATGAAATAGAGCAGATTATACAAATAGCCGGGGCCGGCGTTGGTGATGTGATTTTGATTGTCGCCGATAAAGCAAAGCAAGTGGCCAATGTGCTCGGTCGCTTGCGCTTGAAGCTGGGTGAGGAACTCGGCTTGATCGATGAGACTCTGCACAAACTGCTCTGGGTTGTTGATTTCCCTCTCTTTGAATATGACGAAGAAGAAGGGCGTCTAATGGCTGTGCACCATCCCTTCACCAGCCCGCGGGTGGAAGACCTCGATAAGCTGGAAAGCGACCCCGAAAGTGTTAAAGCAAGAGCCTATGACATCGTCTATAACGGTGTTGAAATCGGCGGCGGCTCTATTCGTATTCACAATCAAGAGATGCAGTCGAAAGCCTTCGCTGCCATTGGTCTAGACAGAGAAACCGCTGCAGAGAAATTCGGCTTCTTGCTTGAAGCCTTGGAGTCGGGCGCGCCACCCCATGGTGGTATTGCCCTTGGTCTTGATCGTATGGTCATGTTGCTTTGCGGATGCAAATCAATTAGAGATGTCATTGCCTTTCCGAAAACACAGTCGGGGGCATGTCCGATGACAAGTGCACCATCTGCGGCGTCAGATGAGCAGCTGAACGAACTCAAGGTCTATAATAAGCTTGACAAGACAACTGAGAAAGACAAGACAACTGACAAAGACAAGACAACTGACAAAGACAAGAAAGGTTCTTGCGAACCGGTTTGTTAGTCTAAGGCGGTTCAAGCTATATGACCGATCGATCAAGCGTATCAGGGCGAAAGCGACCTGATTTCGCCATTGCCAGGATTGCAAATAAGGAGGGGGCGCCAAGACATGAGGCTGCCTCGCTCTTGCTTATCGGTGCGATCGTTTTGCTTGGCTGCGCATTCTCGCTTACAGCTTGCAGTGGTATCAATATTCGTCGTCCGGCAAACTCTTATCTTATTCAAGGCAATGAGTTCTTCAAAAGAGGCGAATACGACAAAGCCGAAAAAGAATATAGAGAAGCGCTTCTCAGTGATGCTAAGAATCCTACCGCTATGAATAATCTTGGTGTCATTCTCAACGAACAGGGACGTTACGATGAAGCCATTAACGTATTAAAGGAAGCAACCGCGCTGGATCCTAAAAACAGCATCGCTCACTATGTTCTCAGTGAAGCACTGGCCAAGAAATCGCGTTTTGATGAGGCTTTTCAGGAAGCTCGCACAGCTACCGCCATGGACGCTAGTGAGCCAAGAGCCTTTTGTGCTCTAGCTGAGGCGGCTCTTGGTAAAGGCGATCTAAATACTGCCATAGAAGCCTACAAGTCGGCCTGTCAGATTGATTCTACTAATGATGTTACTCATCACAAGCTGGCTCTGGTACTTGGTTTGGCTGGTCGTCCCGAAGATCAGATCAAAGAAGAAGAAGAAGCACTCGAAATTGAGCCGGAAAATCTCGATGCCCGCATCGGTCTCGTGCAAGCACTGAATGCCGCCGGCAAGAAGAAAGAGGCGCTTTCTGAATTTAGCTCTCTAGAGAAAGAGCATCCTGACAATCAAGAAGTGGTTGCTCTCAAGAAGCAGCTAAATAAGTAAGCTTTCTGAATTAATGCTGCAAGCCTAAAAAATAATCCTCAGCATTGAACTTTTTCACCTGAAATTACGTCTTTAAAGCAGGTAGCAATTTGCTTTTCTTATCCCCGCCTATTGTCGAGGTGTTATGTTTGCATGTGTTTATTCCGGTGCTTTAGCCGGTGTGGAAGCCAGCCCTATTGAAGTGGAAGTCGATTGTTTAGGTGGTCTCGGTCAAATTAGTATAGTCGGGCTGCCTGATGCTGCAGTGCGCGAAGCTTGCGAGCGAGTACGTTCGGCCATCAAGTCTTGTTCTTTTCTGATGCCGCCCGGCAAGAAGTGGGTGGTCAACCTCGCCCCCTGTGATATCAGAAAAGAAGGTTCGGCTTACGACTTGCCTATAGCCACCGGTATTCTTGTTTCAACCGGGCTTATAGACGGTGAGAAAATCGCCGATCTTTGGTTTGTCGGTGAACTCTCTTTGAGTGGTGCGGTGCGACCGGTCAGCGGTGTGCTGCCAATTGCTTTAGCCTGTCAGGCAGCCGGTGCCGCCGGTATTGTCGTGCCCGAAGGTAATGCCGAAGAAGCTGCTCTGGTTGATGGATTGAAAGTTTATCCGGTATCGCATTTGATGCAGGTCATGAAACTTTCACAAGGCTTGGGCAATGGCACTGTCTATCTCGGTAAGCGGCGAGAGCGCTTCCTTGCCTCGGTGAAAATCGGCAAAGATATGAATGAAGTGAAAGGACAGGCACACGCCAAGCGGGCTTTGCAAATAGCCGCGGCCGGTAGGCACAATATGCTCATGGTCGGTCCCCCTGGCTCGGGCAAATCTATGTTGGCTGAGCGCTTGCCAGGTATTCTGCCCCCGTTGGAATATGAAGAGGCACTGGAGTTGACCAAATTGCATAGTGTGGCAGGCTTGCTCACTCGCAAAGATGCCATCGTTTTTGAGCGACCTTTTCGTAGTCCGCACCATAGCGCTTCAGTCGTGGGCTTGGTGGGGGGCGGCTTGATGCCTAAACCCGGTGAGATTTCGCTTAGTCATCAAGGTGTTTTATTTCTCGACGAGCTGACTGAATTTCCGCGCACTCACCTTGATAACTTGAGGCAGCCTCTAGAGAGCCAGAAAGTAACAATTTCTAGGGCCGGGCAAACTCTTACTTATCCGGCTGCCTTTGTGCTTGTGGCTGCTTGTAATCCCTGCCCCTGTGGTTATCGGGGTGATGCCGTTAAAAGTTGTGTTTGCGGACCTCATCAGGCACAGCGTTATTGGTCGCGCATTTCAGGGCCCTTGCTGGACCGAATTGATCTGAAAGTAGAGGTGCAACGCCTATCTGAGAACGAGTTGACTGTCTCTCGCAAAGAAGAGAGTTCTGCGGCTATTCTCAAGAAGGTGATGCGGGCGGTGGAATTGCAGAAGTTACGCAATCGTCGGGGCAATGGCTTTGTCTACAACGGTTATCTCAATTCGCAGGAATTGAAAGACCATTGTCGCCTCAGCTCCGACTGCAAAAGCCTTATGGCTAAAGCCGTCAATCAGTTCGGGCTTTCAGGGCGGGGGTATGATAGGGTTTTGCGCATTTCGCGCACTATTGCCGACCTCGACGGCCAGGGCCAGTCTGAAATCGCCCGCACTGTATTGGCCGAGGCGCTGCGCTATCAGTTACCGGCTGGGTTTTTTGAACTATCTCGGGCCTCGGGCTACCGATAATATTTTGGGGGCTCTAGGCAATGCTATGCTAGTGAAGGGTTTCGACTATGCAATTGCGTAAGTAAGGTCTAGCAAGTGGCTTCGATATTAAAGCGTTCCATGACCAGTACCAGGTTGGGAGACCTCTTGGTTCAGGCCGGCATCCTCACCCAGCTGCAACTGGCAGAAGCCATGCGCGCCGCCCAGGGCAAGCGTATGCAGATTGGGCAGATGCTTGTGATGAACGGCTTAATATCGCCGCGGGACCTACAATCGGCCCTCGAAGCACAGTCAATGCTCAGGGATAAGTCGGTGGAGCTGCCTGAGGCTTTGCGCTGCCTCAAGATTGCCTACAAGGTCGGTGCCCCTTTTCGTGACATCTTAAATGAGTACGCCAGCCCCAAACGTTCGCAGTCGAGTAAGCTGGGCGAACTTTTGGTCGAGTCTGGACTGGTCACGTATGAAGTTCTGGCTAAGGCTGTAGAGCAAAGCAACACCACTGGTTTACCCCTCGGTCGCATGCTGGTTTTGCACAATATCTTGTCTAACGATCTGCTCAATGCCGTCCTAGACATGCAGGTGCGGGTGCGTGATGAGATGATGTCCAGGGCGGAAGCGATTGCCAGCTTGCGAGAGAAAGCCGGTTTAGAGCCGGTGCAAGCGGCCGAGCCCAGCGCGGAAGTGCAGACTGTTGCAATCAAGCCGGTGCCGGCCCGCAAGAAGGGTGTGCGCCTGGGCGAGCTTCTGGTTATGGCTGGTGTGCTCACCGAGACCGATGTCATGAATGCTTTGGAATGGGGGTTGGTCAATCAACAAACCATCGGGCAGGTCCTAATCAGTCGCATGCTTGTCTCCCAGAATATTCTGGATGGCGCTCTCGAATTGCAGAAACTGGTCGATAAGGGCGAGTTGTCTTCGACTAGGGCTAGTGAATGTCTGGCTCGGGTGCATAGCGGCGGCGCCACCTTGGAAGAGGCTATCCGCGAAGTAAAAGAGGAGCAGGCTGCCTCGGGAGACATAACTTTCGACGAATTGCTTTCTCTGGCTAATGTGCTTACTGAAGACGAACTGGATGATGCCTTTGATATAAGCACTAAGTCGGCTGCTGTTATCGGCAAATTCCTGGTCTTGACCGGGCATCTCGATGTTCCGACTTTGCAGGCGGCTCTGCGTTGCTATCAGCTTATATCTAAAGGTCTAATCGGTCGTGATGATGCTGTTGTCACCCTCGATTATTGCTTGCACCATAGCCCGGAAGGCCCGGTCAAATTTGACGATGCTCTCAAAGAGTTAGGTTGGTCGAAAGAAAAAGGTTTAAGGCTTAAGGGCGAAAGCGCCGAGGAGCAAGAGTCTTCTCCTCCTAAACCAAATACCGTCTCTGGAGCGCCGGGTGCGCTAGTCGAAAACGAACAAGAACAAGAGCCGGTGAGCGACAGTTCTCAAACTACGGCAAGTGATGCCAGCGATGTTCCTAGTGTGGAGGCTATTTCCGCCCAGCTCTCGCAAGCCCCTTTGACCAATGTCGATGATATCATAGGTAGTGTCATGGCTGAGGTGGAACCGCCGCCGCCTCTCTTTAGCGAGCCCGCGCCGGAGGGAGCGATTCTTGGCGCAATTCCTTCGATTGCCGATGATTCACTGGTGCAAGATTCAAGCGATTCCGGTGATGAGGCGGACGAAAATGCTGTTTCCAACGAAGAAGCCAGTTCGCTGCATAACCTTGCCCCGGTCAAGAAGCCGCGCAAGCATAGCCAGACCATACAGCCTTCCGATGCCAGAGCCAGTCGTCTAGCTTCTCTGGCCAAGGGGCAGGGACTTTCGGAAGATTTGATCAAAGGCTTCGATCCCTCCGCCGATGCTCCGTCATCTTTACACAGAGTCTTCGAAAGATTAGCTCATAGTTATTTCAGGCAAGGAAACTTTTCCCAAGCCCAAGTGATTTACGAACGTATCCTGGTGCATCGTCTCAATCAGTTTGGTCCTCAAGACCCTGTCTTGGTGACTGATCTTTCCAATCTAGCCGGCTCGCTTCTGGCTCAGGATAAACATGACCAGGCCGAACCCTTTGTGCGACGCGCCATTGCTATTGCCGAGTCGACCGGAAAACTTGAGCCACTGAAGATGGCCGAGCTCTTTAGTACTCTGTCGAATATTTATTTTAAGCAGGAGCGCTTTGACGAATCGGAAGTCTTGATTAGGAAATCCTTTGAGATACGCAAGAAAAATCTCAATAAGGAAGACCCGGATATGGCGCAAATTCTCTCTGATTACGCCAAATTGTTGCGCAAAATGAATAGGCCGCAAGAGGCTGAAGTTATGTATAAGCAATCTTTGGCAATTCTTTCTAGACTGGAACAAGACAGCGCCGATAGCGAGGATGGTCAAGATGGCGAGGCATTTGACCAGGCTGAAAGACTGAAGGAAGAATAGTAATTAGGCCTTTGATAGAGCCAATTTTTTCGCTTTTGTAAGTGAAGCTTCATACATTTTCAAAAGCTTGCATATTTGAAAATGTCGTGCTAAGTTTTTATCATGGCAAATTCTAGTTCTGATCAGCATATTCACCTCAGTCCGACTGACCGCTTTTGGCGCATGCTTGTGTCGGATCGGTCCGATTTAATCGTGCTCATGACCTATACGGTTATAACCGGACTCTTGTCTTTGGCTGTGCCTCTTGCTGCGCAAGCGCTTGTCAATACAATTGCCGCCGGCATTTTTCTGCAGCCGCTAATTGTTTTGTCTTTGTTGGTCTTTGTTGGTCTTCTTTTCGGCGCTCTTTTGCGCATGCTCAAATTTTGCCTGGTTGAGCGCCTGCAGCAGCGCATTTTTGCTTTCTTTTCGCTAGACATCAGTGAGCGCATACCGGAAATCAAGGCGTCTGCTTTGGTGGGCGAGTATATGCCTGAATTGATCAACCGTTTCTTTGATGTCATCACAGTGCATAAGTCTTGGGCCAAGCTTTTGCTGGAGGCTCCGTCTGCCATATTGCAGGTCATTGTCGGTTTGGTTTTGATGGCGTTTTATAGCCCCTTGCTGCTTGCCTTCGACGTGATTATTATTCTTTTCATTATCTTTGCTGCCGCGGTATTGGGCTATGGCGGTCTGCGCACCAGCATCAGAGAATCTTTGCTTAAGTACAAAGTGGCTGAATGGCTGGAAGATATGGGCCGCTGTCAGACTGGTTTTAAGATAAGCGGGGTGCTGCGCTTTTTTACTGAACACACCGATGGTCTGGTGGTCAACTATCTCAATGCCAGAAGGGCTCATTTTGCTGTTTTGTATAGGCAGGCCTTTGCTACCTATGTTTTTCAGGCCTTAGCCAGCACTGGTGTTTTAGCCATTGGTGGTTGGTTGGTCATCAACAGGCAGCTTACTTTGGGTCAACTTGTGGCTGCCGAGCTTATTGTTCTTACAGTGCTTTCAGCTCTTGAAAAGATTATTCGCAGTTGTGATGTTTTCTACGATCTGCTGACCGGGCTTGACAAGGTTGGGCATATCACCGACTTGCCGATAGAACGGCGTGGCGGCGTGGACATGCCTGAGCAGGAAGGCGGCATGAGTATCGCTTGTTATGATGTAAGGTTTTCTTATGGCGGTGAGAGAAGTGAAGTGCTTTCCGGTCTCAATTTTGGTATCGCCAGTGGTGAGAGGTCCAGCTTGGTCGGGGCCAGCGGTGCCGGTAAGACTACTTTGGCTTGGTTGCTCTGCGGCATCTATGAGCCTTCGCATGGCACGGTCGAGTTGGGCGGCTTTGATTTGAGGGATGTTAGTTTGCCTAGTTTTAGGCGACGTGTGGGCTTGGTCGGTGACGCCAATGAAGTTTTTGAAGGAACAATTGAAGACAATATTACCCTCGGTCGTCCCTATGTCAGCCATCAAGACGTGCGCTGGGCCCTTGAAATAGCACAGTTTAGTAAAGACTTGGTCAACATGCCCAGTGGTCTCAGCACCATGCTTGTCAGTGGGGGACGAAATCTCTCACGGGGGCAGGTGCAACGGTTGTTGATTGCACGGGCTCTGGCTGGGCGGCCTGATTTGCTTATCCTCGACGAAGCTTTTACTGGTATCGATGAAGCCACCAAGCTCAAGATCGTGGAGGCAATCTTCGCGCCTGAGAATTCCTGGACAATTTTTGATATTTCCCATGACGCCGAAGTGGTAATGCGCTCTTCTCGGGTCTATGTGCTTTCTGAAGGAAAGATCGTTGAGTCGGGTACCCCAGCAGATCTATCTTGGCGTAATGTTTCAGAGTTCTCTACTCTCTTTCCCGATCTGGCTGCCCAGATACGTTCGGTGGAAAGGCGCAAAACCGACAGGAGTGCCAAGGTATGACGGTCATAGATTTGGACGAAAAAGAGCGTGCCGTTTCCAGCTATCGTTCTTTCAACATGGTCAGATCTTCAATGAGCGGCATGTTCATTTCGATCACTTTGATTGTTGTGCTGGTCGTGCTCATCTTGGCTTTAGCATTCGTGCCCTGGCAACAGTCTGTTTCGGCTTCGGGGCGAGTGATTATTTTTTCACCTATGCATCGTCCACAAAATATCGAAGCTCAGATTCCGGCGCGCCTGCACGCCTGGCATGTGCGTGATGGTGAGACCGTAGAAGCCGGACAGTTGGTGGCCGAGCTCTCTGATTTGGATCCCAAGTTCTTAGATGTCAATCAGGCTTCTCGCATTAAGTCGCAAATCAAGGCTCTGCAGTCTCGCAAAGAAGCGGCACAATCCCGCTACAAAGCTATGGGCGAACAGCTCGATAGTCTGCGCCGCTCTCAAGGAGCCGCTGTGCCCTCGGCCCAAGAAAGGGCCAGTCAGGCTAAAGATCGCATCTGGGCGGCGGAACAGGCGCGCGACGCTGCTAAACAGAACTTGGTCACAGCCAGGCTCAATCTTGAACGTATGAAAGCCCTTCACGACAAGGGATTGCGCTCTCGGCGCGATCTTGAGCTGGGCGTTCTAGATGAGACTAGAGCCGCCACTGAGTACGAGAGAGCTGCCGCCCAGGTGCAGATCGCTAAAAGAGATCAGACCTTGGCTATATACGACCAGGCTAAGATATTGGCCGACACCGATGCCGGTTTGAGCAATATAATGGCGGCTATGGCTTCAGTAAAAGAGACAATTGAAAGCACCAATTCGGATATATTGAAGCTGGAAGTCGAATTGCAGAATGTGCAGCATAGGCATGCGCAAAGAAGAGTGTTGGCGCCATGCAAGGGGCGGATTGTCAAGTTGATGACTGTGGGTGCAGGTGAGACTGTAGATAGCGGTGCTGTTCTGGCTGTAATCGCGCCTGATACTGAAGATTTGGCTGCCGAACTGGTGGTCAGCGATAATGACGCTCCTCTTGTTTCGGTGGGGCGTCCGGTGCGTCTGCAATTTGCCGGTTGGCCCGCCTTGCAGTTTGCCGGCTGGCCTTCAATTGCCGTTGGTACCTTCGGTGGTAAGGTGGCTGTGATAGACGCCAGTGATGATGGACGTTGTCAGTTTCGGGTTATTGTCAAGCCGGATGAAGAAGCTATTGCCGCCGGTAGAGATGAGCCCTGGCCTTCCACCCGCTTTCTTCGTCCTGGTGCTGAGGCAAGCGGCTGGATCATGCTTGATACAGTGCCTCTTGGCTTTGAGTTGTGGCGACAGTTCAATGCCTTTCCGCCAACGGTCAAACCTGAAGAACTGGGATTGCATAAGCAGGATGGAAGTAAGTCTGAAGTGAAGCGGAAGTCGAAATAGGATCGATGGATAGAGTTGGTGTTTTCTCCTTTCTGCTCTTAGTGGCGCTGCTTTCGCCTGGGCCTGCTGCTTTCGCCCAGGGCAAGGATGCAAGCGGAGATGGACCGGCTCTGCGTCCTCCCTTATCGCTATCGCCCTTGAGTCTTACTGCCGAGAAATCACAAGACCTTGGTTTGGATTTTCAAAAGTTTATCGATAGAGTCGACAGAAACTATCCTAAGTTAATTGGAGCTGTAGCGGAGAAGAAGATTGCTTCGGCTAAGCGACTGGAGAAGACTGGTGCTTTTGATCCGGTTTTGACCTCGGTTAACGAATTTCTCAGAGTGCAAGACACTTTTGAGCCTGGTAAGGCCAAGAATGCAGTTCATAACGAAAGTCGTATCGATTTGCTCACGCGCTCGGGCATCAAGGTTTTTACCGGCATGCGTTTGAATCCAAATGATACTAAGACGCCTTTTGTGCCCAGTGGTAAGGCTGGTGAATATTTCGGCGGTGTGGCTGTGCCTTTGGCTCGCGGTTTGATGATTAACGAAAAGGCGGCCATGGAAAAGCAAGCCAAATTAGGTGAACCTTTGGCTGAGCAGCTTTTTGGTTTGACCAGGCTGGAGGTTTTGCTCAAGGCGGCAGCTTCTTACTATGAGTGTATGGGGGCGCGGGCGCGCCTGGCGGTGGCAAATGACCTACTTAGCCTGGCCGTAGCGCGCACCGAGCAAATCAAAGAGCGAGTGGTAAGCGGTGATTCTCCCGCTTTGGAGATAAAGGAAGCCGAACAGGAAATTCAAAGACGGCAGTCGATTTTTGTTAAGGCTCAGCGTGAATTTCAGAAGGCTGCTTATTCACTCTCTGTTTTTCTTTGGAGTGATGCCGGCACTCCAGGCGGTGTGCCGCGCCTGGAAGAAGTCCCGGCGCTTTCGCCCGAACCTTTACTTCTGTCTGATGAGATCTGGAAGCGTGGGCGGCAGGAAGCATTGGATAAGCGACCGGAGTTGAAGCGCATCGAACTTGAGCGCAAACAAGTGCAGATTGAGTTGAAATTAGCAAAGAATATGATTTTGCCTGCAATTGACGCCTATGTCTCGCAGGGCGCCGATACCGGTCCTGAGGGCATTGGTTATGTCATTCGCGGTGGTGTTGCTGTTTCGGCGCCGCTGAGGCAGCGTACCGCCCGTGGTCAAGCCCAGGCGGCTAGTCTCAAGCTTGAAAAATTGGATCAAGAAGAGAAAGCGGAAAGGTTGCGCATTCAGACTGAAGTGGATGATACAGTCTCGGCTATAAATACTTCTTACGAGAGATATGTAGCCAACCTGGAAGAGGTGCGCAAGGCTAGGGATGTAGAAGAGGGCGAACGTCTACGTTATGCTGCCGGCGACGGCACACTCTTTTTGGTCAACCAAAGGGAGCGGGCTACGGCCGAAGCTCGCATGCGCCTGGCTGAAGTGCATACCGAATATTTGCAGGCGATGGCGGCCTTTCGGGCGGTCACTTGCCGTCTGTGAAAATTTCACTTCTAATATAGAGATATGTTAATATATGAAAGTGTGATGAAAGAATACCTTGGGCCTTTATTTCTGAGTTTTCTCTCTTTCTTGATTGATATAGCTCTCTCAGATAGAACAGTCCGAATTTAATTTCAGCATCAATACAAATGCCATGATGAATTTCAAACAGGGGGCTGTATGCCTTATAGAGCTGTAGTAAGCGGTGAATTAGCCAGGCTGTTTTCGGTTTTGTCTCATG
>JAIETF010000026.1 GCA_019745415.1 Candidatus Obscuribacterales bacterium | reverse complement strand
TCTCGGTCGAGGCTTGTCGGCGCTGACTTCCATTCAATGCGGTGCGCTGAGAGGGGGAGGACAACCTCCCCCTCTCTTTTACTACTAGAACAACCATGGAAAAATCACAAAAGTCTTTTTCAAGCTTGCGTCTTTCCAGGCTGCGAGCGGTGCATCTTGCCCAGGTGGCTGAAATCGAGCGCCTGAGCTATGCCGATGCCTGGAGCGAGGAAGATATCGCGGCTTTCTTTGATTGGGGGAACTGCTTCGGCTATGTTCTCACCTGTCGAGAGGACCAAGATAGTGAGGTGGAGACGGTTGAAACCGTGGCTGCCTTCCTCCTCTTCGAGGTAACACAGGGACGAATTCACATCGCCGATGTGGCTGTGCATCCACGCTTCCGGCGCATGGGTTTGGCCAATCGTCTGATCGAGCGTCTCTTTGTGCTCGCCGGGCGGCTTGGCAAGAAGCGCGTTTCTCTGGAAGTGCGCATGAGCAACTCGGCAGCAATCGAATGCTACTTGCGTCTTGGTTTTCGTCGCCAACGCATCAAGAAGAACTACTATCCGGACGGTGAGGACGGTGTCTACATGAGCCGTTACTTGCCGGAACGTCTGGAGACTGCAGAAACTGCTTGAAGAATGAATTCAGAGCAGTGCTGAAGGGCGGGGTGATATCAATGGCGATATCACCCCCGCTCTCTTTTTTTTTGGATCTAAAAGACTATAAAAAGTAGTAGAAAGCTATCGAGCTTGCCTAAGTTAACTGCAAGACAATTCAGCCGTTAAGTTAAGATTTCAGCAGTTCACCCTCAGCGTCTGAAGCCAGGTCGGCAATGATCATTCTGGCTCGGTGACTTGTCTCTTTAGCCTTATCCAATTCGCCCATTTCTTCTTTGAGAATGGAAAATTGCATCAGGACATGTGCTAATAAGATGTTTTTCGCCCCAAGTCTGGCTTCGATCATCGAAACAGCCCCTTCGTAACAGGCGCAAGCGTCTTCCCAGTTTCCATTTTGTTGACTTTCTTTGGCTCTGGCGAGCAAAAGCTTCCAGGCTAAAGTTCTTTCGGTGTCCTGGGGTTCAGGTTGGGTTCTTCTAAGGGCAGATTTGAAGTTGTCTATATTCACGCCGCACCTGTCTTGAGTTGCCTTCTTTGTTTACCAGAATGAGTTGGTTGTGCCTAAACCAAAAAGATATTGATATCTTCATTCCAATAAGTTTCATATACCCAGGTCAAAATAGTCTAACGCCGCTTTGACAGACAGTTTTAGGGTTTTTATTTTGAAAAGTAGGAGCACTGCCTTTTTCTGTTTTTCTTGGACAAACTGCGGCTTTGGTAATACTCTTTTACTTTGTGCTTATTTGGGGCGACCAATGTTGCGTATAGAAGTTTTTTCCGGTCCACATTGTCCTTATTGCGAAAGGGCGAAAGCCTTGCTGAAGAAGAAAAAAGTGACATTTGAGGAATTCGACGTTAAGTCTGATAGCGCTAAATTTGCCGAGATGTTTGAGCGCAGCAAGGGTCGAAAAACAATCCCTCAGATTTTTATCAACGGTGAGCACATTGGCGGCTGCGACGACCTCTACGCTCTTGATGGGCAAGGTCGCTTAGACGCTTTGCTGGTTGATCCAACCTAGTCAGCCGGTCGGTAAGGCGCTCTCTTATTTTATTGAATTTTGGCAAGTCATTGAATTTTGGCATTGAAATAGAGAAACGCTATGGCGATTTTTTCAGGGACTCTTTAAGTGGCCCTGCCTTGATTTCTTACTAAACGCGTCTATTTACCTCAATTGTTCTTGTATAGGGCTCAATTGTAAGCTAATACTCTGATTGTACTTTTCAATTCGAACCAAGCTGCAGGATTACTAAAAAAGCCCTTTCGGCAGACAATATCTCAGGAAATATCTCAAAGTCGGCATCTCTGTGATGCAAGTAATCTCTCAGCGTTGTTCGAGTCATACTTACACCTTAATGCCGCCTTTGCGGCCCTTTCAGTACTGAGGATTCATGAAAATGATGCCATTACGCCTAATTGGGCGTAAGCCTTCTTGTCGTGTCCTAATGCTGGCTTCTATGGTTGTACTGTCAGCAGCAGCCAACGCCGAATCTGAACAGTCCAGACATTCAGAACATTCAGAACACTCCGGGCATATGCATTTGCATGAGCCTAAAGACAACACATCTGCCTTGTCACTACCGGTGATGCCTTCTCAGTTTGGCGGTCCCTATCAATCAATGGGTGCCTTGGGTTCTGGTACGGCGCTTGTACCAGCCGATAGTCCCGGCTATATGTGGCACTTTAATTTGCCCTTTGTCGATCAGAAAGACCAGAGTTGTATGGCTCACGGCGAGTTTAAGTTGAGCTTTAACAGTCAAGGTGGACCCCGTGGTGTCAGCGCCTTCCAGTCGCAGAACTGGCTAATGTCGATGTGCGAATTTAGGCTTTCTGAAAGCAGTGCCTTGATGTTCCGGGGCATGTTCACCTTTGAACCTTGGACTGCTCGCGCCGGTGGCTTTCCGCAACTGTTTCAGAGCGGAGAGACATACAGAGGCCAGTCTATTATTGATGCTCAGCATCCCCATAACTTTGTCTCTGAGCTTTCGCTGGGCTTTACTCAGGCTCTCAGCGAAAGCTTTCGATATTATGTCTATTTCGGTTTTCCAGGTGATCGTGAAGACGGTCCGCCAGCCTTTATGCACCGCCCCTCTGCTATGGAAAACCCAGCCGTACCTCTCAGCCATCATGCCCATGATGCCGGGCACATCACAAACGGCGTGCTTTCGCTTGGTTTCGATTATGAAAAACTGCGCTTCGGCGTATCGGCTTTTCACGGTCGTGAACCTGGTGAAGACCGTTTGGCAATTGATATCGGCGGCTTCGACAGCTACTCTATGCGTCTGCAATATATGCCCAGCGAAAATTGGGTTTTCGGTGCCTCTTATGCCCATGTTCACAACCCCGAAACCCTGCACCCGGGAGACTTAGAACGTGTCACCGCCTTTGCTTTATATGGTCGGCGTTTTGATGACGGTTACCTGTCCCTCTCGACTGTGTTCGGCAAGAACATTGAGAAACACGGCGGTCAGACAGGCGGTCTTGTCGAAGGCACTTTCAACTTTGCAGACAGGCATTATCTTTATAGTCGCATCGAGTATGTAGATAAATCGGGTTTAGGCGCCACCAATGTGTTTGGTCAGCCCGGTCTTTCTGCTCTTGATCACGACGAGCATGCCCATCTTGAACTTGAGAAAAGCGCTCTCATCGGCGCCTTTACTCTGGGTTATGCCTACGATGTCTACGCATCCAACTCGCTAAGAGTAGGTCTGGGTGCCGATGTCACTTTCTATGACGTGCCTCGTCAATTGGCGCCGATCTACGGCGAACCTGTTTCATTCATGCTGAACATCAGAATAAGACCAGGACGGACTTTTTGAGATTCTGAGCTTTTGAGCTTTTGAACTTGCTGTCAAACAAGTTCTCTCACTCCTCACTGCAAACACTCCACAAAAGAGTAAAAACTATGCACATCGATCTCGCTTCGCTCATCGTCGCAGTCATTATTGTCTACATTATCTTGCAAGTTCTCAGAAGAGCCAGCGCCATGGTGGTAAATATGGTGCTCTTTATCTTATTGCTTGCCATTCTCATGCCATACGAGACACGGTCTTTAGTAAGTGGTCTAGCCGGTCTCATCGTCGAGCTTTTGCACAGGCTTATGTATGTCTTTTCAGGCGCTTTCGCCCCAGGGCGTTGAAAGTACTGAGCCCTCGATTAAACAACCAAAATTTAAACCAGGAGAAAACTATGAACACTCCAAAGAAAGTACTGATAGGTGCCTTTGTGCGCACCCCGATCGGTAAAGTGGGCGGCAAGTTGTCGCGTCTTGAAGCCTCAGACATGGTCGCCCATGTGCTGAAGAACGTCACCCGCAGAGCTGGAATCAAAGACCTCAGTCTTATTGATCTGATTGTCACCGGTCATGCCGTGCAGAGCTACTTCGAACCAAACACTGCTCGTGTATCGGCTCAGAAAGCCGGCTTACCCGACAATATCACAGCCTACACCATTCAACATCAATGCGCTTCCGGCATTAACGCTGCTCACGCCGTCTGGTCGGCTCTGCGCCAGGGTGAAGCAGCACTTGGTATCGCTTGCGGTGTGGAGTCGATGTCGTTGCCGCCGCTCATTGTCTCTGGAAGACAGCGCTATAGCGGCTTGAACCGATGGCTGACCAGCCGGGCTCCTAAGTTCTTGCGCAAGATGTTCAAGACTTACGGTCCCTTGCCCTTCTTTGGCTTGGCTGAAAGCGGCTTGGGGCCAATTAAACAGTCGAGAGACCCGGCAGTTTTGAATATGATCAAAACCGCCCAGATAGTTGGCGATCTGATGGGCATCACCCGTCAGGAAGCCGACGAATTTGCCGCCCGCAGTCAGAGTAACGCTCTTGCCGCCATGGCAAGCGGCAGACTGGCGGCTGAGATAGAACCAATCGCCATTCCGGGTGTTGGGCTGGTCGAACATGATGAATTTCCTCGTCAGACTTCGGTCGAGACCCTGGCTAAACTGCCCGAAACAGCTCGTTCGCGAGTGGTTACCGCCGGCAATGCCAGCGGCATGGGTGATGGTGCCTGCGCTCTTGTGCTGGTCACAGAAGACCTGGCCAAAGAGCTGGGTATCGTGCCTTTGGCTGAACTGGTCGACGTGGTGCTTACCGGCAGGCATGCTCTGACCATGGGGCTTGGCCCGGTGGATGCGGTCAATGAACTGCTAGGCAGAAACGCGCTTGCGGTCGGCGATATCGGCTATTGGGAATTGAATGAAGCCTTCGCCGCTCAGGCTCTGGCTTGTATTCATCGGCTGGGTATCGATATCGAGAAGGTCAATCGCAACGGCGGCGGTGTTTCGCTCAGTCACCCGCTGGGCATGACTGGCGCTCGCATCATCGGTACCGGTGCTCTCGAATTGTCATTGACCGGTGAAGAGTTCGCGGTGGCCACCCTCTGCGTCGGCGGTGGGCAAGGTGCTGCCGCCCTCATCAAAGCTTACAACCACAACTGAGGTGAAATAAAATGAGTATCAAAGAAAGCACAGTAAATGGCCCTGCAGCAAGCGCTGCGGTAAGCGCGAACATTGAGCATGACGGCGGTTGCGGCTGCCAATTGAAAGCTGGCGCCGGCCCTGCAAGTTGGCAGTATTATCGTCTGGAAGTGCGCGAAAACGGCGTCGGCATAGTCTGGTTCAGCGTGCCGGGTAAAGTGAACTTGCTTAAGCTGGAAGCTGTTTATGAGCTGGAGAAAGTGCTCGACTATCTGGCTAAGCGAGATGATTTGAAAGGCTTTGTGCTGGCATCGCCCAGCCCGGAGAACTTTATCGCCGGCGCGGACATCACCGAGATTAACCAGTTGCAGGAAACTTCCGAAGCGGAAGTCTATCGCATGTTGGAGCGTGCCAAGCAGATTCTCGCCAAGATTCCTGCCCTGGGTAAGCCTTTCGTCGCCGCTATCGATGGACCCTGCAAAGGCGGCGGTCTGGAATTGGCGCTCTGGTGCACCCATCGCCTTGCCTCCACCAGCGCAAAAACGGCTTTGGCTCTGCCGGAAGTGCGTCTGGGGCTTTTGCCCGGCTTTGGTGGAGCGGTGCTTTTGCCCCGTCTCATCGATCCCTCCGAAGCGGTGAAGATAATTTCCAGCGGTATTGATGTCAATGCGCAAGACGCTTGGCGCCTTGGTTTGGTCAATGAAGCCGTGGCGCAGTCGGTCTTATTGGCTAAGGCGGAGGCAGTCGCTCTCGGTGAAGAAACTATAGCCTTTGTCGACAGCGATGCCGGTCGGGCTTATGCTGCCAGGGCGGCAAAGAGCAAGAAGCCTGCTTTGGGCGAGCGGTTTGCGGCGCGCATGCTTGCCGTCAAAAGCGGTAAAGCATTCAAGGGTAGGCTGGCCACTTTTGCGCACAACCTGCCCAAGGCTTCGATTGTTGCCACAGTCAAAGCCATGTCGCGCGGTTATGAAGGACCGGCGATTGCCGCCGACTGCACTCTCAAATGTCTTGATATGCCGCTCGATAAAGCCCTTGCCTACGAATCGGCAGTCTTTGCCAAGCGCACCCATACCAACGAAGCCCGAAATTTGGTAGATATGTTTATCGACCGCAGTCAGGCAAAGAAGCTTGCCGGTGAGGCTGCGCCCTATGCCGTCAAATGCCTTGGTGTTGTCGGCTCGGGCATCATGGGGCGAGAAATTGCCTTTGAAGCCTTGATGGCGGGTACTATCGATAAGGTGGTGCTGATTGATGTGAAAGAAGAACTTCTCACTGCAGCAACCCAGCACATTGCTGCCTTGGCTAGCGAACGCGTCAAGACCGGCAAAATGAGCGAAGCCGATTGCAGCGCTGCACTTTCTAAGCTGCAAACCGCCACCGAATATAGTGCTTTGGTTTGCTGCGACGCCATCATCGAAGCTATTCCAGAAAAGCTTGAATGGAAGCATGCCTGTTACCGCCGCATTGACAGCGAGATGGAAGCCGCCGGTCGCGCTGAGCCTTACTTCATTTTCTCAAACACCTCGGCTCTCTCTCTTGAGGCTTTGGCGGAAGGCGTCAAGTACAAAGACCGCTTCAGCGGCATGCACTTCTTCAATCCGGTCAGCCGTATGGTCGGTGTGGAAATTCCAGCCACCACTCATACCAGCAAAGAGACCCTGGCTACTTCGATTGGCTTGGTGAGCGCCCTGGGTAAGTTGCCCCTGCCTTGCAAAGACTATCCGGGCTTTATCGTCAATGCTATCTTGGGCGCAGAGCTTGTTGTCGCGGCTCATCTTCTTGCTATGGGTGTTTCGGTTGAAGCAATCGACAAGGCTATGAAGAATTTCGGCATGCCCATGGGTCCCATCGAATTGATGGACTATGTCGGGCTTGATGTGGTGCTCAGCGTTGCCCGTACGTTGCACAATGCCCACGGTGAGCGGCTGGCTTTGCCCGAGGACAACATTGTCAGCAAATTGGTCGAGCAAGGTGCCTTGGGCAGAAAGAGCGGCAAAGGCTTTTACATCTGGGATGGTGAAAAAGTGAAGAAAGTTGCTCTTCCAGCCCGCGGCATGGCTAAACTGCTGGGAAAAATGTCGGGCGGCGGCAAGCGAGTACCTTTGCTTAATAGCGCCTTGAAAGAACTTGCGCCTAACCTCGGCAGCTTCCCGATGTGCGAAGAAGCGATTCGCGAAGTTTTGGTCGGTGCCATAGAAATGGAAGCGGTGCGGGTTCTGGAAGCCGGAGTGGTGGCAGAGCCTTTCTTGCTCGACCTGGCGTTTAAGGTGAGCACCGGCTTTACCATGTCTCTGGGTGGACCGCTCAAGCATATCGACCAGCGCGGGGTGAAGGCGTTCGCCGACCTCATGCGCGATATCTCTATCGGCAGCGGCAAGGCTGGTCAGAACTGGCGACTGAACTTTGCACCCAGCCGGCTTTTGGACGAGTTGGCTGGCTCACGACGGAATATCTATTCATAAGGTCTTGAAGTGAGCTTGGCTCGCTAAGTTAAATTGAGTTGGGCAGCTGGTTGCGCTATGCAATCGGCTGCCTTTCTCTTTTTTTTACCGCAATAATAGACCGGTCGGTTAATTACTCTTGATTCGCTAGGTTCTTATCAATGAACTTACCAATCAAGTTACCTTCTTCTTCGCCTTTCGTATTGACTATGGTCCAATCCAGCACATCTTTCTCGTAGACCGTCAGTGCTTGTCCAAGCTTAAAGCCTTGCAGCTGTACTTCGTTATTGAGGATGCCTTCGATGCGGTCACCGCTCCAGCTTTTGACAATGACAAAGACCTGCTCGAATTTCTTGTTCTTGTCGTATATTTTGGTGGTGACGCTGAATGTGTATCCTTTGGGAAGACCTTTAAGGAAGCGTGCCTTTGCCTCAGGCAGGGTCTTTCTCGCCTGGGCGATCAAGGGCTGAAAGAGCTTTTCTGAGCTCAGATCAAGTTTCACGACTCGATCTGGCGGTGGTGCACCAGGCACTCTAAACCCAAGAGATATGGCTTGATCTAGGTCTTTATTGGCTAGTTCAGTTTCTTTTAGCTTGTGATGGCAGACTCCACGCAAATAGTAAAGTCTACCAATTGCAGCCTGCGAAGCCTGGTTTGTGTATGAATGCGGTTCAGCCGTTGTAAGCATTTTCAAAGCTTGACTGAAGTCTGCGATCGCATCTTTTTCTTTATTGAGGCTGAGTTTCGCCAGCCCTGTTTCTTCCAATAAGTCAGTTTTGAGCAGGTCGGGCAACGCTTCACTCTTAATCGAATCACCGAGTTTGATGCAATCTTCATACATTTTCAACTGTCCCAAGCATTGAGTCTTTAAGGCGAGAGCCATTGCATGGTGGTGCTTAGTTTCTCTCATTGTCAGTTGATCGGCTTTATCAAAGTCGGCAATTGCTTCTTTGAATTGTTTCTGCAGCTTCTTGATGCTGCCTCTATTTAGATAGAGCCAGCTTTTGTCTTGATTGGCGGCGATTGCTTGATCATAATATTTGAGAGCCAAGGCTGCACTCTTTGGAGCGGTCGTGTATGAGTGTATATAGGCTCTTTGAGCGAGTGCTTCGGGGCTTTTGCCGTCAAGCTTGAGGGCTTCTTCTATGGCATCTGAGGCTGGTTGCCATTTACCTTTAGAGAAGTAATACTGGCTAAGAAGAGCAAAACAGTGCACTCTTCTCATGATTGGTTGAGCTTTGTTTTTGGCTGTTTCTTCCAGGCTTTTGGTATCGTCGGCGGTGATGCTGTCGTTTTGTACTCGCTCTTGCACATCTTTCAGTTGGCTATCGCTCAAACTCTTGCTTTGCGCCAATGGTGCCCAAGTAAAGCTGCAAGCTAATAGTAAAATGAGTAAGTGGGCTGAGTTGCTTTTCGAGTATGGCATCCGACTTCCTATGCTTTTGCTGTGCTTGCTTTAATCATTTCAACTAGAAACTAGACTTTAACGTCAATATCGCTATTTCTTAACAGTAGCTAGTGTCTATCATATTGGACGCTAAAAGCACGGTCTCTGAAGTGCTCCGTACAAGCGTCCCGACCTTGAGGCGTCAATTGTTCATCTTATTATTGGCGATTTCTTTCTTTGTCCCTATTCTTCCCTTAGCAATCTTGCCAGCTCTGCCTGGGCGTCGCCGATGCCGCATTCGGCTGCTTCGGTCAGATATTTTCGGCTTTCCTCTTCAGAGAGAGCTTTGATTTTTTTGTCGCGGCTCAGGCAGTATAGTTCCCACTTCGCTAGATAATAGCCGCGTTCTGCCGCTTCGCCATACCAATGGGCTGAAGCGGCATAGTCTTGCACCACGCCATTGCCGCGGGCATAACATTCACCAAGCATATACATAGAAGATTGATTGTCTTTAGCTGCCGCCTTGCGATAGAGCGCCACCGCTTCTTTGAAATTGCGGGAAACGCCCAGTTCACCGTGATAGTGCACATTGCCTAGATAATAGGTCGCCCAGTTGCTGCCGTTGCGCTTTCCCTCTTCTAGATAGTTTAGGGCTTCGCCTTGTTTGTCAACTAGATCTTTATGGGTCCAGTAGATATAACCAAGACTGGTGAAAGCTTCGACCACACCTTGTTCGGCGGCTCTGAGAAACCACCTTTCGGCTTCCAGAATATCTGCTTCGACGCCTTGACCATTCTCATAAAGCTGAGCCAGGGCAAATTGAGCATCGGCATTTCCCTGATTGGCAGCCATTTTATACCAATAGGCAGCGCGTTCCAGATCTGGTTCTACTAATTCGCCGCCTTCATAGAAAGTGCCAAGCAAAAACTGAGCATAGTCAAAGTCTAATTTGTCGGCGCTCAAAATGCAGTAGTGCAGTGCTTTCTCTAAATCTGCTTCGGTGCCTTCGCCAAAGCGATAGCACAAATAAAGACTGTAATAGGCGGGTGGGTAATCATGCTCTGCTGCCTTGCTGTACCAAAAGAAGGCTTTGTCTGCGTCTTTTTCTACACCTTCGCCGTCATAGAAACAATCTCCCAGTCGGCATTCCGCCTCGGCTAGCCCTTGCTGCGCCGCCTTAAGCAACCACTCATAGGCAAGCTCATCATTCTTTTCGACATAAAGCCCCTCTTTATAGATATGAGCAAGATCGAGCTGTGCAGAGGCTAGTCCGCCTTCCGCCAAGTTGAGGGTGCGCAAAAACATATGGTCGTCACCGGTGTCTTCTTCCACCGGCACCGACTGTCCGAGGGCGGCTTTCACCTCTGATTCTTCCATGCACATAAGCTTGAGACAACGTTCCATCTGCTGTTTGAATTCAGCCATAGATGAATATCGATCATCAGCATTTTTACTGAGGGCTTTCATGATGATGCGTTCGAAAGCCTCTTGCTTAGCCGTGTTGGCAAAGTTTGCCGGTGCTTCATTGATATGCTTGAAAATGACATTGAGAAAATTCTCGCCTTCAAAGGGCGAGTGCCCGGTGCAGCATTCATAGAGCACACAGCCCAGTGAATAAATGTCGGAGCGGTAGTCGACCTTTTGCCCCATACACTGTTCGGGGCTCATGTATAGGGGCGAACCAAAAACTTCGCCTGTCTGCGTAAGCCTCAAACTCATGTTGCCGGGCAGAGAAAAAATCTTAGCAATGCCAAAGTCGACGAGCACCGCTTTGTGCTCATTTTCAGAGTCTTTGATGATCATGATATTGCTTGGTTTGAGGTCGCGATGCACAATGCCTCTATTGTGGGCATGCGAAAGTGCGTCCGCCACTTCGATAACAAATTTTAGGGCAAGCTCGGGAATGATGCTGCTTTTCTTGATAAGCTCACTCAAGGGCATGCCGTCTAGATAGTCCATGACCATAAAGGGCACGCCTTGGCTGGAAACAGCGAATTCGCGCACCGCCACTATGTTTGGATGGCTGAGACTGCTTGCTGCTCTAGCCTCGGCCATAAATCGTTTATACATGACTTCGTCTGAACCGGCGTCTGCCAGGAGCATCTTGATGGCAACATCTTTCTTGCCCTCTTCGGCACTTTTATCGATGCCCCGATAGATTACGCCCATGCCGCCGCGACCGATTTCTTGCAGCAGTTGATAGCGCTCGCCGAGCTTTAGCTGCCCCGGTGAAATAACCAGGGTGGAGTTCAGGTGCGAGCCGTCATGTGGGCAACTGGTGAGACTACCGCTGAAAGTACGGTTACATTCGGCGCAATGTTTACGAAAGGCGGCGGTCATATTTTAAGATTCATTCCCCTGACCTGTGCTTACTTTACCAGGGCGATAGTCGCAGATTGCGTTGCCCTTCGACTGATTATCTATACCCGGAGCGCAGAGGCCTGTCTCACTATCGGTGGGAAGGCAGCCGCGCAGATCTAAGCTGAAACGCATTTCTTCGCTGTCATGGGCGAGGGTGCGGTGCAGATGATCAGCGGCGAAAAGAATGGCTTCGCCTTGTTTGAGAGCGAAGCTGTGTTCGTCTTGGCTGGAAAGATCTTGACTGGCATAGGGGTAGAGGTCGGCCGAGTACCACTGCGAATTGCCAAAACCTGCTTGGGTCTTAAACTTTTCATATTCAAATCGGGCCGAGCCGTTTTGCACGACTTGTTTAAACAGCTGAGGGTAAAAGACAAATGTCTCAGTGGCTTTGACGTCGTGAAGGGCGACCCAGAGATTGATCTGACTGGTCGGATTGGCATACCAGGTATCGCGATGGGCGGCAAAAGCGGCTGGAAAATCTTGCCCTGCCTTGGCTCTGGCCTGGGAGTCGAAAATTGGTTTGACCACTCGCAAACGCGGCACTTCAAAGAGGGTTTCAGGGCTTGAATAGATTGCCTTGAAATAGGTTTCGATGAGAGCCTGACGCAACGTCGCGTCTGCTGCCAGTCTGTCTTTAGCTTCTGCTATTGCTTCTTTCAGCTCTTTTTCGGCAAGACTTTTGTGGGCAGTGCGTGGAGACTCGCCAAAAGTAGCCTTTATATGCCCCCAAGCTAAGTCTTGAATAGCCAAGAAAGCCTTTTCTCCGCCACTAGTTTCTATTTTGAAGATTTTGCCTTCTGTAAGGATTTTGCGCCGACGCTCTATCTTGTTTTGGTCACTTTCGGCAGATGATTTTATGCTTTCAATTGCTTCTAGGTAGAGTTCTTTCAGCACTTTCACCCCAATGTTTTGATAGCAGTAAAATTTGGCTCTATACTTGCATTTACTTTTTGGAGTCGATGATGCTGCAAGCTCAAGAGATTATTGTGCGGCTTGGTCTCAAGAGTCACCCTGAGGGTGGCTATTATAGCGAGACTTATCGAGGTAATGATTGTCAGGTATCGGTGTCTGGTGCTTTGCAAGCTCGCCCCTCTGGTACAGCAATTTATTACATGCTGACGCCGTCTACTTTCTCTGAGTTTCATCGTCTTGCTTTTGATGAGATTTTCCATTTTTATCTAGGTGATGCGGTGGAAATGTTTCAGATAGATGCAGCCGACGGTGCCGTATCTCGCTTTGTGCTTGGTAATGACATTGTTGCCGGGCAGCTGCCGCAGGTTCTGGTGAAAGCCGGTGTCTGGCAGGCTTCGCGCCTGCTTGTTCAAGACTCGCACTCTCAGTCTTGTGATATCTCTTCTGCAGTCTATTCTGAAAGCCCTGCTGAAGAGGCTCAAGGTTCGTTGTTTCAGTCTTTGTCTAAACCTTACGGTTTTGCCTTGCTTGGTACGACAATGGCGCCGGGTTTTGATTTTCGTGATTATGAGCAGGGTTCTTTTGCCGAACTTAGCGCTCTTTGCCGCGGCAAATGCGATGAGCTTGTCAAAAGTCTAACCAGGGTCTGAAAGTCTTGTGATTTGAGAAATTAGAAAAGAAATTAGAGAGCAAACAAGAGAAGAACTTAGAGAGGCGGAAATGGCTAAAGGCAAAAGCTTGGCGCAGTATGTAAACGATAGACTGGAAGCTCTGGCAGACCCAGTCAAGGCCGAAGAGATGGCGGCATATATGCGCACCGAGATGCCTTTTTATGGAGTGCAGAAGCCCGACCGTGTGCCGATTATTCGCGAAATCAAAAAACTCTATGTGCCTGGATCTTTGAAGGAATATAGCGACAATGTTTTGGCGCTCTGGTCGCAGAAACATAGAGAAGTGAAGTATATCGCTATCAACTATGCCGATTCTTTTAAAGAATTTGTGATACCGCAAGCGGTGCCGCTCTATGAGCGCTTGGTGCGAGAGGGGGCTTGGTGGGACTTTACCGACCCGATAGCTTCTTGGCTTGTGGGGCGGGCTTTGCTTGAGAACGAAGAACAGATGCGACCGCTAATAGAAACCTATGTTGATGATGAAGATTTTTGGATTAGGCGCACTGCTTTACTGGCACACCTAGGCCATAAAGAAAAGACCAATCACAAAGCCCTCTTTCGCTATTGCTTAGAACTGGCGCCAGAGAAAGAGTTTTTCATAAGAAAGGCAATTGGTTGGGCTTTGCGAGAGTACAGCAAAGCCGAGCCTGAGAGAGTGAGAGACTTCCTCAAGAAAAATAGCAAAACTCTTTCGCCCCTCAGCTACAAAGAAGGGGCGAAACACCTAGCCAAGCTTGGGTTAATCGAGCTTGACTAGATATTCTTCAGTCGAGCTTTAGCCGGCAATCGCCGGTGCGCCTTCGGCTGCTTCTGCATCTTCAGAATCTTCAGAATCATTGACGACTAAACCCGGGAAGGGGTCTGGATATTGAGCCCAAGCGCTTGGACCTTGCGCAAATTCTTCGGCAGTCAAAAGGGCTTTGTTCAATTCTGAGATAAGCCAGTCTTTGTCCATATCGATGCCGATAAAGACAAGTTCTTGTCTGCGGTCGCCAAAGTTCATTTCTTTTTCGCCATCTTTGTCGGCTATCAGGCAGGGTTTACCCATGTCCAGCTCTTCTTGAATGTCGATGCGGGCTTGTTCGTCTTCCGGCCATTCTTCTTTGTCGACTTCGGCCCACCAGAGCGCGCCGCCTCTGATGTTGGATGCACCACCGGCTTGCGACCATTCAATAGAATGTTTCATATGATTGGCAAACCACATGAAGCCCTTGGAGCGCACCACACCATCCCATTCAGTGTTGAGAAAATCGGCGATACGCTCGGGGTGGAAGGGCTGCATTGCTCTAAAGACAAAGCTTGAGATGCCGTATTCTTCGGTCTCGGGCACGTGTTCACCGCGCAGTTCTTTCATCCAACCTGGCGCTTCGGCGGCTTTTTTGAAGTCGAAGAGCCCGGTGTTGAGTACTTCTTTTAGAGCGACTTTGCCAAAGTTGGATTCAAGAATTTTGGCTTCAGGATTGAGATGGGCAATGATGCCGCGCAGCCTAGCTAGTTCTTCTTTAGAGATGAGATCGGTCTTGTTGAGGATGATCACATTGGCGAATTCAACCTGGTCGATCAAGAGGTCTGAAATAGTGCGATCATCGGTTTCATCTATTTGAAGATTGCGCTCTGTGAGGTCGGCGGCTTCGGCATAGTCTTTGAGGAAGTTGAGCGAGTCGACCACGGTGACCATGGTGTCGAGGGTGGCAACGTCTGAGAGTGATTTGCCGTTTTCTTCCACAAAAGCAAATGTTTCAGCTACCGGTAGTGGCTCGGAGATGCCGGTAGATTCGACCAGTAGATAATCGAAGCGTCCATCTTGCGCCAGTCTCTCAATTTCAAGCAAGAGGTCTTCACGCAAGGTGCAGCAGATACAACCATTACTCATCTCAACCAGCTTTTCGTCGACGCGGTTGAGGCTATTGCCCTGCGAGATAAGCTGGGCGTCAATATTGACTTCGCTCATATCGTTGACAATTACAGCTACTTTCAAGCCTTCGCGGTTTGAGAGCACCTGGTTGAGCAAGGTGGTCTTGCCTGCGCCCAGGAAGCCCGAGAGCACTGTAACCGGTAATTTTTTCATGATTCTATCCTCGATGATTTATTTCTTGGTCTCTTTGAAGACCGAGTGCACCCGGCAGCCGGGGCAGTATTTGCGCAATTGCAGTCTCTCTGGATGATTGCGCTTGTTTTTAGTGGTGGTGTAAAAGAAATTACAGGCCAGTTCGCCACAGGCCATCTTTATGATGATGCGGTCGCTTTTCTTCACGGTGAAGCTCCGGACGGTTTAGTAGTATTTCGGTGATATGAGATTATCATTTATCTATATCGATGTTATGGAAATGATAATCATTTATCAAGATTTGCTACGAGGCGGCCTGCTCAGGCTGCAATATTGGTTCTTTGTTTATGGGCTTTAGATCTTGCCGGTTTATCATTTGCGGATCTTTTGTAAGGATCTCTTGGCTGCGCTATTTTGGCTAAGAAATTTAGCTAAGTATCTAGAAAGTTTCTTGTGGCCAATTTTTACTGAGCCAAGATACTTTGGGTAGGATATTAAAGTCGGCGGCACTTTCTTGAGCTGCTTTCGGCTAGAAGCGGTCTCAAAAGCTGATTCAGGGGGAAAGACCTTGCTCACCGATATGGGGGCTAAGCGTTTAGAAGTAGAGTGTCAGATACTCTGCGCTGCTTTGCGTCAAAGTTGGTCTAGTCAAGATTTGCGCGGTGTTTTGACGGCAGCGGGTCAGTTGGCTGAGTTTTTTCCCGATTTGCTGCGGGCTGGTTCCCTTAAGGAAAGCGACCTTCCTGATTTATATGAATTTCTTGGGGTCGACAAGAAAGTCGGACCAAACAAGATGAAAGCTCTTTTCAGACTAAAGCGTAAGAAGCATCTGATGACCAAGAAGTTGCACGGTCGCGAAAATAGGTTGGCTTACTATGAACTTCTAGATTGCGGTTTGGTCTTGAAACACCCGCGCTTGAGGCTTAGCCACGACTTGAATATTCTCAGGCAGACCCTGGTCAAGCATAATCTCATTCCTGATGACGGCAGTTTCAATGCTCCCGGTCAAGCCATGCCTCACCACGCAGCGCCGCAGTCGGCGCAAGACTTGCTCAATATGCCCGGCTTGCCGCCGCTTGTTCGGCTTATGGTCGATAAAAGATTTCTTGGTCCTTCCGAAGTGCAAGCTCTGCACTTCCAGCTCACTAACTTCAAGAAACTCACTCTCGAAGAAGCTATTTTGCAAGCCGGCTATGTCGATGGTGTGACGCTGCAGGCTCTCAAGGCGCATCTTGGGATGGGGGCTGGGATTTAGCTGTTCTTGTCAGATGTGAAAAGAGAGCAGGCATAAGTCGATTGCAATGATTACTGTTTGTTCTGGGTCTACGTCTTGGCTGTGAAAAGCGGGCAGGCATCAGTCAGTTATAATGACCGTAGGCCGTTGTCCGAGAGTCACCCGAACGTCCAGGCGGCTTTGACTGTGTTGCAGACAGGTGCCGCCTGGGATCCGAGCGTTGCCCGACTCTGGTGATTAGTCCGGTCGCTCTATCGTAAAAAGTAGCGCGTGTTCTAATTTCTCAGGGTCAGGGGCTGATTCATTTCGTTTGAAAGCTATGACCATCACACTGTCATTCTGATAGCGAACGAACGTCGGATAGCAGTGACGCTCAAATTCTTGAAAGTCATACTCATTTGTGTAGATGCAATAGCTGAGACTGTCCTCTGTGAAGGACTTGTCGAGGAACCTCGACCTAGCTTTTGCAACCAACCCTAGTGAGTTTTCGCGCAGTTTGCGCGAGCGGTTTTCAGATGCTTTTGACATTGTCTTTGTTTGCTCCTTGTATTGAGGGATAGGACAATTTTGCCCTACCCCTCCAGTTTGCATCCAGTATTTTGGCCAATCAATTGCATCTGTATACAATATATCCGCTAGATTTATCCTGCGTCCTATGTCGGCTCGTAGGCTACTTCGAACTCTTCACGGGTGACCAAGAAGGGAGCAGCGCCCTCAGTGAGCGGCACGGCGATATAGTCTCTGACTTTGCCGACCTGTTTCTTATCTGAGAGCAAGTGCGCCTGCATTTTCTTCGGGTCATATACGTTGTCAAAAGCGGGCAGGCATCAGTCAGTTATAGTCGAGAACTTCACTGGGTTAACGGCGGTGGGGTTGTGAAAAGCGGGCAGGCATCAGTCAGTTATAATCACTGCCCATGGTGCTCTCAATAGACGAGTGTTGTGAAAAGCGGGCAGGCATCAGTCAGTTATAATTTAAACGCCCAGTACACAGCACCCGAGGCAGTTGTGAAAAGCGGGCAGGCATCAGTCAGTTATAATCCGAGAATCAAAAGACCTAGACTGAGTTTCGTTGTGAAAAGCGGGCAGGCATCAGTCAGTTATAATGTACACAGCATAAAGGAATTGCTCAAAAGTGTTGTGAAAAGCGGGCAGGCATCAGTCAGTTATAATTGGTGGATTCTTCTCTAGCCAGCCGCCTCTGTTGTGAAAAGCGGGTAGGCATCAGTCAGTTATAATCAGATATCTCCACAACTGCGAAAGAGAGTCGTTGTGAAAAGCGGGCAGGCATCAGTCAGTTATAATAGCCAGTGATATGAGGGCTTTGCGCGACGGGTTGTGAAAAGCGGGCAGGCATCAGTCAGTTATAATCAGTGTGGCTGTGTTGTTGAGTGTTGTTGGGTTGTGAAAAGCGGGCAGGCATCAGTCAGTTATAATGTCTACGAGGCGCATTAGTCGGTATCTGCAGTTGTGAAAAGCGGGCAGGCATCAGTCAGTTATAATCTGTTCGACCGGGCGAGCGCCCTGCGGAATGTTGTGAAAAGCGGGCAGGCATCAGTCAGTTATAATAGAAGCTGATATCGAAGCTTTCTTAGAAAAGTTGTGAAAAGCGGGCAGGCATCAGTCAGTTATAATCTCTATAAGCGAACGAAGGACGGCGGAAGAGTTGTGAAAAGCGGGCAGGCATCAGTCAGTTATAATGCGCCGGTTGCTCTAATTTGCGGCTGGAATGTTGTGAAAAGCGGGCAGGCATCAGTCAGTTATAATAAATAACACTTTCAATATCTTCCTTGACTGGTTGTGAAAAGCGGGCAGGCATCAGTCATTTATAATGCCAGAGACTTTGAGCGAGCCCATCTTCTTGTTGTGAAAAGCGGGCAGGCATCAGTCAGTTATAATCGAAACACGCTCATGGAGCACACAATATCGAGTTGTGAAAAGCGGGCAGGCATCAGTCAGTTATAATCTTTGGTGAAATATTGCATGACTCATTTCCTGTTGTGAAAAGCGGGCAGGCATCAGTCAGTTATAATGATAACGACGATCGTCGAACCGCTTTCGCAGTTGTGAAAAGCGGGCAGGCATCAGTCAGTTATAATGAAGTTTACTGACTGGTACAGCCCCCATAAGTTGTGAAAAGCGGGCAGGCATCAGTCAGTTATAATGCGCCGGTTGCTCTAATTTGCGGCTGGAATGTTGTGAAAAGCGGGCAGGCATCAGTCAGTTATAATAAATAACACTTTCAATATCTTCCTTGACTGGTTGTGAAAAGCGGGCAGGCATCAGTCATTTATAATGCCAGAGACTTTGAGCGAGCCCATCTTCTTGTTGTGAAAAGCGGGCAGGCATCAGTCAGTTATAATCGAAACACGCTCATGGAGCACACAATATCGAGTTGTGAAAAGCGGGCAGGCATCAGTCAGTTATAATCTTTGGTGAAATATTGCATGACTCATTTCCTGTTGTGAAAAGCGGGCAGGCATCAGTCAGTTATAATGATAACGACGATCGTCGAACCGCTTTCGCAGTTGTGAAAAGCGGGCAGGCATCAGTCAGTTATAATGAAATTTACTGACTGGTACAGCCCCCATAAGTTGTGAAAAGCGGGCAGGCATCAGTCAGTTATAATAAGAGAGATTAAGAAGTTGCAAGCCGACGGGTTGTGAAAAGCGGGCAGGCATCAGTCAGTTATAATTGAGCGACTCGGGGAGTAAACTTAGGATTGGTTGTGAAAAGCGGGCAGGCATCAGTCAGTTATAATAAGAGCGGTAGTAAGGGCCGCTCAATTGTAGTTGTGAAAAGCGGGCAGGCATCAGTCAGTTATAATCTCAACAGAAGGGAAGGCGTGACCTTGACTGTTGTGAAAAGCGGGCAGGCATCAGTCAGTTATAATTTGGATTATTGACGATGACCAAGAGGTGAGGTTGTGAAAAGCGGGCAGGCATCAGTCAGTTATAATCCCACTTACTGTATTCGCTACACCGCGAAAGTTGTGAAAAGCGGGCAGGCATCAGTCAGTTATAATAACCTGACACGCTTCGCGGGGATCACTATGGTTGTGAAAAGCGGGCAGGCATCAGTCAGTTATAATCATGCTTTGCGTCTTCACTTCTACTGTCATGTTGTGAAAAGCGGGCAGGCATCAGTCAGTTATAATTCGACTTCTAAAGCAAAAGCTGAACCTAAGGTTGTGAAAAGCGGGCAGGCATCAGTCAGTTATAATCAAACAATGATTTTTCATCCTCGCCTAGTAGTTGTGAAAAGCGGGCAGGCATCAGTCAGTTATAATAGAGCCAGCGGTGAAAGCCTGGCGTGTGGTGTTGTGAAAAGCGGGCAGGCATCAGTCAGTTATAATCTTGAGCATTTCCATGAGAGCAGTGCCGCCGTTGTGAAAAGCGGGCAGGCATCAGTCAGTTATAATTCTTATGTCCCAAATGCCCAATGGTCGCACCTTTTGAGGACTTTTCTTCGCTAAAAAATTGACAATTGCTTAGGCATTTTTTCAGTGGGAGCTCTAAATTTTCCATGGAAAACCTTCATCCTGGCAAATTGTTTATCGGTGAACGATACTATTCTAACTTCTCCATCGTCAGGAAGCGAGCCTTTTAGTCGTTTTTCCAGAGCCTCCGCAACTTCATCGGAAAGGCATGGTCGAGCATAAACCGAGAACTGAAGCATCATAAAGCCTTGCTCAATAAGGTACTCTCTGAATTTTGTATAAGCTCTCCTTGCCGCTTTTGTATCGGTAGGAAGATCGAACATTGTTACAACCCACATGGTTCTGTATCCGTTTATAGGCATAATTTTGGGATTGATAGATGTGACGAATCGTTTTTCTCAAGGCACTCTTTGAAGCTTGCTGCGTATTTTCCTAGTCCATCCAAAAGAGAGTAAACTTGCTCATCGATTAAAGAATCCTGGGTCAAGACTTCCAAAATTGAGTGCTTTATTTCCGTGGTCAATTCTTCTTTGTCGTACCTAGATGCTAGATTGAAAACATGCAGATCCAACCTTGGCCGTATCGGCTCTATGAGGTCATCAGTTAAAGCGATTGCATTGTATTGATTGCTGTGATGTATTGGGAAGGCTGGGTTTAGCCCGCTTGAGACAATAGCTCTGGCAACCGCGGCCCTGATAACGGCATATCCATAATTCAAAAGGACATTCTTTCCGGTTCCGGTTTGATCTCGGATGAACTCTACTCCAAACAGGTTCTTCCAGTAAATCTTGGCTGCTTGACCTTCGATATTCTCTGGATCTCCACTTCTAACTCTTGAAGACAATTGTTCTAGGTGCTGGCTCGATTTACCCAGCAGATTTAGAACTTTAGCCTGCTCCTGCAATTTTGCTTGCACAATCTTCCTCCAAAGCTGCTTCTTAAGAGGTTCGCTTGCATTTAACTGAGTTCGCAGTATTTTGGCTTGCAGTGAGTGGCCTTCTAGCGGTTGTAGGAAGCCTGCAGGTATATGCTTTTCGTTGCATACGACTACTCCCACTTTGCTTTGTAGGCAAGAAGAAATAAGTCCTTGTGATAACGTGACTGATTGATTGTCAATCAGAAGGATTCCCATATCTTCAATTGGAATTTGATGGAACTCTTCTGTGTCTGTCAGCCTGATTTTCAGCTGTTTCTTGAACAGGCTCAAATGGGCGGGCGAAGAAATAAGAACGATTCTTTCACTCATTTTTGCTGTACTCAATTTTTCCTAGTGGGTCAACTCTCAGTTTTGTTAGGTTTCTTGCGTCGTAATAGGAAGGTACCTTCTTTAGAAAGGTAATTTCTCGTAATTCTGGGGCGATTTGGTCCACGTCTTTCCATGCACTTGCCACTGTATGCAGCTGCATGATCAGTCTACGTTGGTCGACTGAATTCTCAAGCCCAATCACTTTATAGATGAACTTACCAGACTCATGAGTCAATTCAACCATGTCATTCTTGAACAGTGACATGACAAAATTATCGTCTTTATTTACTACAGGTTGCTTCCGTCGCCGGACGCGATTGGCTGCTTCCAGCATGCTCACGACTCGCATATCGAGTTTCCCATTTCTTCGAAATAGTTCAGCGTGACTGTTGTTTCCTAGCTCATAAGCTTTAAAGTACTTGCCTTTCCTGTCCTGAAAGGTCCTCATGTTTGCTGAGCCGATCTTCTTAGGTAGCCTGACCTGTCTAATTTGCGTCTTAGCATCAGCATGAAAAAGGGGTTCTGCGAAGATCTTTTTGGCATCTGAGCTTGATGCATTTTGAAATCTTTGCTTGATAGCGTTTCTGACCCATTTGTCTGAGATTAGCTCCACGTCCTTTTCTTTCAGAGAGGTCAGTGGGATTCGTTTAACATATAGACCCTCTTGGTCTGTAACACCAAAGGCTGTTTGTTCATGAAAAGCATCGCGCAGCCGCCGATCTGGGGCATGAGAAACAACAATTTCTCTAATTTGTTTGTCAACATCTTCTCTGAAAGTCGCCCATGGAAGAGGTAGGTCGAAGTTTCTGCTTGATATCGGCAAGTCAGATTGTCCAGAAAGTTTTGAGAGAAGCTGAAATAGACTTACTGAGGTGAGTGCCACTACTATTGCATCGATAGTGTGGTTCCTGTAATCAGCTCTGTTTTTCTTGGTGGATGAGTCAACTGAAAGAATTCCATCTAGATACCATCTTCTTCGCAATGAGGCGGTTGCTTCTCCTTTGGTAATCTGCACGGGAATACCAAGCTGATGAAAGTAGGAGCGCACTTCTTGGCAGATGTACCTGGTGTCATTAAGTTGGCTTGAGAGAAAATCATCTGCTTTGAAGTCTTGTTCCTCAAATCGTTTCTTCTTGGCCAGTGGCACCGAGTCGAGAGCGTAAATTCGCTGGAGCATCTCGCGGTATTTTTCTGGATCGCTTGAGAAAGCCTCATAGGGGGTTTGTTTCCTTTTGATCCTATTTTCTTCCGCATAGCAGACAGTTTTATTGGTGTAGGAATCCTGCCAGCAGCGAGCGTAAGGAACTATATGGTCGATTTCTATCTCACCAGTGAAGAGCGAGCTTATAGGAATTGCTTTTCCGGAGTATGCACAGATGCCGCCGAGCTCTTTCCAAAGCCGGTACTTCAAGAGATCATTTCGACTTGGCTGAGTGATTCCATTCGCCTGAAGATACGGGCGGGCTTCATCGTTAAGGTCTCTGTTTCTCTTATTTTGTTTCTCGGCTTGTTCCTTTTGCCGCTTAGTTAGTTTCATATCGCGAGCTAGTTCGATTCTTATAACATCAGGTCTTGGGTATCTTTTGAGTAAGGCATTAATTACTATGCGGCACTGGTTCAGTGCTCTGTTTGCTATAGGGTTGCGCAGGTTTGGGGCTTTACTTAATTGGTTTGAGGTAGCGCTGTTTCGCCGCGTTGGGGCAAGATAGCCTATGTTGCTGCAGGCATTGTGCACATCTAACCCTTTTTCCATTTCAGACAGAATTTTTTTCAGTGCCTTTATAGAGTAAGAGCAATAGCCTGGTTCTAGCTCAAGGATCGCAAGGTCGTAGGCCTGTCTTGCTGTGAATTTCCATTGTCCGATCAACCGTTTAATCAGATCCTCCTTCCTGTGAATGGTCAAGAGATCGGTTAGAAGTAGTGACTTTCGTTCGTCGGTGAGAGTCGTCCATTGCTCGCCGAGTGCTCCTAACAGGGCTGTGTTGACACGGTTTCCTAAGAGTTTTGGCTTACCGCCTTCTTCAAGGTTTATTTCTTCCTTGGAATGAAGTCCTATAATTTTTCTGACTCTCCGCCAAGAAACTTCATTGTGAGTTTGGAGTTCTTGAAACAGAGATTCCGACTCTTCGTATGCAAGAGGTCTCTCCCGCCTAGTCAGAGGATCCTTTATTCGAATGTTGGTTAACTGCTCCAAGATTCTGTACTTTTGAAATTCTAAAGTGGCTTTAGGTGCCCTTTTTCTGTGATACTCAAATACACAATCTCCAACCAAGAATTTTTGTGTTTTGAGAGGGCGCTGATGAAAAATGGCTTTGTAGAGAGCCGCTTTCAGGGCATCGGTCAGAATAATCGGATTGTGTCTGCTTTGAATTGTCCAGATTGCTTCGAATTCGTGCTCATACATAGCTCTATCAAGATAGAGACCTCTAATGGTTTTCTGTGTTCCATCACTAGTGGGTCTTTCAATCTCACCTAAACGAATTTTGTTTAGAAACACGCCTAAAGTTGGAGAATTGCTGGCTAATAGAGATTGTCGAACTTGAGAAATTCCGCTTTTGATTATTCCTTCTTCCGAGTCTTTGCTTTGTTTCTTTTTTGACTTCTGGTCTACCTCTAATATCTGTTTCTCCTCCAGTTGTTCCTCTTCTTCAAGAATGGCGGCTATTTCCGGAAGGGACTTGATTGCCTCAGCTAAGAGTGTTTTTCTATTGCTCTTAAAGCCCCGTCGCTGGGCGAGGTGCATCAATACTCTACCAATTTCAAAATCACTCAATTTTTCATTAAGAGCTTTAGCTCTCAGAGCGTATGGATTGAAAAAGACATCATCAAGCATTAACTTCTCTAGTTCATCTTGGTCTATGGGAAGGAGCTTTTGCGCCTGCAAAATCTTTTGTGTCGCAATTTTCCTCGCTTTTCTTCTTGATAGCTGGCGACGCTGAAGCCTTGCTTTCCTTCTTGCGGCGTTTAAGGGTGTTTGATCCTTGGCATTCACTGGCTTTTCGAATATTCTGACGCCACAATCAATGAGGCTGTTTGGCTCTAAATGTTCGTCTGCTGCTATCAACGCCCAGCCAATCGAATTGGTGCCGATGTCAAGGCCGAGTATAGTTTTTGTGCTCATGCAAACCCCTCTTGCATTTATAGAGTGCGTATGTCTATAATATCCGGTGATTATAACTGACTGATGCCTGCCTTGCTTTTTTCAACAAGAAAAAAATTTCGCAGGATATCCCTTACGGGTAAACCTTCGCCTTCAGCAATGGGGGCGCTTTTTTTTGTCAACTATGGAATTTAGGGGCTAGTTTTTTATGGAGTGTCCAAGTTGTTTTTGACTACTAGTCTTTGCGTATGAATGAGCAATTTTGGTGAACCGTTTTCATTCGATGTCACAGGGCCCGCACTTCGGCTAGTCGCCTGACTGCGTATTCGTCTCCCCAGCAAACGGCTGCTTCCCATGCGGCTGAGGCTTGTCTTGCTATATCAAAGTCGTCATCATCGAGACCGGCAGAGTTATTAGGCAGGGCCAGATCTAAGGTGGCGACGTCGACATGAGACTCGTCCCAGTCAATAAGCGCGACTCTTTCGTTGGTAATGCGAATATTGGCAGGATTGTTGGGATTACCGTGCACGACACAGGTCGGCAGTCCAACCAGCCGAGCCCAGGCTGCCCGGCATCGGGCTACGCCTTCGGGCGGCATTTGATCTAGGTTTATTTTCGTCCCAGTGTTTTCTTTGAGAAGGTCGGTCGACGAGCGCCAACCCGGGCGCTGCGGCCAGCCCTCTGTCAATTGATGCAGTCGGCGCAGGGTGTCGGCGACGCGGCGCCAATCAGCTGCGCTCTCCGGCGGTCTGCCCTCAAGGTATTTCATCACTACCAGACCGCCAGCATGAAGGCGCCCTTCTAAAGTCGGGATTGGTACCGGCACGACCAGACCTTTATGGTTTAGGTAGAGAAGGAGTTCTGTCTCCCAGGCTAGGTCGGCATCGCTTCTGGTGCCGAGTCGACCGACCGCGATTTCCTCGCCCAGGCGCACGCTCCAGACATCGTTTGCGACACCGCCGCAAAGTGGTTCGATGCGGGCCGCGTCATCGCCCCACTGGCTAAGCGCCTCCCAACCAGTTGCTTTCATGTTGTCTCCCTAGTCGCTCAGAGAAGTATAACCAGCAAGCTAATCTCGCTCAATCTCTAGAGCTGGTTCATCTATCTGGTTTATCTATATAGAGAACAAAATCATCACTTAGATTGATGTTAAGCCAAGTCTTACCGTTCAGACTTGTTATAACCTGATCGCTCAAATAGAAGCTGTTCAAAGCCGCTATTAAGCCTACTTTGAAGAAAGAAATCTATCAAAACTGGATAAGTTCAAAACTGGATAAACTCGATGCTGGATAAGAATCTCAATTGCCCTCTTAGTGCCCTCCTTGATGTGGTGGGGGCAAAGTGGTCGGTGCAAATTTTGCGCGAGATCGCACTTGGTCCGGTGCGCACTCGCAAGTTTCTTAGGCTGATACCAGGCTTGACTATGAAGTCTTTGCAAGAGCGGATAAGAGCCTTGCAGAATTTGGGGCTGATTGAAAGACGCGAATTCGACGAGAAATTGCCCCATGTGGAACATGCAATAACCGAGCGCGGCCGCAGACTTTTGGCTTTGATGGCGCAGCTCAAGGCTTTGGCCGATGAGACGGCTGCTTCTCAATGCTGCTGCTCTATAGAAGGCTGCAGCGAAGAGCAGATGGTCTGCCCGTCTCGCCGACAAGCTTAGTAACTTAACAGGCTTAGTAAGTGCTTTAAGAGGCGCTAGTTCTTGATTGCTTGATTGCTTATTTTTTTCATCGACCGATAGATGGATACCTTTTGGTAACCGGTTACTTTCATGTATCAACTATGCGTGCTGCCTGCCTAGGGTTTAAGCTCAGGGCATGACTACATTTATTATCGCTTTTGCAATTTTTTGGGTATTTCATGCACAGGGCATCACGCTCGGCTATCACCGCCTGCTTTCTCACAAGAGTCTAAAAGTTCCAAAATGGTTGGAATATTTAGTGGTATCTGGAGGCTACCTATGTTTAGAAGGCTCGCCGATATTCTGGGTGACGACGCACCGACTGCATCACCGCTATTCAGACCATGACGGCGATCCGCATGCGCCTAAAGACGGACTTTTCCATGCCTTTGTCTCTTGGATGTGGAAACCGCAGGTCTATATCAGCGCCAAAGAAAGCCGTGAGCTGGCTCCCGATCTCTATCGCGATCCTGTTTATCGCGCCTTGCACGCTGGTCACACTCATTGGGACGGCATTCTTTGTTTGTTCTTTGCTGTTGCTTTCCGTGTCGCCCTTTATTTTCTCTTTGGACCGGTGGTGCTGGCAGCCAATCTGCTAGCCACTTTTATGTCTTTTCTTGGTCCGCTCTTGGTCAACTCAGTGGGACATTTGCGTCAGTTCGGCTATCAGACCTATGATTGCAACGACGATAGTCGCAATGTCTTTTGGGTGGCTATGCTTTCAATGGGCGAAGGCTGGCATAACAATCACCATGCTTTCCCGACTTCGGCTAGGCATGGTTTGACCCTTCGGGAGCCTGATCCTACTTGGATGACCATTTCTATATTGAAGTTGCTTGGTTTGGCAAAAGATATTCGCTTGCCTAAAGCCCAATCGCATTTTGCCACTGCCCGCACCCGAGCCGAGCAGACCGCCGACATGGCTAAAGAAGAAAGCGAAATGGCTGTTGCCGGTAACCGATAACTAGAACTAAAGCTCTTCGGCACCCAGTTCTTTCATTTCTTGCCGAAGAGCCTTCAGTTCTTCCAATTGGGTGGCTTGTCTGTTGGTGAACCAATCCGAAATGGAGTCGATTACTTCAGCTTTGAAGAACTTAGTCTCTAAAAGCAGATGCGACATACTGGAGAACCAGCGCAGAGTCTGGTCGTCCGACTTAATTGAATTGGCTAATTCAGTCACATCTCTTGAGATTACACATTTATCTTTGCGGCCTTGCAAAATCAAAATCGGCAAGTCGTTACGCATCTTTGCCGCAAACTTGCGATTTTTGCCGACATATTCTTGAGTCTCTAAAAGTTCGGCAATTGTAAGCGAATGGCGCATGAGCGGGTCGTTTAGCATGTCGTCAACCACTCTTTTGTCACTTGATACTAGTTGCTTCATAAAGAAGTTTAGATTGACATTGAACTTGGGATTGATGATGATGCCTTGCAAACCGGCAGCCAGACTGCCCGGCGAGAGAAACATGCGCGGATTGACTTTCACCGCCGGTGCCGATATGACTATGCCGTCCACGAGATCAGGATGCTCGGCGGCTAGGTGCAAGCAGGGCGTAGCGCCGAGACTTTCGCCGATGATAACAAGCGGAATACCTGGGTATTTAGCCCGCATTGCCTGGGCTAGTTTGACCAGGTCTTCGAAGCTTTTCTGGTAGTTGACCTTTTTCTTTTTGTCTTCGCCTGAGTTGAAACGATTATCGGGATCGTAGTAACACTTGCCGAAGCCCCGCATATCGTAAGAAACGGCGTAGTGATTGTAGGCGGCAAAGACCTTGCCGGTGATTTTGTATCTGCCGCCGTGTAAGGTCAAGCCGTGCACAAACAGAATCAGTCTCTGCGGCTTACGGTCGAAGCCTTTAGGCAGAAACTCGTAAGTGGGAATGCCGATTTTTTTTGTCAGTTCGCCATCTTCTATGACCGTATAGCGCTCGTTCGGGTCTTTGGAGTACTTGCTCCAATCGAGGGGAGTGGGCGGTGTTATCCTAGGCGTCGGTGCAACTTGTTCTTGTGCTTGTGTGGAAGAGTCAGGCCGGCTTTGTTCTTGAGCTTGTTCGGAAGAATCTGGCCGGCTTTGTTCTTGAGCTTGTGCCTGTTGTGAGCTTTGAGCCGGTTCTTGGGCGCTAACTATGATTGGGTAGAAAATTGCACCAGGCAAGCAAAAGAGGGTTAAGCCAAGAGAAGCCATGGCGAGCGCCGCGCTTCTTGCTTGTTCTGATTTCTTCATTTTTGGCGCCTCTTTAGCTCTTGCAATTACTTCAGTGTTTGTTCTAATGTTTTGACAGTCGACCTGTCTTTAGCCGCCAGATCGGCTCTGCCAAGTTTATCGTATGCAGCGGCGCGCAAGAGATAGTTCTTGGCGATTCTAGTATCGTCATACTTTATTGATGAAGTGTAATCACTAACTGCTTGCTGATATTTACCAAGTTTCATAAGCAGGTCGGCGCGGTCTCGATAAACTTCGGCTGAGTCAGGCTCGATTTTCAAGAGAATATCGCAATCTTTCACTGCTTCTGCAGTTTTGTTTTGCTTGATTCTGGCTTGTTTGCGTGTATTAAAGATCGATTGCAGAAGATCGATATTCATCACTGCATCGGTATTATCGGCAATTACTTCCAGATAACGACTGCAAAAGAACTCAGTTGCCGGCCAGTTTTGCAAAGCCTCGGAGGTCTCTACCTTTTGTTTCAATAAGCATTCACTTCGGCTCTCCACGCGTAAGGCTTTATCTACTTCTTGATCTGCTTCTTTGACTCTGCCTGCTTTCCATAGTCTGACAGCGATTGCGTCATAGACTCTCATGTCGCCTTTGTGAGTACGAGCGTAGTTGCTCATCGATTCGCCGGTGGCGTGATTCTGGTCTATTCTAATCAGCAAAACCGGTGGCTTCTTATCTAAAATTGAAATGTCGCCGTAGGGTGGGATTCCTTCTTTGGCTAATTGTTTGACATCGGCAAGTATGTTATCGGTAGTTTTATTCTTATTGAGCTTGTTTAGAATTTCGGCATCTCTCAGTGCCGGCACATACTTGCCAATCGAAATGTTGGCCAGCAGGCGAAAGAAGTAAGGTCGATAAAAGCTTGGGTCGGCCTTGATCATCTCATCTGTAAGTTTGATTACTTCTTCGTAGTGACCTTTTTCTGTCATGGCTGGAAGCGAGCTGGTCATATCAAGTATGCTTTTGGTATCGCCTACGGTGCGGCCGTTGATTGAGACTTTACTGGATTCTGCCACCAGCTTTTTGTATTGGGCAAGGTCATTGCGCGAGGCTTCAGCATTGCCTAACTTCATGTGAAGAGTACTTCTATTCTTGAAATTGGTAGGGTCTTCCGGTTTGTACTTTATTGCTTTATCTAGCTCCGCCAGGGCTGATTTGGTATCGCCAAGTTGCAGAAAGAAGTAAGCACTATTGCCATGGTAATTGCCGATGGTTCGCCTTTCCAGTAGGCTTGGGTTCGTACTGTGCAGAGTCTTGCCGAAGGATAATTCGCAGCCTCTGCGGTAGTATTGCAGGGCTTTAGCCCAGCGCTTTTGTTGTTCAAACTCACGAGAGAGAGTGAACATGACATTTGGATTGTTGGGAAATAGTTCGGCTAGAAATTCTGGGGTGCGCAGCGACTTTGAGCGAGAGCCTTGCTTGAGGGGGATGATTTTAAATTGTTCGCCCGAAGTAGTATCGGTGACTACTACTATCCTTCCTTCTTTAGTTTTGCGAAGCTTGTGACCGCGGTTCGACTTGCCTGAGATTAGGTCATTGGCAAATTTTTCAGCGTCTTCTGAAAAACCGATGGTGATTATCGCCGGCTCGCCGGGGGTTTGCATGTGCAAGATGGGAGCGTCGGGGTCGGAATGGTTGATATAACGGCTGAAGCTATCGGCGGTTTCGTCTTTCTGGAATTCTTGAGAATGAGTAGATGGCGAGAAAATTAACCCTGAGATGGTTGCCGCACTCAGTAGCGAAATGATTTTGCAGATTTTGAAGAGCTTCGCCAAAGTTTTGCTCGCAGAAACAAATGCCTTTACAATGTTAGCATCGACTAGACCGGAAAGAAATTGATGAGAAAGACTGTGCTTGCCCTATTGCTGTTGGTGCCAATGGTGGAGACTTTGCCAGTGGGCAGCAGTTTCACTCCTTCGTTGGCTGTGTCGCCCTGTTTTGCACAAGCGTCGGCGCAGCGCACATTGCCCCCGCAACAGTCTTACATTTCCGGCTTAGCCTTTTACAAAGCTGGACACTATAGAGAAGCTGCTCAGCTCTTTTGGAAGAGTATAACTGATGAGGGAGGCGGGCCGTCCTCTTGGCTCTATATGGCGCATTCTTATTATGCTTGCGGAGAGCGCGATAAGGCTATTCAGACTTATCGCACTGTCAGGGATGTGCTCAAGTCGCCGCAGGAAGCCGCTATTGCCAGTCAGTATCTGGCTAGGTTGGATCCTCGCAATGAATGGAAAGCGAAGGATGGAACGATGGCGACAGCGGCTCCAAAGATTCCAGGAAGTATCAAGAAGCGAATCGAGATTGTGCGTCCGCGCATCGGGCATCCTAATGTTTCAGCAGATACGACTGAGGCTATCGACGAAGCCATCGACAAGATTCCCCCGCGCATATTGAAAATTCTCAATGATGCACGGGTTTCAATCTGCATTACGCCGACCATGATCGATAAATTTCCTGAGGGCGCCTATCAAGAAGTGGCTGGTTATGAGGGTGGGACTGACAAGAGTTGTCCCGGGATGTTTTCGGATGGGGTAATCTATATCGCCCAGCACACGGTCGATGAAAGAACAGACGAGGTAAAGGGCGCTTTCTCGAGAGCCGACATTGAAGAAACTTTCCTTCATGAAGCAGGGCATGCTGTCGACTATGCTCTTGGACGGATTTCGCACACGAGTGAATATGAACATGCCTATTTGCTCGATATAGCTCATGTGCCCGATGATGTTGCGCATCGTATTCGGTACTATTTGCAGAAGTCGCTCAGGGGGCAAAGAGAGGCTTGTGCGGAAGTTTTAGCCAATTTAATGGGGATGCACAATGAAACCAGTGAAGACGTAAAGTCTGTATTCAAGAATACAATCGTAGTACTTAAGAAAAGAATCGGCTTGTAGTTGCAGCGGCATCAGGATATTCTAAGTGATGCGCTAGTTGGTATGAGACGATTGGGTTTCATTTTTCTAGTGCTTGGTTCTTATTCAATTTCTGCAGTTTCCGTTAGTATTATTGTTTCAGTGTCTAAAGGCGGGGTTTTAGATGAAAGCGAGAGCTCTTTCACTGATTTCAATACTTCTCTGCGCTAGCCTCAGCACCATGGCACTCTCGGCTTGCGTCAATCTCGGCAAACCTAAAATGCAGACACCGCAAGAGCGCGCAAGCATGCAAGTGCTTGAGTTGCACCTCAAGCTTGAGGGCAATACATACGGATCTGATGATGAGCGGCGCAGCTACAAGTCTGTCGAGGAGGCCCTCGACCATGCCTTACGCGACGCCGGGGCCGGCGAGTTTGGGCGACATGAGTTCGGTGGCGGGTACTGCCGCATTTATCTATATGGCCCGAGCGTCGACAAGATGTCAAACATCATTGAGCCGATCTTGAGACAACAAACTCTCCGGCCCAAGTGCTTTATGATTAAGCGCTATTCTCAGGGCTTTGGACCGGATGCCAAAATAGTCAGAATCGAATTGACAAAGTAAAATTCGAGAAAGTAGAGGAAGCGCAAGGCTTGGTGGATTGAACAGGTTAAAGCGAGACTATTTCTATAAAGGGCACGATCATTCAGAGGCTGCCTGGCGCTTTTCTTTTCAATATCAAACAGACTTGCCAATCGAAACAGTTTGGCCTGTGCTGGGGCGCATCCAAGACTGGCCTAAGGTAGATAACCGAATTGCCTATGTGCATATCAACGAGTCTCCGGCTGCCGGGGTGGTTTTTAGGCTCAAGCCTTTCAAAATGCCCGAGCTAAAGATGCAGATAGTCAAGTTTGAACCACCATTTCTCTACAGTGATTTGTGCCGTCTGCCGGGCGCTCAGGTCTATTTTAGTCATCAGCTTAGTAAGTGCGGCAAGGAGACTTTGATTAGGGCTGCAATCGAGATTGATGGTCCTCTGACAAAGTTTTGGGTGGCCGTCTTTGGGGACAAATTTGCTGCCGGTTTGCATGAACAGACTGAACGGCTCTTGATTGCGGCCAGGGGCGGCATCGAATGAGCCGGAAAGAGCCGGATTCGTGAGGTTGGCGGTGTTTCGGGCGATCGGTGTTGGTGGCGCGTTGATTATAGCTGGCGCTGAGAGTTGGGGCTGAGAGCTGGAGCTGAGAGGGCGGCGGTCTTTCGATCTTTCTGATGTTCATGTTTTTTTGTTAGATGCGGCTTTCAAAAAGTTTCAAGGAGAAAAGTAGTGTTTGGTAGCGAAGCAGTTTCTGGTAGTGATGCATTGCAGGGCCTGGATTCCGGCAGAAACTGGTATATGCTGGCGCTCATCTCTTTGTCTGAAGTTGGTGCCTCTTCTTCTGCGTTCGATGCCTTCTATGATGCTTATATCAGTGATATTTTGCGTTGTACCGGCTTACTTAAGAATGTTGTCCGGTTCTCTTTGCCTGCGCCCCTCACAACGCATCAGCAAGTTTCAGGGCAAGTTAACTTTCTAACAATCTATCAGCTCAAGAAGAACTCTGAGCCACAAGGGCTTGAATCAGCCATCTTGAGCCCTGAACACGCAACCGCTTTTGCCGAATTTAGGCGTTGGAAAAGCGAGACCTTTGCCTACTTCGACCGGGGCTATTATCTTTGTGAAACACCGGATCCTGCCGTAGTTGATGCTCTCACCAAGAGTGAATTGTATTTGCAGTCTCGAACTCAATTTGGCGTGGGGGGTGAATCTGGGAACGATTTAGGGGCTGTTTCTGGTGTTGCCGCTGGTGCTGCTCCTGCTGCTGGAGCTGTCGCAAGGACTAGTGCCGCTGCTAGACCAGATGGTGGTGTTGAGGCTGATGCGCACGCAGCTAAGAATGGAGTAAGAGAAGAGGCCGTGTTCGATTCTGGCGAGTCTATTGCTATTCAGTTTGAGCGAGTTCTAGATGCGTCGCCCAGTGGTCTCTCAAGGTGCCAGGAGCCATTCATTTACCAACTTGGAGGAGCCGAGAGAGCTGGTGATAAGTTGACATTCAGGTCTTGGCTGCAGAGATAGACTTGGCTCTCTGTGACCTCGAATGAGAAAGGCTACGCTTTAATTTAAGCTGTAGAAAACTGGATAGAGGAAGGCTGTTATACGGGCCGAGCTTCTGACAATTCTGTGCTAGCTTGAAACTGGCTGCCTATATAGTTCTGTGAGTGTTGGAAATATCTGGAGAAATGTTTTTAGGGGGTCTTGTAAGTGGTATCGAATGCGGTATTCTATATACATGAGCGGTGAGCGCTGGTCCAAGAGATTCAGTGCTTTGAGCCGAGGGACCTTGTGGAAACGCCAAGTCTGCGCAGACTGGAAACTGTAGCAAGTGAGTCCGCTATTCGCCGAATCTGACTGAGGCAGTAGAAATATCGAGTCTTCGCAAGAGACTGTCAGCCGATAGCATTGAAGCCACCGCAGTTCATTCTGGGTGGCTTTTTTGTTTCACGAAATGAGAAGGAAAATCAATTAGCAGAGCTGTTCTTTGTGTCTATGCTGACAGCGATTGATTTTCCTTCTAGCATAGATTTTTCTTGCGTAGCTGAATTGGCTTTAGAGCCGCTGCAATTGCCACATACACCAGAAAGAAGAATTTCGTGTTCTTCAAGCATAAAGCCTTCGGGCAAAAGTTTGCTTAAGTTGAGTGCGCATTCAAAGATGTCAAACACTTTCTGACAACTTTTGCATGAAAAATGATGGTGATGGTGGATGCCTGGTTTCTCATATAAGACTGCTCCCCCAGGCATGTCAACTTGTTTCAATCTGCCTTCAAGAAGAAGGGTCTTGACGTTTCTGTAGACAGTGGCAATGCCAAGCGATGGGCAATCTTTTGACGCCAAGTCAAGAAGCTCTTGCACGGCAAGCGGACGATTCTCATAATCGAGTGCCTTGAGTATGGCACGGCGTTGTAAGGTGTTTCTTTCCATGTCACGATTATAAGCTAAAAAAAGACCGCCCGGTTGGGCGGTTTTTTTTAAACCGATATCGGTTTATTTTTTTTTCTACTCGTTGTCTGGAATTGGCGCACCATATGGCAAAGTGTTGCCAATGAACTGATTTCGTTCGGCTCGACCACTGCGATAGTAACCGCTTGCCTTGTGTTTCCTTTCGCTGTTCTTCGAGTCTTTCGCCTCTTTCTCATCTTTCAACTCTTTCCGCTCTGCCGAGATTTCCGCGTCGGTCGCCTTTGAAATTTCGGTGCCGGGCTTGACGCTGCTAGAGTCTTTCGCACTGTCTTCCGTTTTCTGGAACTTCTCGGAATTGGATTTCTTTCCTTCCACTTTTGCTTGTGGTCCAGGCGGTCCGTTGTCAGGAATTGGAGCTCCTGGTGGAAGTACATTACCGACGTACTGATGACGTTCTGCTTGACCGCTTGTGTAGAACTTTTCGTTGATAATCGATGGTTCCACCTGAAAAAGGTTCAAATCACGCGCACCTTCCAGTCTTCCAATTCCAGTATTCTTTTTCGATTCCTCTGAAAAAGCTTGATTAGTGGCAACTGAAGTCAGAAAAGTCATGGCAACCACTGCGCCAAACGCCAAACGAGATTTTTTCATTTAGATTTTTTGCCTCCGGCAATATGTGACTAATTCTAGCCTAAGCACCTTTTCAGGACTTTGCCAGAATAAGAATAATGACAACCGGACTTGACATAATTAGTAATGCGAACCTATTATCATTAAAACGCAAAGCGTGCCTTAGTTGCCCCAGATGGTGCTATGTCGGTGTGCTCATATTTCGATACAGCTGCTTCAATTTGGAGAAAATCCTCCCGATTTCAGCTATGGCACGCTTGCGTTGAATTTTAGGGAGACTTTCTCTTGAACACAAATGCCGAATTCAAAAAGTTGCCTGTGACAGTGCTCTCAGGGTTTCTTGGTGCCGGTAAAACTACACTTTTGAGTCATATCTTGAACAATCGCGAGGGGCTTAAGGTCGCGGTCATAGTCAATGATATGAGCGAAGTGAATATTGATGCCAGATTGCTTCAGAAAGATGGGTCTATGCTAAACCGAGCAGAAGAGCGCCTGGTTGAGATGACTAATGGTTGCATTTGCTGCACTCTTCGCGAAGATTTGCTTGTGGAAGTCTCTAAGTTGGCGCTTGAGGGGCGTTTCGACTATCTACTGATTGAGTCGACAGGTATCTCGGAGCCCATGCCGGTTGCAGAAACCTTTGCTTTCACCGATGCTGAAGGGCGTTCTCTTGGTGACATAGCGCGGCTTGATACCATGGTAACTGTTGTTGATGCTCTGAACTTTTTGGATATGTATAACGCCAGTGAGAGCTTGCAAGAGAGAGGCATGGCGCTTTCCGAAGGTGATGAACGTACAATCTCGGATCTTCTTGTCGACCAAGTTGAGTGCGCTGATGTAATTGTTTTGAATAAGCTCGACTTAGTAAATAAGAGCGAAGCAGGGCGATTGGCTCAAATTATCAAACATCTCAATCCTTCGGCGCGAGTAGTACGTGCGCGTTTTGGCGTTGTCAGTCCCGAAAAGATACTGGATACAGGCTTGTATCAATTTGACCGAATGGCTGAAGCCCCAGGCTGGATGAAAGAATTGCGTTCCGGAGCCGGTCTGGCTGAAAGAAAGAGTGAGAAGGATGAATATGGGATCAAGAGCTTTGTCTACAGAGCTCGCATTCCGTTTCATCCAGAGAGACTACGTCAAATGTTGTCTGAAGAGTGGCAGGGCGTGCTTCGTTCTAAGGGCTTTTTGTGGACTGCAAGTCGAATGGATTACTCGATTGAATGGTCTCAGGCTGGAGGCTCTTGCCGGATTGAGCCGGGTGGCATGTTCTGGGCCGCTATGCCGAAAGAACTCTGGCCGGTCGATTCATTATTGCTCAGAGAGATTGATGAGAATTGGGTTGAACCTTTCGGCGACAGGCGACAGGAAATAGTTTTGATAGGAATCGACATGGATGAGGTTGACTTGCGCAAGCGCTTCGATTCTTGTCTGCTCGATGAAAATGAAATGAAGGCTGGATCAGACGCTTGGTCTAATCTGCCCGATCCATTTCCACAATGGAACATCAGATTGTTGCATGAGCATGCCAACGAGCTTTTGGCCACTGCTGCTAAGTAAATAGGAGAAGAAGGTGAACAAGAAATCTGGACGCGATAATGGCTTAGCTATGCCGAAAAGACGCAAGTCTGATCCTCTTGTAGCGGCGAAGATTGAGTACGTTGACTACAAAGATGTGAATCTTTTGCGCAAGTTCCTAAGTGAAAGCGGCAAGATTCTGCCGGCCCGTATCACCGGCACTAGTCGCACCAATCAACGCATGATTACTAAAGCTATCAAGAGAGCAAGAGCCATAGGTCTTTTGCCGTTTAGCGGAAACGGCTAGTCATGTTTGACGACTTTGATGCACCAGAAGTGGGAAGGTTCGAAGCCCCGCCTGCCAAAGTTCGGGGCTTAAAAGAGCGAGGGCGCGCTGCCGACAAGACTTTGCAGGAGGCTCTGAAGCATAGTCGTCTCGCTGAGTCCCTCATAAGGAGCGGAAAGTACGATAAGGCTTTGCTTCACTTGAGGATAGCATTGGAGCTAGATCCTGTGCTCCATGATTGCTATTACCACTTGGGTCGGGTTCACTTCCTTCAAGATAAATTTGAGGAGGCACTAGACTGCTTTTCAGAAAAAATCAAGTATGAGCCTGAGTGTGCTGAAGCCTATTACTTCCGGGGACTAAGCTATTGCGAGCTCAATATGGTGCCGCAGGCTGTGGATGATTTCACTCTTGCCTTAGAGCTTGATGATTCCTTGGCTGGGGCTTACTTCTCTAGAGCGCAGCTGTTGGCGGCAGAGCAGTTTTTTGAAGAGGCTATTTCGGACTATGGCAAGGCAATAGAAATTGATCCTAGGCAAGCCGATGCCTACTATGGGAGAGGTTTGGTATTTGAAGTATTGGAAGAGTACGACAAAGCGCTAGCAGACTTCGAAAATGCTTGTGAGATCGCGCCTGATTTCGCTGATGCTTTCTACAGTAGGGCTGTAATCCTGGCTTCTCAGGATAGATTCGAAGAGGCCTTGAGCGACTTCGATAAGACGACCGAACTAGATTCGGAGCACGCTGAAGCATATCTTGGCAAGGCTGAGTGCCTAACTCGGCTTGGCTTTGGCGCACAGGCAATTGAAGCTGTAACCGATGCTATCTGTCTAGACCTCTCTGCGGAGCCGTATTTGCTGAGAGCCTCTCTTTACTGGCGGGTTGGTGACTATACAGCTGGTTTTAGGGACTTTAGCACCTATGTTTCAAGACTTAACGCCGAATACGGAAAGGACAGTGAGCAAGCTGCCTGAGGCTTCACAAGCAGATTTTAAGTCTACTTTGACCTGTATATTGGAGCAAGAGACTGAACTGAAGGAGGCTGCTTTAGGTATCCTCCATCAAGAGTTGTGGCTCTTAGGTCAAGATGTAAAGGCAGAACCCAATAGGTTGGTTAGTCTTGGATACAACCAGATCCGGGTCGACGATAAGGCTAAGTGTACCTGCTATTTTAAGGACTTTGGCTCAAGAAGGCTCTATATGTGGGGCTTTGGCTTTCTCTTAATAGACTTACCTGATGGAGAAAATAATTCAGACGCACAGTCTCAGGGGGTGTATATAAACCGATATCGGTTTATTCCTGAGGTCGTAAACTTGAACTTTGCGTTTCGCTCGGGGGTACCCCATTGCCCGGAAGACCTTGGTGCTGTTGAGCCGCTCACACAGCTGGATTGGGGATTCGTTTGTAAGCGAGCTGCTGCCGTCTTTAAGCTTTTGCGAGACCACGAGGTATGCGCCGTTAGGGAAGTGGGCGTATCCGCCCGCCAGGCTATGCTCGAAAAGTTTCCTCAAAGGTACTGTACCTGTCTTGAATCTCTCGCTCGAATGAAGAAGATTTCCAGCCGTTTTAGGAAACTTTCTCGGACACTGCGGGTCACGAGCCATTGATTTTTTAGCCGCTGGTGCTATATTCGGTCTCTCTTGATTTAATGTGCTTCTAGTCAAAACCAGGCGACCCCATGGCAGTCTTTAGCTTCTTGAACGTCTCGTCAAAAAGAAAGATGCTTGTGTTTCTCTGGTCGCTTTCGCCTTGGTTCTTTTTAGCGATCGGCTTGCATCATTTTCGAGATATAGCTTGGTCTTTCCTTCTCTATCATGGTTTGTGCTTGCTGCCTGCCGTGTTGCTGAACCGGCATCACTGGCAGCAACACCTTAAACTGCCGTCGCGCTCTGATTTGATGGCTCTTTTGTTGAGCTGCATCGGCTTTTCTCTCTTTACGTGGATAACATACAGTCTTTTGAGTGATTTTCTTGTCGATAGAGAGTTAGCTTTAAGAAGCTTGGTTGATCGAGGTTTCAAGTTGAGTTGGTTCCTTCCCTTGAGCGTTTATTTCCTCACCGTTAATCCGGTCCTCGAGGAGTTATTTTGGCGTGGCGTAGTTCTGAATGAACTCTGCGACGAACAGCAACCTATCTTGAGCCCAGCCGGAATTTGGACAAACGTAGCTTTTGCAGTTTGGCACTTTCTTGTGGTGCGACTCTTCGTCGCCCAGACTTTTGTGCCCTTGGCGGTTGTTTGTGTTCTAAGTGTGGGTTTCTTTCTGTCTTGGCTCTATAGAAAGAGAGACTCTCTAATTTTGCCGGCTCTTTATCATTCTGTGGTTTTCGACTTGGCTGTGATCATAATTCTCACCATGGTTGTCTTTGGACCCATCCGGTTCTCAGAGCATTCGAAGCTGGCTCCCTTGTTTGCGAGAATTCAGGGCTGATTCCTTCAGCCAAAAATTCTTGATCTTAGATGCTAAGATCTCGAAGAATCAAGCATCATGGTTGTCTTTTGGGTGGTCTTAATTGGGGTTTCTCCAGACCAACTTCGTTCCGGCTACTGTGAGCTTTCTCAAGTTGTAAGGAAGGAGTTCAGTTTGCGAAGCAAGAAGAGCTTTGGTTTTTCTTTCCTCAAGCCAAATAATAAGCATGGATTAATGGTTGCTAGTCCAGAGCTATTGGAGTTTAGGGAGAAGCGAGTGAGTTTCTCAGGCTTCGGATATGCTCAAGTTTCTAAGCTAATGCGACTGCTAATGGGATTGTTGGTAATGGCGGTGCATTCTAGCTCGCTATTTGCAAACGCACAGCAGTCCGCTGACGGAAGATTGGTTGACACGAAAAGCAATTTGAAGACTGAGAACCTGAGTGGTGAGAGTTCCAGGGCTGTAGAACCTATTGGCTCAGGCGCAGCAGAAACTTTGAACAGTGGTATAGAGCTGTACAATCGAGGCGATTACAGGGAAGCAAGACGGATTCTTGAGATTGTTGCCAGAAAGTCTCCTTATGATGCTGCCACGCGTTACTACTTGGGACTTGTTTATCAAGCTCTCAAACAGAATGTCATGGCAAGAGCCCAGTTCGCTTGGGTTGCATCATCGGCTCGTGATGCGAATCTAAGAAAGTCCGCTGCTAGAGCTCTCAGCACATTTATCAATCCGAAACGGGCTGGTGAAGCGGAGCTTCTTCGGCCAGGTGCAGATAACGACTACCGGACTCTTCTTGCTGCTGCACGAGCAGAAGTAGCAGCTCAAAGCAACCACGAAAAAAATTCGGAACTTGTCACCAAAGTAGATGTCGCGAAGCCTGTGCAAGTCGAAGACCAGGCTGCCTCTAAAGACTCTAATGTCGGCCAATTCGTTCTTTCTAAAGACAGCAATACATTGAATAGAGGCTTGGTTGAAGGAAAGAATCTTAGTTCTAGTCGTTCGAAGGAGGCAGTGTCGCAAGATGAAGTTGTCAATAAAGCCTCGGCCATTAGTATTGATGACTCAGCAAAAAGTGGGGTCAAAGCCCGAACGGTTTACTTTAGAGTGCTCTACTTCTATTCGCCTGATAACGCTTCCTGCCAGGCTTTTGAGCCGGTCTATAGCAGTCTTACTGCAAAGTTTCAGGCTCTAGATTATCGCAAGGTTTTGTTTCACGACAAAGCTAGTGCGGAGGAACGTGCGCTAGCAGAACGATACAAGATTAGTCATGTCCCCAGGCTGGTTTATACCGATGCAAATGGAGAAGAGCTATTCAATGAAGATACTAGTCTCTTTCGAGAGCGTTTGAAGGATTTGAGTGGGACGGCTAAAAATGCCATTAAATGAGCAACTGAGCGCACAGATTACTTTGACCGGAATGACTATGGATCTGATCGGTGGCTTGTACCTCGCATACGATCTTTTGGGAGGTGATAAAGGTCCGCTAAGCACTTTGACCAGATGTGTAACCTATACGCTCATACTTGTGCTGTCAATCAGCACCACCATGGGACTCAAGTTCGGGCTTCTAGCAGGGGCGGGATTGGGAATCGCCTTGGGTCTTCATCTAGAGCGAATTGGTAGGGGACAGAACGAGACAAAGAGTTTTCTTTTCTCGCTCGCTCTAATTCGTTCAATAGGACTTTTTCTTGCCGCTTGGTTCGAGAAGCTTTGGTATGTTGCATTTGGATTGGTTCCGGTTGTTTTTGCGGCAGCTTACTTATTGCCTCGACTAAAGTTGACACCAGCATACTTCTACGAAGTTGGTAGGAAACCTTCTTTTAGCTATAGGAAACTCTGCCTCTCTTTGCTGTTGGGAGGGCTTGCTGCCAGCGTCGGGTTTATTGCTGCTTTCCTGCAACATGACTTAGGTCACATGGCTGAACGTGTTTTGAGACTTGGTTTGACAATAGGGATGGCAACGGGTTTAGTAAGTTCGCTAATACCCTTGATAGAGTGGTACGCTGATAATTTACCAGGACGCACTATGGGCTACATTGGGGCTACTTTGTTTGTTTTGGGATTTATGATGCAATCCATTCCATCTCTTATGATTCTAATAAAGTAGCTTTAGTTGGGTTTGTCATTGTAGTCGGCCGCATCTAATTTTCGCTTGCTCTGAGCATTTCGGAGTCTAGGAAAATAATACCGATATCGGTTTGTTTTTTTTTTTTTTTGATTCTCTGCACGAGTTTTTCATCATGTAGTCGTTGCTGCAGCCATGTGTCTGAGCCTATGTTTTCATCTCACGTAAGAACTCAGAGATTATCTCAATCAGGCTTTCGAAAGAAACCTCAGATAGAGAATGGTCGGATTGTCGAAATATGTATTCTTGATACAGGCAGCCAATTTGCTTCAGGCGATTGCGCAATTCCTTCTCTTTTGAGAGTGGTACTACTGAGTCTTTTTGCCCATGAATAATAAGAACTGGAGGCATTCTTTTGATCTGCTGTACCGGACGCACCAAAGAACCAGACAAACTAACAATAGAGACAATCTTATTGTCTCTACTTCCAATATCTAGAGCTAGTTGCGCACCGAGGCTATGTCCTAGCAGACTGATTCTTTCTGGGTCAACTCGAGGATTCTTGGACAGCCTTATAAGTGAACGTTGAATTTCTTTAGACCAAAACCCAAAACTCTTGCCCAGATCAGATTGGCTTGCTGAAGTTTGCCTGGTACTGTCCATGTAGTGCAGTACTGCACAGATTCTTCCTTCTTTCGATAGAGATGTTGCTAAGTTCCTGAAGAAACCACCCTCTCGATCAAGACCGCCAGATCCATGCAGAATGACTATGCATGGTAGCTTCCTTGACGCCTGCTTAGAGCTGGTTTCTAGTGTCGGTTCGAAGAATTCAACTCTAGGCAATAATCTTTCCGAAGCAACTGCTATTGGTTGAATTGCAAGAGCTAAGGTAGAGAACAGCACCAGAATCGCAGAGATGGCTTTCATTTGGATTGGCTATGAACCTTCAAGTTTATTTGCAGTATACCGTGTTTGTTTTTGCAAAGGACAAGGTCTGTCCGGAGCAATATCTCTTGAGATATCTTGACCCTATATAGCCGTTGGCAATGCAACTTGAAAGCATTCTTGCCGACGAGGTCGCTGTCACAATTTCTGCTGAAGCTGATAAATAGAGCGACATGTATTTCCTGCTAAGTCCGACGAGTCGACGTTTAGCGATTATTCTAAACACAAGTGCCGTATCGGATGAGTCAGTGAAAACTGCATCCTTTTTCTTCGCCATTCTTATTTCCGTTGCAGGGACTATTTCTAGTGCCAGTGATTCTTGCTCTACTTTTGCCTGAGCTAACGCTATTTTGCCTCCAGCTTTGCAGATAACAATTCCCTCAAATTCAAGTTCTGTGAGGGACGAAAGTACATCTCTACTGCTCTGCTCAAGCTCTTCAATGAGCTCGTCAACTGTCTTGTCGGCGCTGCGCAGTATATTTTGAATTCTTTTCTGAAGGGCGTTTCCCGAAGATGGTGCAGTTTGGTCCCAATTGTTGCCTTTCTTCTTGTTGTATGTATTTTTTTCTCGCTTAGTCTTGGTTTTAGTTTCCGGAGTTTTGGTCTTCTTTTCAGTCCTGCTTTCTGAGTCTCTTTTGCTTTCTTTTTGTTCGTGTTCAGAGGACTTTGGTTCTTCGGCAGTAAGTTCTTCCTTTGGCTTAGTATTTGCTGCTGTCAATAGTGATCTTTTGTCGAAGAAGTTGCGGAGTTTGATGGTTGGAATTGTGTCTTTCAAAAGTTCAGACTGAGAGCGTTCGACCACGACTAATGCTGTCTTGAGAATGTGGAGTGATGCTGATTGTGACAAGCATAGCGCCTTAGATAGCCAGTTTGAGCTAACGTAGAAACTTTGGTCTATTGTCCAGATTGCGAATAGCCAAGCTCGAATACGGCGAACTCCGTGAAAGTAAGTTCCCGCTGTCAGCTGATGTTTCTTCTTACACTCCAGACAGACAAAAGTTCTGAAAGTCTTTGAGATTTCTATGTTAGAGCAATAGCATCGTCTGCAGTCCAGGAAACCAGCTTCTTTCAGCTCAGATATTACAGCTGTCCAGCAAGCGCTATCGTCTGGGAATGCCTTGTTGAAGTTACTGAGAAGTTCTTGTCTTCTGCTTCTATATGCTTCTAAGTCAACAATGGCATGAATTCTGGCTTTCGTTTCTTCCTTGGAATCTCTTTTCATCAACTGTGCCTCGGCGAACCTTCTACTCTTAAAGACGTAAATTGAGGCGAAAAAGTTCAAATCTATTGTCGAAATTTTATGAATTTTGTGTGACTAAAAAAAGGAACCGATATCGGCTCCTTTTTTTTAGCTGCTCATACTCAGAATTTCAATTTAGAGGCCACCTCCAAGCCCACCATAGTTGTTGATAGCCCATGTTCCCAGCAGATGAACTGCACCAGGCAATAACAGAGCAATTGTCAAAGCCTTCAATGCTAGTCTGGGCTTAATTGAGCCGGCTGATTTGAGAATACCGAAAGCTAAGCCAATACCTATGATTAACGCAATTACTGAAAGGCATCTCACGATATCTCTAGCTGTGTCATAGCCGTAGTCTGCTAGCATTCCCACTATATTTGATTGTCCGTAGCGAGGGTCGACTCCTTGCCCGATTAATCCCGTATATTCAGCTTCTGGTTTTGTTATGGTGTTTGAGAGTTTCATTATTCTTGGAGCTATTCCGCGCTGTTTGTATTGTCTGGGATTTTCAAGAACAACTGCGCCGGTGTTAGCTGAAATTATTCCGTGTGCTAGTGCTAGTTGTTGTGATTTTTTCGCTTCGCCTTGCTTCTCTAGCTTTTCGCATTCTTCCTTTGCCCAGATTTGGGAAATTTGCGCAGCGAGTCTTTCATTTGGCTTTATCTTTGATGTTGCATTATTTTCTGATGAAATTTTCCGTTCAATAGTTGTTTCTGTTCCGCTCGCCAACAGGGGTTCAACGTTTTTCAGCATGTTGCTAGCTGTCTGGAATATTATTCTTTGAATGGATAATTTGTGCGAATAGTCGAGTGCTTGAAGCTTCTCCGGCAGATTCGACTTCGAACCTGAAATCTGATAGTCGAGAAGCTTGATTGGATGAGCTAGTTCCAGCATTTCATTCGCCAGAGACCGATTGAACTGGGGCTGCGGACCATGAACCCATATTACTGTGTTGTCTGACGTCTCTGATGTATTCTCGAGAGCTAGCTTGACTGCGGCGGCATTATCTTCGCCACCGTCTTTATAGAGAGATTGCAGGATCTTGACTGCAGTTTCTGGCTTCTCTCTAAAGACTCTTTGCTTCTTCTCGCTCTCATCAAATGCTGTGAAGTAAACTGCTGTGGGCTGTGATTTGGAAAGACCGTTCAGTAACTCCTTTAATGGCTCGGTATAGCTTCGCATTGAAGCTGAAGTATCTATGACCAGTGCTACCTCGCTAGCGGGTGACCTTTTTGACACTAGCTCTTGTTGGGTTATGTATAGTGGACTCTTTGAAAATGGATCTCTGATAGAGATCGATGATTGGTTCTCCTTCCTCTCGAATCGAATGCTTCTCACCTGAGATTCCAAGGTTTTCGCATTTTCAGTGCCTAACGATTTTTCGTCCGAAGTAGATGCATCTGAAGGAGTCTCGCTTGAGCTTGACGTGGCGGCGGAATCTGATTTGAAGATGCCTGAGATTAGATATCTGTTCTCTTTTACGACCGTTTTGGCATGATTAAGCCCACCATGTTTGGCTAACAATCTATTTGTTGATGAGATTGTCATCTTGTGTCTTTTCGGTGCTTTGAAGTTGCTGTCGTCGATATCAGGCAAGAGCAACTCGCAGCTATTTCTGCTGACTGCTTTTAGTGGGATCTTGAAGCTGATAAGCAATCTGGAATTTCCACCATTGCGAGCTACTGGATAGAAACTAAGGTCGGCGCTGTTCGGCTTGGATTCTGTGATGATGAGTGGATCTTGGTGGTCGCGACTTGGAGGCACAAAATTTGCTTGGGCTTGCTCTGCAGGACCGAGTACGCACTCTCTTGACGCTCCTTCCACCCAGGCTGTTGCCCTACTGATCACGGCGCCCTTCGGTAGGTTTAGATGTGCAAGTAGTTCGGCGTCAGAGTCTGTCTGATTTAGCAGTCGCAAATCCAAGTCGACTGTACTCGTCAAGCTGGCTGTGTCAACAGACGCATGAAATTGAGAGTCAGTTATGAGTAGACCATCGGTCTGCTGAAAGACTTTGCTCTCGGCGCTCTCGTCTATAGGAGCGGTTTTCGACTGCCTACCCGTTAGAGTGAAGTAGAAGTCTGCGTCGTGTGGATTGTTGATGTCGATGCCTCGTTCCTTGATGAGCAATTTGGATAGATCGAGTCCTCCGATTGGATTTGCTGCTGGGAGTAAGTCTTCGTCCCTTGATATTTTTCTCAGTTGACTCAGTTTCGCCTCTCGCTCTTCGCTATTGCAGCTTTTGGTTGTTTCGATTAGTCCCTGCAGGTACTGGCTTCTGAGGTAGGGAGCAGATAATAGAATCGCTGCAATCATTGCTCCGGTAAGGCTGAAAGAGACTGTTATGCGTCTGATATTGCTAGCCGATTTGAACCAAAGATCTACTCCTAGAAATACTGAAGCAATGAGCATTATTGGCGAAAGAGTGATGAGAAGCATCCAGCCGAATTTGCAGTACGAGACATTTTCTGGGTTGAATTGAAGGCTTAAAAGAATAATCGACCAGACTGCCGTCGAGCCAAGCGCAAAGCCGTTCATAAGAGCGGTTAGTCTGGGTCTGCTCAGATAACCTTTGCGCACAGATTTCCAGACAAGAAAGTTGAAGAAGGGGACCGACAGCAGAAAGGCTATCTTGCAAGCTTCTACGAAGATATTGCCGCCCTGTTTATCTGTCAGGCAGCTAAGTGAGCAGGCGCCTAGAATCAGTCCCGGCAATAGAGAACCGAGAGTTAGAACAAAGACTCCTTCGAACGGTGCTCGAAATTCTTTTAGCTCTTTGACGCCTCTGAAAATGAAGCGTTCAGCCAAGATGTATAGCACTGTGACGAGAACTGCAAGAGTTGCCGCACTCAAAAAGAAAAGTTTGAGATCGCTTGAGAAGCAGCCATAGGCGCCGATGATCGCAGCTGCCAGAGCTAGGTAATATGATGGTTCGGTGATGAATCGCTGTGGCCCTGAATCATAGCCGCTCAGAAGCGGGCTGGAGCCTTCGGTATTCAGTTCCGGCGGCGCAGAGTTTGGGTCGTAGAGATCTTTCTCTTGGGTTTGCATAAGAATATTCCTTGAATTGAAAGATAAGAGATTGAAAGATAAGTGTTAGAGAAAGAAAAGGGTCGAAGAAAGAAAAGGATCGAAGAATGAAAAGGACCGAAGAAAGAAAAGCCGATAGTGAGAGTGTTTGGCTCTAAGAAGAAGTTGGCTTGAAGAAAAATTCTTTGAGCTGTAAAGCAGCGCTTGCGGTAAGCATTGGGAAATGCGACAAGCACAGCGCTTTCGCAAGGAGCAGAACATGCGACAAGCACAGCGCTTTCGCAAGGCGCAGAGTATGCGACAAGCACAGCGCTTGTAGAACAAGTGCCGGCGACTTAATGAGATGGAGGCACGAAGCGGCTTCGTGCGATGCGCCCTGGGTCTTGTGCGTTGCGGCACAACATCTGATTGTGCTTTGGTGCGCAGTTAGGCACACTCAGTGCGCCACCGAGTATAGTGGCGCCCTTGGCTTTGTCGATTTGTTAATTCATTATCAGTTTGTGGGCTGATTTGCGCAAGAGCCTGATTTTGCCGTGAGGGGGGAGTTCCCCCATCGCGCCTGGCAGATGGTAAAGAAAGAGATTTCCTCTCTCTCTCTCTCCAGCTCTCTATTTTTCTAGCAAGGAGCGTAACATCCAGGCATTCTTTTCATGGATTTCCATTCTCTGCGTCAAAAGATCAGCAGTGGGGGCGTCGTCGCATTTGTTGCAAGCCGGGAGCAGCTCTCTAGCCGTGCGAGCGACGGTCTCTTGCCCTTTTACAAGCTGCCGAATCATTTCTTCGGCGTTGGGGTGACCGGTTTCTTCTTGAATGGAAGTCAACTTTGAATAAACTGCGTAGCTACCTGGCGCTTTATGTCCAAGCGCTCTGATGCGTTCGGCTATAACGTCTACGGCTAAAGCCAGCTCGTTGTACTGTTGTTCAAAGAGCAAGTGCAAAGTTTGGAACATCGGACCGGTTACATTCCAGTGAAAGTTATGTGTTTTTAGATAGAGCGTGTAAGTGTCGGCCAAAAGTTTGCTCAGTCCGTTGGCGATTTCTTCCCTCTGGGCTTCGCTCAAGCCAATCTCGATCTGCATCACTGGTCGATTCTCCATTTTGTTTTCAGGTTTTGGTTTTACTCTGGGGTTTTGTCTTTGGATTTGTCTTCGGATCTGTCTTTGGATCTGTCTTCGGATCTGTCTTTTGATCTGTTTTTGATAGTGACTTCTGCGCCGCCGATCACCCTACCATTTTTCTTCTTTGACCGTATTTTCCATTTCGGCTTTTGTTTCTAATGAAAGAAGAGTGAGCCTTTCATGGGCGGCATTTAGCATAAATTCGGCGTTGTTCAAGCTTGTGCCGAATACTGCTGCGCAGAAACAGAAGGTTGGTTCCCATGTCGTCTTTAGATTGATCTTTTGGTTGTAGTTCAATCTCTTTAAAAGGCGCTCAATTACAATGTGCAAGCCCACTTCGCCGGTTTCAGGGCAGATAACCATGTAAGTTCCGTCTTCCAGCACGCCTGGTACATCAACGTCGCGGATGCACTCTTGCAGAATTCGAGAAGACTCGACTTCAATGGCAGCGCGGGCTATTGGTCCGCCGGCACGCTCGATCTCATCTAGGTTGACTATGTTGCCGACAATTATGCCGAGAGGATTTTTGTATCTCTTTGCTCTCTTTACTTCTTCCTTCAATACGCGCCTGATGAAGCGCTCGGAATAAAGTCCGGTTTTCGGATCTTTCATCAGGTGATGACGATCGCGTCCGGTACTAACTTCGCCTTCGGGAGGCATGATTGTCTTGGTGGAAGCAAGTTGAGACTGTGCATTCAAGACCTTGCGAGTCTCTTCAGTCTTTTTGCGTTCTGCTTTTCTGATGTCGGAGAGCTTTTCCTTGAAGAGTGAATCACGGGTGAATCTTTCTTCTTTCTTCTTTTCAGGAGCCATCTTTACAGGTCGCCTCACGTGAATCGGATCCGGCAATTGCCCAAATTGTCAAGACAGATATCCCTGTCCGACAAGCAATGTCTATTTTGCCATGGTTTCACGCTTCGGTCAGGTTATTTTATCTGGAAGAATGCAATTGTTCCGTCTGAGTACCCTGCCGCCAGGCTGAGAGCGCCTCGCCAATTGAGGCAAGAGACTTCCGCTCCTTCTTGATGATGGACTAGCCATGGGGCCGGCTGGGCTTTGCGTTTTTTGAGATAGCTCAAGTCTCTAATAAATATAAGACCGTCCAGCCCGCCGCTTGCCAGCAGCAGCCCGCTGGGTGCAAATTTCAGTACCGAGATGAAGCCGTCGTGCCCGGCTAGCATCTCAGGTTTACTGCCCGCTGGACCCTTGCCGCTGAAATCCCAGATAACCGCCTGCGGTCCACCGCCGCTAGCCAGGAAAGTCGAATCGCTGTCCCAAGTCAGTTCTTTTACCTTTGTGGCATAACCGTCCATGCGCAGGTCGCTGCCTCCTGGCAGAAGCCAGACATGGGCGCTGCTGTCCTGACACCCGGCAGCCAGGACTTTGCCGTTGGGGCTGTAATCAATCTTCAGTATCGAGCCTTTCCAAGCCAAGGTTCGTCTTGGGCTGTCCTGCCCGACGTGCCAGATGGTGGCTTGGCTGTAGCCGCTTGTGGCGAACATGTCCGGAATTTGCGGATGCCAGACAAGGTCTGAAATAGTCGACTTTTGTTCGACGAAATCTTGAATCAGATGACCATCGAAACTGTAGAGTTTCACTTGTTTCCCGCAAGCTGCCAAAAGCAGATCGTCTTTCCTGTGCCAGAGCAAGTTCTCTATCCAGCCTCGTCTCAAGCTCATTTCAGCCACCCGGCTGAAATCTTTGCTGTCGTAAACGATCATTTTGGCGTCTTGTCCGCCTGATGCCAGGTATTTACCGCTTCTTGACCATTGTACTTTGAGGGTTCCCAATTGATGCGCCTGCCATTTTCCTCTAAGCTTGCCGTCTTCCAAAGAGACAATACTTATGCCTCCGGAGGCGTCGGCTGCCGCCAGCAGATCACCGTTTGGCGAGAAGCTGATTTCATTGACATAGTCGTCGAGGCTGGTGCGCCAGAGCGGCGCCAGTTCTGTTATTTGAGGCTCAAATGCGGTTCTTTCACCAGGCATTTCTGGAATCCCTCCACTAATTCATTTCTGTTTAGATTGCGTCCGATAAAGATGACTTGGTTGATGCGTTTTTCGTCCAGCCAGGGGCGATCGGGGCGACCATCAAAGAGCATATGCACGCCCTGGAAGACAAAACGTTGATCTTCGCCTGCTACGCTGACGATGCCTTTCATTCTGAAAATGTCCGCGCCTTTTTCTCTAAGCAAGCAGCCCAGCCATTCATTAAATTTGATATGGTTGATATCGCCATCACATTCGATACCAACAGAGCTGACTTCGTTGTCGTGACTATGCCCGGCTTCAAAGCTGTGTTCTGCTTGGGGCTTAAGTGCCTGCTCGCCTGAGTTCGTCTTTATAGCCATTTGAAACTCTTCCGGTCTATGTTGGGTGAAAACAGCGTAGACGCCCTTTTTGAGTGCGAAATTGAAGGTCATAGTGCCGGGAGTGTTCAAGTTCAATTCGTAGACATGATCGATTCTGCTCAGTGCCTCACCAGGCTTGAGCTTTGTCTTCTCGTGAGAGAACTGTCTCATCGCCTGTTCCGCCATTCCTTTGAGAGTCGTCTCGCAAGGCTTGCTGCCCCGGTATTCCATAAGCAGCATGTTCATGCTCGGGTCCGGCCCGTCTTGCAGTTCTAGTTTGCAGGCATCGTCCAGTTCGTATTGTCCGACCCACTCAAAGGGGTACTCTGGTTCCAAGAACGTCGGTTTGACCGCCAGCGCTCTATTGAGGTCGAAGCCTTTGACATTGAGAATGTTGTCCATGTCGACGGCGGCGTCTTTGCTCCTGAAAATCTTAGCCATAGCGTTCATGGCTCTGATCTTTTCTTCTAGCCGGTCCAACTCTTCAGTACTGACCAGATCTGTCTTGTTTAAAAGGATGACATCGGCGAAAGCGATTTGTTCTTTGCATTCTGGGCTGCTATCTAGATGGAGCAAAACATGTTTGCTGTCTATAACTGTGACGATGCCGTCTAACTCTAGAAGTTCGTGCACTTCATCGTCGACAAAGAAGGTTTGCGCCACAGGCGCCGGATCGGCTAGACCGGTGGTCTCGACCAGAATATAATCGAAGCGGTCACGGCGACGCATAAGATTGCCGAGTATTCTGATCAGGTCACCACGGACGGTGCAACAAATGCAACCGTTGTTCATTTCGAATATTTCTTCATCCGATTGCACAACCAGTGCGTCGTCAATGCCTATTTCGCCGAATTCGTTTTCAATGACGGCAATACGCTTACCATGGTTTTCGGTGAGGATGCGATTGAGTAAGGTCGTTTTGCCTGACCCAAGAAAGCCGGTTAGAACAGTGACTGGAACTTTTCTTGATTTGTTTTCCGGCATCATTTCCTCCTTGAAGGCGCGCCGAATCGAGTCGGTTCTGGTCGCGGTCGCCTAAGCTAAACCGTGCCTGACTGAACTTGAGAGGGCTGCACTTTTATTTGTAAGTAGATGATAGCCTATTATCAAAAACTTGTCTATCGCCCTATAATCCTGCGGTGGTCAGCTTTATAATTTGTGACGGCGGCTGCCAATGAGGATCACTAATCTTGAGCATGGCTTCGGTGGAGAGGTCTACCATGTCATGAGCTAATTGTTCGAGGGCGGCGTTGGCTTTCTGGGTGGTGTCGATTATGAGGGTGCCTCGTCCGAGGCTCAATATCATTTCCAAAGGCTCGTTCACACCGATCAGTTCGTCGATACTGTCGGCGGTGTCACCCCAGGGATGAAGAAAGATTATGTCCACTGCGGCTGGTATCTTACTCGCGTTATTGTGGATGGCTTGGTACGCCGCTTTCAGTGTTTCGAGGTTTTTAGCAGCGTCGCCAATTACAACTCTTTCTCTTATGTATTCGGTATCGAGATGTTCAGACCACATTTTCACTATGTGATCTGTTTGAGAACGGATGCGTCCAGTTGCTCCCGCCATAATAACAAGTCGCTTTATCGAGCCTGGCCCGTTGTCTTTGAAATATCTGCAAGCCGAATGCATGGTGGCGAGGCCGCCGAATGAGTGTCCATAGAAGACTGTTTCACCAAAGCAAGGGCTAAGCACTTCCATGTTTGTCAGAGGTTCGTCCAACCAAATCTCTAAGGGAGAAATTCGGTTTTCGCCGATGGCCTCTTGTCCATTTCGTTTCGCTAATTCTTGCCGTTCGGGGCAAGAGATGTAACGGTCTGAAAACTTTCCAGTCAGTCGGCTGCCGTTATGGCGAGGGGTGAAGACAACATATCCTTCTTCTAGAAATCGCTTTAGATGCAATGCTTCAAAGTCGGCGGCGCCGCGTCCGGGAAAGCCAGGTTGAAAGACAAAGAGCTTTGCACTTGCCTTATCAGGCAAGTGCAACTTTCCTTCGACTATGCCATGAGCGCTTATTATCTTTAGCCAGAATGTGTTGGCTTTTTCTTGCAAAGGCAAGATACTCTCCACTTCTATTCCGTGCCTTCTCCTGCCTTGATTTGTCGTGTCTTTTGCTGCTTTGCCTTCTTCTTCAGTGCAGAAGGGCAGGTCGTATTGTCTGAGAGGCGCGGGTATTGAATTGAGAGTTCTTTCGGGCATTGTCTACTCGCTTTAGCATTGGTGGGGGCGTTGCGGTAAACAGGCATTCTATATGTAATGGGTTCCCAAAACAATGAGCTGGCTCTCTTTGTGTTGAAGGTCGTTTGGCTCTACTGGGCAAGTCTTGCCTGGATCGCAGAAGTTTAGGCATCTTCGAAAGGTCTATATAGCTTCGAAAAGTCTGAAAAATCTAGTTGCATTGCAAAAGTCTAGGCAGAAGTTCTATGAAGGAATGCAGCGGCGCCGGGCTATTTGTTGCTTTGCTGCGCAGTATGGCGCCTTCCAATCCGCTCAGAACAATTTCAGAAAGTTCGATTGGGCACAAGTCTCGGCGCACGTCTCCCTCGTCCTGTGCGAGTTTCAGGCATTGCGAGAATTGAGCGCGCCATCCATCTAAAGCTTGGGCTAGTCTTGCTCGCAAAAGTTCACTTTGTCCAGACATTTCTTGTGAAAGAGTGCCAATCAGGCAACCGCTCTTGCTTGGACAGGCTCCCTTCTCTTCCGCTACTGAGCGAAAGTATGCAAGCAGTCTATCGAGCGCTCTTTCTCTTGAGGTTGACCGGTAGACCAATTCATCGTCTTGCCCAGCAGAGAACCCTTCTTGCACTAAAGATTCGACTGAGCTTAGATGGCGCCTTATCTTCAAAAGATGATTGCGGTCGAAGCTATCGATTATGGCAAGAGCGAAGTTTTCTTTGCTATCAAAGTAATGATAGAAAGACCCTTTTGGTACACCAGCTTGATTTACTATTTCTTGAATCCCTGTGTTGGTGTAGCCTTTGGCAAGCATGAGCTGCAGTCCGGCTTCAATAAGTTTGTCGCGTGTTTCGCCGCGTCGCTTAGTTGAAATCATTATTTATGCTCTCTTTCGGGCAGGCGGGCAAAAGCCGGCGCTGGTACGGTCGACTTCTGTTTCGGTTTCCTTGCCATCTGGCTTTGACCGCGTAGATCTGAAACTATAATCCAGAGAATGAAGGCTAAAACCGCCAGTGAGAATAGTTCGTTGTCTATCATTTTGATTGATCCTTATTTTTGTCTGGGCTCTTGAGCGTGGCTCGCATCCCTGTGGGCTTTTATGTTTTCTTTGTTTAGCCGACCGGTCGTCTAGTGACTGCCCAAAAATTTGTGATTTGTTTGGGTTGCCAAGTTGGATCCCAAGCTGGCTTTTAGGCTGTTCAGTAAGGTTAGTTTGTCTAGCTTTGACTGCGTGCGTTTGCTCAGCTGCCCTTGCCAAATATCGGCGAAGTTATCTTTTGACCCTGCAAATAAACCGATATCGGTTTCTTTTTGGGGGGTAGATTTTTGCTCTTCAGTGTTCATTATGCTTACCTCCTGTGCTCCCCCGTCCAAACTTGTAGGTTTCAGCCGGTTGATAAGTACATAATAGACCGGTCGTCTCGTTTTTGGCAAGTACCCCAGAAATGGAAAGCTAGTAATCGGTGATTAGGTCTCCACTAGAGGATCGTACTCTTCCTCAGTTAAGCCAAATGTCCAAGCTACAGCTTGCTTGGCTCGCTGCATAGTAGGCGGCACCCTAAGAAAGTACTCTTTGATGCTGCCGTCTGGTTCTGGGGTTGAGTTCTTGACCCGGACAACAATAATAGGTTCGTCCGATTCGAGATTCATGCGATATAGAATGCCAGCATTGTCCTGATGCATTTTTACTACTTTTCCCTCGCGCAAGTAGTTTTCTAGTCCGAAGCGCTCAATCAAGACGCGGCGAACTTCTGCATTGGGCTCAGACTCGATCAGGTCAAAGGTGAGCGGCTCAGGCAGCAGAATTACATAGGGAGGAACCAATACTCCGTGCCAGGCATACAAGCCCCAATCATCGCCAAAGCGCATACACATCTTGTCTTCGGCGTGTATGCGGAAACGATTGTCGCGATGCACTTCGAGCGGGCGATCGGTCATTATACAGAGATTTTCGTAAGCCCAGACCCAGCCGGCGTTTCGTGCTAGGTCGGTGAGACCTTTCAGTGGGGTGGTGCCTTCAATGCCGAGGCGATCGACAAAGTCATAGTAAGAAAGCCAGCTAGAGTCATGTAGGCCGTAGTTGATCTGCCATTTCTGAGGACCTGCGAGAATGCCGCTCATGGTGGGAATCCGCTGCTTGAGCGGTTCAGCCACATAGCTCCAGACTTGCAGGTGCACGGGTTGAACTAGTTCATGATAAATCTGTTCGGCAGCTAGAGCCGAAAGTCGTCCTTCTATGGCTGACTTTACCTGATTCTCGGCTTCCTCGCGCAGTTTCTTTGAAACATTAGCGCCCGCGAGACTGCGCAGATAATGCCAAATATAGATTCCCATATTCTCGGCGAACTGGTCTTTCAGATACTTCTCGAGCAAGACCCCTTCGCGTTCTATAACTTTCTTTTCGGCGCTCAGGCGCAGGCTTCGTCTCACTTCTTTCCAGTGCGCTTCACCTGAGATTGCCTCCAGTTGCCTTGGGCATTGTTTCCAAACTGCATCCCATACTTCTAATTGGGCGGTATTGAGGTGATACGGCCAGTCTATATCGCTCTCTAAAATGCGCGAGGCTGTGTTGCCCGCCCAGGGAGACTTGAGCCAAACAATAACACGAGGCTCGGCTAATCCTACTGCTCGGTATGCGGCCTTGATGGCGGCTTCAGCCTTGCCTCGGTCGGTTTGCCCCTTGCCGAGACCGTTTAAGCGCCACTCCTCGCGGCACTTTTCCAACAACTTCAGTTGTCTAGAATTGAGTTTTTCTATTCTAAGTTCAGTCGACGACATCTCTGGGCGGTGCTTCCGGCACGTACTCCCGCTGCTGGATTATCCGATAATAGCCTTCGGGCAAATTGATTGTACCGTGTTCTTCGTGAACTAATCTGGCACCGGGTTTTACTTCTATGTAGCGCTGTCCCTTAGCTGTATACATCTTTGCGTACTCAGTGCTGATGGCATGAGCGTGTCCGGTCACTTCACCGTGCTGCAGAATCACCCGCTCTTCGCATTCTTTTTCGATTGCGTTCTCCGGCAAAGCTGGGACTTTCTGCAAGAGTACATCGCCTTGGCGGTAGGTGTCCAGTTTGCTAACCGGGCGAACAGCTTGTCTAGTTTTAAGCAGCATTTAGTTAACTCCGTTCACTGCACAGTCTAATTTCATCTTAGCAGCTTAGTGCCGACTTCTTTCCGGCTTTTGTATTTATTCCCGTATCGGCTTGCAATTCCTCGCTTTTGATGGGTTCTGGCACTGACTTAGTATTTTTTTGTGCCGATCTGGTGCCTCTAGCCCTAAGGCACTATCTTCGAGTCACTTTGAACTTGTGAGAATCGTCTTTAAGGCGAGGATGTACTGCTCTGTACTGTCTATCTAGTTTTTGGCATTGCTTGTCCGACCAAGCGGTCATGACGATTTCAAGTTCTTCCGGCAGGGCGATGGCTGCTTTGCTCAGGGCTTCGGGTTCGAGCCAGTCGGGCAGCTGTGCATCCGAAACTATAATCTTCAGATTCTTTACGCCGTATATAGCAGTAGTTTCTATGGGGCTTTCCTTAAGGCGGCAATCTTTCAAAGTTAGGCGCTCAAGCTTGGCGCTGTGGCCAAGAAAGTGAAAGGTGCGCTCATTTAGTTCACAGTTGATCAATTCTATTGAAGCCGGTATGGCCTTCAGCTGCGTTCGGACAAGATTGTTGTTGACCAGGTCGCCATAGGTTCTAGATGGATGGCGTTCGTTGATATCTGATAGCTTGATACCCGGCAAATGGGCGTTTTCTATGGCGAAATAGGTCAGTCCCGGCGGTACTGGAACCGGCATGCTGGCTCGAGAGTTGACGTGATAGATGAGAAATTGTAGATTCTGAAATTTTGGCAGTAGCTCATTGAATTTGCCGATTTCGCCTGGCGCTTCAACTGGTATGCGCAGATAGCGAGTTTGTTTGGCACAGGCTTCAGTTAGCCAGCGCAGCTCGGTTTCGGCCGTCTTTACCGCTGTCATGTCCAAGCCGCCTATCTTTGCCGTCGGCAACTCGGCGCATATTATGTTTAGGGTCGAGTCGCTCAGCGGTTTGATTAATAGGGTGTTTTTCTCTAGTTTCTCCAGTTTCTCTAGAGATATTTGGCTCGGATTTTGCATTGGCTGAATAGCAATGAATGAGGGCTCTTGCTCGGCAACTTTCAAGACGGCAAACTGGGCCACGGAGGTGAGTGATGCTTGCGGAAGAACGGCATCGTGGCTCTCGGGGCTTTTGCTCTGGCTCTCAGAGCTTTCTATAGCATTATCCTGCCTCTGGTTTGTGAGGTTGTTGCCTGCACCCCGGCTTGTGGTGTCACCAGTAGTGTCGCCGACCAATTCTTTTCTTTTGCCCTTGTCTTTGCTTGTACTTGCACTTGTGTTTGTACTTGATTGAATATGAGTTCTGCTCTGTCTGCTGTTCTTCTTTGAATCATTGCTTAGGTTGAAGAGCAAGAGATAAACAGCGGCGAAGCTCAAGAAAACCACCGCAAGCAAGGCTGAGAGAAATATCTTCAGATCTGGCGCCAGGCTTTGCAATGGAAGTTCTGTCCGCTTTTGCGCGTCTGCTTGATTGCTCGTCCTGGTGTGGGGTGAGGATTGTTCGTCATCATAGTACTTGTCTTTTGTCTGAGAGAAGCGACGTCCCTCTTCCAGCACTTTGAAATGCTCTAAGGCATACTGTAGCGGTTTCTTGGCCAGGGCCAGCTCTAGGTCGGCGGCTAGCTCTGCGGCACTCTGATAACGATGATCAGGCTTCTTCTCAAGGCATTTTGCAATTATTGCTTGAATAGAAAGGGGGAAGTAGATGCCGGTGGGTGCCTCTAAAGATGGTGGCAGTGTGTTTAAATGCGCATGGCGTAATTCTTCAAAGGACTGCTCTAGAAACGGTGGCGCTCCCACCAGGGTCTCGAATATTACGCAACCAAGGCTGTAGATATCTGATCGGCGGTCTACGGCGTCGCCAACAAACTGTTCGGGACTCATATAAGAAGCGCTGCCTATAATGTCTGCCTGCTTGAGGACACCTTTGGGCTGTAGACCGTTACTGTTTGGTTCACTGTCCAAACCTTGCCCTTGTGATTCTCTCGCTGATTCAGCTAGGTCGGCGATACCAAAATCCAGAATCCTTATTTCGATAGTGTTGCTTGAGCCAGTTATCATCAAATTAGCGGGCTTTAGATCTTTATGAACTACGTTGCGTTTATGAGCATAGTTGAGACCTTCGCAGACTTTAATAAACAGTTCGAGTGTGGCGCCAACTGAAAGAGGTCCATGCTTCACAATGGTGTTTTCCAGAGTAGCCCCCTCTACAAAGTCCATGCAGTAATAGGGGACTGTCTCGTTATGGATGCCTAAATCATAAACTTGGCAGATTGTCTGATGCTGCATTGTAGAAACAAGCTTGGCTTCTTTTTGAAACAGAAACCAGGTGCGTGGGGTAATCATGCTGGGTAAGAGAAATTTGACTGCGCATAGCCTTCCCAGAACTGTATGTCGAGCTTTGTAGACCGAACCCATGCCACCTTGTCCGGCCAAGTCAATCAGTTCATAGCATCCACCAATAATCTGGCCTGGAGCCAGTTCCGCCATCGCTATGGTGGCTTGGGCCTGGTTAGCTCTTGCTGTCTGCATAGCGGTTTTAAGGCTGGTGCGCTTGCTAAGCAGCTCTCCGCCATGATATCGGGTTTCCAGTCCAGCCAGATTTTGCCGCCTATAATCATCAGAGTCTTCATAAACAGCTACATGAGCCGGCGCCTGGGCTTTTGATGAATAGTCGGGTTTGTTCCTTTCAAGCAGGGGTTTGCGGCACTGGCACCGCTGATCCTTGAAGAAAAAGGCTGTGATACTGCCTGTACGCTCTACCGTCGGTATTAACTTTAAACAGCGTTGACAAATGCTGCTTTGCTCTCCTGTGCGGCTTTTGGATTTCTCAAGCGGTTTTTCCTTTATAGATTCATGCGCTTGTGTCGAGCTCTCTTCGCACTGACAACTTAGATCACTTAGCAAAAAGCTGGTGAGTGATCCCCGCCGTTCTGCCAGAAGGCGACGTCTGCCACATCTGGAGCAGATGTTTTCAACGCCCTTATTCTCGTCAGTCTTGTTCAAGTTCTTGAGGTTATATCCTGTGCTGAATTGCTAAAATCAATTGATATTCGTTTGGGGTTCATCTTTTGAGCAGATTAGACCGCGCTTTTACATTTTTCCCTGCCAGTGAAATCGAAACCTTGAGCCCCTATGCCTTTATCGAATTTGCTTTGCGATTAAGGCTCTTTCGAACATTTCGCGAAAGCCATCTAAGAAAAGTTCATTCAAGAAAAGGCTATTCAAGAAAAGGCTATTCATTAGCTTTGTGCGCGCTCCTAATTCTTTACACTCTCTCAATTATTTCATTTTTTCACGCAGCTTATGCATCTCCGCCGCCTCCTCCTCAATCAACGAAAGCTAGATTGTCTGGTGCAACAGAAACTAGCCAGGCGCTTGAGTTGTTGGCCAGGACAAGTCAGTTTGGTATCGCTCGCTATTTGATTTCTAAAGATGCTGTATCAGTGATAACCTTTACCGGTTCAACCGTTTGGCGGAAGAACATGCCTGATAAGGTGATTATGGTTCGCCCTGAGAATAAGATTTTCCTTGAAACCACTAGGAAGGATTGGATTAACTGGGCTAGGCGGGGCATTGACCTGGTAAAAATCAAACATGTAGAGAAAGTTGGTGTCGAGAATCTGTGCGGTAGGACGGTCGAGCACTATAAGGCCTTTGAGACTGAAGTCCCCATTAAGTCAAAGCCGAGTGCAGAGTTTTGGACGATTCCAGGTAATTCATTCAACGATGCTGTACTTAAGTACTGGTGCGATATGCTTGATTTGCCCACGAAATATGGCTTCCCAATAAAGGTGAAACAGAGGCATGAAGGGCAGTTTGTCACTATGGTCAATCCTACCTCTCTCAAGATTGTTACCAGCAAGACTTCAGACTTCGCGGCGCCAGCCGGCTACCGCAAAGCAAGAGACCTGGCTGCCTTTTATTTTTCAGAGAGCGGAGATGAATTACAGTCTTCGGATTTAACCGACCTGTTTATGTACGAAAAAAGAGGCGGCAATAGAGATTTGGTTAAGCCTGTGGGAGAAAAGGATAAGTGAGGGGGGCGGGTAGTCAAGCGGATGTGCTTAAGCTTCAAATATTGAGCTACCTTGATTCTATGGGTAAAAACAAACCGATATCGGCTTGTTTTTACCCTGTAGATGCCGTCGTGCAGAAAGTCAATAGAAAGCGCGCCAGGCTCGCGATTTTGCAGACAATTGAAGAGTGCTCTTCTCTGCCGGCGGATGCTTTGTCTGTGTTGATATTTGAATTGACAATGCTTGCGCTGAGTGATGATCCTTCTATTTCGGAGGGAGCGAACGGTCAATTAGAAAGGCTCTTTGCCTTTGTCGGCAAGCAAAGACTGACGCAAGAGCTCTCTAGTCTTGAGCGCGTGTTTAGGACTTCATGGTGCCCTCCTGGTGAACAGTTCTCTTTGTCGGCAGACCTTGCCATACCTACGGTAGGGCTCATGTCTTTGTCTCGAAACGGCTATCTGCGCGAGGCGGCTGTGCGGCGCCTAATAGAAAGTGGAGATTGCTCGGTTATTCCATTCCTTTTGTTGCGTCTGCGAGATTGGGTCTTGAGAGTTCGAGAACTCGCGCTTGACGGACTTAGATCGATTCAGCAAAACAAAAGTAGTGATGCCTCAGTACTTGAAGAATTGGTACATAGTCTTCCTCTATTGTTTCTTTTAGAAAAAAGTCCGAAGTGCTCAGCAAGCATAGATTTGATTACTGATTTATGCAAAGAAGCTGTTCAGTTTGATAGCAAAAAGGCAATTGTAATAGTTTTGAGCGGTGTTCAATGTTCTCCCTGGTTAGCGAAGTTACTTTTAGAGCATTGCTTGGCAGATAGTTTTCTGCCACTTCTTGACTGTGACGATGAAAGAATTGCGATGCTGTCTTTCAGTGCGATCAAATCGGTTTGTGAATCCAGCAATTTGATTGATTTGGGCATAGATGACTTTCCTGCCTTGCTGCGCCGCTTATTCTTGAGCAAGCATACAGAGTTACGAGTGGAAGCTTTGCGAAGTTATTTTGGTGGTTTATTCGCTAGTAGCCCAGACGAACTTGCCGAGTTGGCGAAGGAGTCATTGTTTAGTGAGCGAGCTGCAGTGCGCGCATTGGCTCAGTATCTACTCAAGGGCAAAAATATTGAAACGCTTTACAGGGCTAGGCTTCAAGAGCTTCGTCATAAGCTGGAGCAGTTTGAAGAAGTGAAGGTCAGCGAAATGGTAGTCTGCCTGTCTGGTATGAAACAGTTTGGCTTAACCGTTGAGGATGAAGAGATATTAGAGCCCTTCCTCATGCACGGCTCAGCTTCTGTGAGGGCGGCAGCCTTTGACATAGCTTTGTTTCAGTGCCTGAATCGGGGTCAAGAAGACCAATTCCTCGCTTTCCTATATAGGTCTCTGGAAGATGGATCTGGAAAATGTATTAAGGTTGCCATCAAGCATCTGAATTGCAAGTTTGCTGTCGATTTCAAGCGAGTAGCTGCCTATATTCAAAGAGAGCCACTTGCCGAAAGATCTCTCAAGTTGATGCCTCATCTTTCCAAACTTAATTTTTGGCAGACCCTGTCCTTGTTGCTTCTTTCTTATAATGCAGCATGTCTTGATGGCGCCGAAGATGCGAAGAGAAGAATAAGTGTTTGTCTTGATAATTGGCTAAGAAGGAAGAACTCTTCTTTTGTTAGGCCAAAGCAAGAAGCAGTTCAGAGAGCCCAAGCCGCATTTAACCGCTTTGGTAAGAACTTGTCTGAGAGTCTGCGAGCGCCGCTGGAAGCGCTATTGGCGCAAGAACAGGCTTAGAAGTTTTGCCTTAGCCCGAACATCTAACCTTAAATCTGCAGAAAAGATTGAACTTTTTGGCTCGTTCTTACGTATATAGCTTGGAAGGTTTTTGAATCGATTTTGGGAGTAGCTTATGCCGTCAAGTCGAGTTTGGGATTCTAGTGGTTCACATAGAGTTAGGCTCTTATGGGCGTTCGCTATAGCGCTGGCAGTTAACAGTTTCGGGATCATGAATGAGGCTTTGGCGGTCCGCAGTGCTTCTGTTCTGCAGGCTAAGGAAAATAGCAATGTTGCTTTTGTGGAAGTGGTTTACCAATCTTGGCTTGATAGCAGACGCAATCGTGAGATACCCGTCAAAATTTACATGCCTAAGCAGTCGAGTGCAGCTGCGCCTGTTATTGTGTTTTCTCACGGACTGGGTGGTTCTCGTGAAGCTGCGGTTTACCTTGGTGAGGCTTTGGCTGAGCATGGTTATGTCTCTGTGCATATCCAGCATCCAGGCAGCGACGAGTCTCTATGGAAGACAGGCGATGGTAAGGGGCTGAAAGAATTCTTGCAATCAAGAAAAGGCGGGGGTGATAGATCTGCCTTGTTGGCTCGGTTGAGCTCTGTCGGCGGGCTTGGTTCTGGCGGCTTCGGTTCCGGCCGATTTGGAGGGGGCGCCGGCTCCAGCTCCAGTGCCAGCGGTGGACTAGGTGCTTCAAATATGTTGAGTTCTCTGGGGGCAGGCAATCGTTCTGATCTGGTAGGCGCTATACGTTCCAAGATTGGCAAAGGCGCAAGTGGGGAGAACCTCAAGTTACGCGCTGAAGATGCGATTTTTGTTCTGGATGAATTGGCTCGTCGCAATGATAACGATGCCGTTTTGAAAGGGCGTCTTGATCTGAATAGGATAGGCATGGCAGGGCATTCTTTCGGTGCACTCACGACTATGGCTATGGCTGGGCAAAATTTCGCAATTGGTAAGGTCAGTAAATCAGTGGCTGATCCGCGAGTGAAAGCGGCGATTTATCTCAGCCCGCCGGTGAACTTGCATGGCAGAGAAGCCTCCGATGTCTACGGCAAGATCAAGATACCCGGCATGTTGATGACTGGCACAGAAGACAACTCGCCCATCGGCGAAACCAAGGCCGAGGACAGACCGCTTCCGTTCTATGCAATCAGAGCCGGTGAGCAATATCTAGTTAACTTCGAGGGCGGCACCCATTCTATGTTTGGCGGCAGAAGCAAAACAGTCAGCGCCGAAGCGAAACAAGGGCATGAAAAGATCAGTCGGCTTTGTATAGCTTTCTTTGATGCTTATCTTTGCGGTGATACGCAAGCTAAGAATTGGTTGAAGCAAGATGCTGGAAAGTATCTTGGCTCAAGGGCAAAGTATGAGTTTCATTAGTCTTCATGGCGTACCTTGATTTCAATCTAGTAGGCGCTTGGATTCTGATACAGCGAGACATCGGTATTGGGCATGAGCTTTAGCAGAACTGCTACAAAGTCTTGGTCTCGTCCTTCCAGATAGTCTTTGGCCGTAATCTTTAGTTTCTTCAGTCCACTTAGCTGCGCGATCTTTCTGAGTGGTATGGTATCTGTGTTTTTGAAAGCTAAAGCCATGTATTCCACTCTTGTCAGTCTGGAAAAATCTAATCGGTCTGGCGATGGTAAATCGCAAAAGACTAGATCAAGATTGCGCAGGTTGGGTAATTGAGAAAGTCTGTAAATGTCTTCTTGGCTGAGTTTAGATCTGTAGAAGCGAAGAGCCGCTAGTGATGGACATTTACCGACTACTTTCACCAGTTCACCAATATTGCTGGCGTTACCTGCTACTTCCAATTGATATAGGTGCAGATGCTCTAGATTTTCCAAACCTGCCAAGTTCATAGCAATCGTGCTCGAATTGGAGAGGCTAAGTCTAGACAGTTTTTGAAAGGCGCCCTTTAGATCTTGCTTGAGTATTGTCAACGCCTGCGGCGGCAGAGCGAGAATTTTCAGATTTTTGAGTGACATCAGCTTCTTCGACAGTTGGTTGATATCGCCCTGAATGGCATTCGCATCTTGGTATTTGTCAGATCGCAAGTTTCCAGGATTGATATAGATGCCGAAAATGTCTTCCGGTCTAAATGAGTTTATGGTTTTGAGCAAAAATCCAAAGTCGCCGTTGATTTCCTTGAGCGATATTCCCTGCCCTTTCTGCAAATCGATTCTATCTATTGCTTGAGGCAGATAGGTAATCACCGTTCCTTCTTCATTGCAGACATTGACCAGCCCGGGTGAATGATTGTTTTTGAAGAAATAGCTCATGGCGCCGTTTTCGTTCTTCTTCGAAGTCACTTGCAGTTCTTTGCTGGGCACAGTCTCAAAGACGTCAATGAAGTCTGAATTCGATTTTGAGACCTTTTGATAAGTTGATGTAGTATCTGAGAATGCCGACTTTTCTTTTGGCTTTTGAGCTGCAGTATTTCCTGAACTTGTGTTTCCTGAATCAAGGTATATTTGGCCGGCTAAACGCCCACCAGCGGTGTCGCTGCTGATAATCTCGTTGTCGAGCTTTATGCGAAACTTCTTGCTTGGTTGTGAAAAGAGAATTCCAGTGAGAATGAGAGAATTGAAACCGATAAGCAGCAAACCCACTCCCACGAACAGTATGATTCTGCCGGTTCTTGGCTTGTTTATACTGCTGAATAAATCTTTCTCTTCCATTTGGGTGTATTTTGCGAACTGTAATGGCTTTCCTTCAAGCAGCCGCAGCAGATCTATCGATAGTTCGCTGACGCTCTGATAGCGCTGATCTGGTGATTTTTGCAGACATTTACTCAAAATTGCTTCTAGCTCTTCTGGAAATTCAACGCCGCTTGCTTCGCTCAAGCTGGGAATGGCTTCTTTCAGATGCAGCTTGCCGAGCAATTCGAATTCGTATTCATCGAAGGGCGGGTGTCCGACCAAGGTTTCGTACATGGAACAGCCGAGGCTGTAGATATCGCTGCGCTGGTCGAGACTTTTGCCGGTGAACTGCTCTGGGCTCATATAAGGGGCGCTGCCTACCACCTCGTCTTTAGTCAGTCCGGCTGTTTCGCTTAGTTCTGATATGCCGAAGTCTAGAATCTTTACCTCGGGATTATCTCCGCGAATTCCCAGCATGAGGTTCGCCGGCTTTAGATCTTTGTGAATGATGCCGCGCCTGTGGGCGTACGATACACCTTCGCAAACTTTTAGAAAAAGTTCTATCGTTGCACCAACCGATAACGGTCCGTTTGTATCTAGTAAACTTTCCAGCGTAAAGCCTTCGACATAGTCCATGGCATAGTAGGGCAAGTTGACTTCACCGTCGGCGCCGCGCCCCGAGAGATTGAGCCGGGCTATGCCTAAATCATAGATGTGACAGATGGTTTGGTGCTGCAGGCTGGCTAAAATCTTGGCTTCATTCTTGAAAAGTTTCCAGCTCGACTCTGAAATAACTGAAGGTGAAAGCAGTTTGATAGCGCATTTGCGCCCAAGGGTTTGATGTTTGGCCTTAAAGACAGAGCCCATGCCGCCTTGACCGGCTAGGCTGATTAGCTCGTAGCAACCGCCGATTACTTGTCCCGATTGCAAAGCAGCCATTGCTGCAGCTTCTTGCGCTGCTTCCAGGGTCTTAAGTGAAAAGCGCGTTCTAATGGCTGTGCGCACTTGGGTTGAGCGCTCGCGCCCGCGTTTGGCAGCTCGCTTGCTGGTTAGGTTTGGATTAGGGCAACTGCAGCGACTTTCCTTGAAAAAGAAGCTGGTCATGCTGCCCGGCATAGAAGCCGGAGCGTAGACTTTACCGCAGCGGCGGCAGATTTCGGAAAGGTTGGCTGCCCGCGCCGGCTTGGCAAAGCTAGCTTGCCCTATGCTTTCGACTTGGTCGCAGCTGCAACTTAGGTCTGACAGCAAAAAGGAAGTCAAGCTGCCGCCTCTGCCCTCTTTTGCTTTAGGCTTGCGGCAGCGTTCGCATATGACTCTTTCTTGCTCTTTCAACGCTTCTACCCTGAGAGTATAGTTAAGTATAGCTAGATAATGCTTGAGAAGAAGCTGTGTAAAACTATGAATGACCCCTCTCCCTTCGAGCTTGAAAAGGCGAAAGAATCCCAGCGCTTGGTAGCTTTGTCTTCTGACGCCGATGCTTGCAAAGAGTTGAAAGAAGAGCCCGCGAAGTTTGACCTGCATGTTGATCAAGAGCAGTCTTCGGTAAGCCCAGGGTTTCAATCGTCTTTCTTGTCTGAGGATTCTTTTGGGCAGTCTTCTTCTCCGGAGGCTTCTTCTGAGCAGGCTTCTTGGCAGAGTGGCGAGCAGTTGCAGTTTTTGCTAGCCCGTCTAGATTTGCTCTTTGAAAAGAGGCTGACGAGCGGGCGAATAACTGAGACTTATCTGGTCAAAAAAAGATCAGAGGCTCGCTCTCTCGTCTTGCGAGTGCTCAAACCCCCTTTCTTGGCAGACCCTACAGTCAGGCGCCGTTTTGAAAGAGTCTATACTTCTCTTTCTAGGCTCAATCATCGCTCGATAATGCCGGTCTTTGCTGGTGGGCTTGTCACCGCTGCCGGTGCTGACCTAGGCGATGCTGGAGTTGCCGGTGCGGTCAGCGAATTGCGCCCGGAAGCCGAGAGTGCTGGCGCCACAGGCGGTGTTGTAGTTGATTCTACAGCCGATGTTGCGGGCCGTTTAGTCGACGGCGTCACGGGCACCGCTGCAGGCTTTGTCTATCTTTTGCTGCCTTATCATAGGCGCAGTCTCAAGCTGGTTCTCAAGCAATTGGGGCGGTTTCAAGAGAAAACTTCGCTGCAGCTGCTATACGAGATTGCTCAAGCCCTTGCTTATGCCCATGAACATGGTGTCGTGCATGGTGGCATCGAGCCCGATGATGTCTTTCTCAAAGCTGCCATAGATAGTGACAAAAGCTTAGAAGTTATCGTTTCCGATTTTGGCATGAATCGAGTCGGCGCCGATGCCGTGGCGCCGGGCGCCCAGGTGGGCACCGGTGAATCTTTCGGCAGTGTGCGTTATATGAGCCCCGAGCAATGTCGAGGGCAAAAGCCTGATGCTCGCTCCGATGTTTATTCGCTAGCTTGTCTGGCTTTTGAAATGCTCACTGGTGAAGTTGTCTATGCCATGGGTAGTCAGCTTGAAGCAATGCTTTCGCAAGCTGATATGGAGCGAGATTTGCTGATTGAGCGCTTGCGCAGCAGCGGCGTTTCTGAAGGCACGATTGAACTTCTTTCGTCTATGTTGGCGCGCGAGAGCAAAGATCGTCCAGCCGATATGAAAGTGGTTGCCGCTCGTCTCAAAGCTCTCTGGCAGACAGCTCCGTCCAGCGACGTCTCTCTGGGAGAACTGCTCGCTGCGCGAGATCTAGATGATTCGAAGGGTGAGGCCGCGCCGGGTGTTCCCGGCGGCAGATGGGTTTCTCTTGGCTTTGTCGCTGCCGGCGCTGTCTTTCTTTTTGCGGTTTTGCCGGCACTCTGTCTGCTTTTCGTTGAGCTGGTCGGCGGGGCGTCAACGCCCGAGCCATCGCCGGTGCAGAGTCGCGAGTTTCAAGAGAAGCTCAGGCAGGCGCGCGGTCTGGCAGAGTTCCTCAAGAACAGTGATTCAGGACCTTCCACCAGAGAGCGGTTTGCCTCCATCGCCAGGCAGATAACCAGCCAACTCTTGCAAGAACTGCAATCTGAAGATGAGGGGCGTCGCTCTGAGGCGGCGGCTCTCTTGGCTCGCCCGGTGCTGCGCTTGAAAGAGAGCAACAGCTTTGCGCAAGATGTGTGGATCTTGCGGCAGGCGCTCACTTATTTGAGCGAGCCCCGTCACTATGCTGCTTTATTTGATGCTGCCGCCAGCGAAAATAATAGCCAAGCAAGAAAACAGTTGTTTTTGGTTCTTGGTTTTCTTGCCGCCAATGATGATTTCGCTGCTAATTACTTGCTCGAAGCCGCCGATAGCGGTGGCGCCCAGGCTCTTCTGCCTGCGCAAATCTCTGCTGCCTACCGCGAATCTTTCCCGGACAAACCTATGGGCAATCTTGAATTTGGTTTGCTTGAGATTTTGCAAACCACTTCTAATCAAGCCTTAATTGACTCTATCACCGAGTCGCTTACGCAGCCGGGTGGTATCGATTCGCCAGAGTGTCTGGATGTATTGCAGAGTTTGCAAGGGCATCGAAATAGGAAGATTGCGCAGATGGCTCAGCAGCGTCTAAAGGCGGCTAATGCTCGAAATCTGCCGAGTGCTCGAAATGGGCAGGGTCAATAGCATGGGCAAAGCAGTTTTTGCTGAAGTCTACGAAATTGTGCGGCTTATACCGCCAGGCAAGGTTCTAACTTACGGTTATATATCTGATATGCTCGACAAACGTCTCTCAGCCCAGGGTGTAGGCTGGGCGCTCAATGCACTCTCGTCTTCTTCATCTGGGCCGTACAATTCATCGAATGTGCCATGGCAGCGCGTGGTCAATGTGAGCGGACGTTTTTCCACCCATAAAGTACGCGACGGCGTTGATTTGTCTCGCTTGCAGCGCAGTTTGCTAGTTGAAGAGGGTGTTAAATTTATCATCGACCCCAAAGACGGGCAAGAAAGAATTGATATGCACGAATGCCTTTGGCGCCCGTTATCGTAGGTTCTTGACGCTGTCTTTGTTGAGTTGATTCAGACCGGGATCTCAGTTGCGTCAGACTAAAGTCTGAGTTGAGGTTGAGTTAATTTATCAAGGGCTTTGATTGTGTACCCTAGGCACAATCGGCCTTAAGTTTGGGAGAATTTCGATGAGTATATCTGGCGTAGCAGTCGGAAATGTCAAGCATATTGTCTTGAGATCTTCCTTTCCCTTGGCATGCCTGGCTTTAAGTCTGGTAATGACTAGTTCCGCTGTTCAGTCTAAACCGACTGCCTCGCAAACAAAGTCGAACCTTTCATCGCGCACTACAGGCGGTGCGGGAGTGTCACAGTCAGCTGCCCGTGCTCTGCCCCTTGGCACCAAAGTGGCCAATCACGGGTTTCGGGACCGTCTATTTAAAGGCAAGCTTTCGGCCGATGTCACAAGCGGCGAAAAGCTTCTTTTGGCAGGCAAATATGCAGAAGCGCAAGAGGCCTTTCGCCAGGGCATAAACAAAAACTCTAAGGACACTGCTGCCGTCACTGGTATGGGTTTGGCTCTGGTGCTGCAGTTCAAGCTTGATGCCGCTGATGAAAAATTCGCCCAAGCCCTTAAACTCGACTCAAAGATGCCCATGGCTCATGTCGGCCAGGCTCTTTCTAAGCTATACCGGCTGCAGACATCAAATATGAACGTCTTGCAGCAGCGCAATGGCATGCTCAGCTCGGCCGAGGCTTCTTGCCGCACGGCTCTGCGTTTAGACCCCAAACTGGCTGAAGCTTACATAGTTCTTGGCCAGGTGCAGAAAGAGCAGGGTCGTCTCAATGAAGCGCGTTCTTCTTTGAGCCAGGCAATCGGCATGGATTCGCAGTATGGTACGGCTTTTGTACAGCGCGGCTTGATTGAACTCAAGACCGGCGATATAGCCCAGGCAATCAGTGATTTCAGCGAAGCCATTTCGCTTAAGTCAAGCAATGCCGCAGCTCACTATGGGCTTGGCTTGGCCTACCTCAAGCAAGGGCAGCTTGATGACGCTCAAAAGTCTCTCAATACCTCTATCTCTCTCAATAAAAATAGCGCCCCGGCCCACATTGCCATGGGTGATGTTTATCGCCTGCAAGGTAATCGAGTCGCTGCCGTCAATGAATATCAGAAAGCAATCAGCATCAAGGCTGAAAGTGAAGAAGCGTATTTGCGCATGTCCGACATCAGAGAAATGCGCGGTGACCTAGAATTGGCTCTGGCTGATGTTCGCTCTGGTTTGGCTCTTGCTCCCAACAGTGTCGACCTGCATCGCCGCGCCGCCGACATTGCCTTAAAGCTTGAGAAAATGGACGATGCCATGAAAGAGTACTCTCTTGTCTTGCAATATCAACCCGGTGACGCAGCCGCCGTTAAAGGCATGACTCGCGCCCTTGTGCTCAAGGCTCAGAAAGATGCCGACGGTGCCTTTTTCTTATCTAACAACTATGAGTCTGCCGAAGGTCTCATTCAGCAGGCTATTCAGATGAACCCCAATGACATGGAGCTGCGCCTGGCTGATGCTAAGCTGCGGGCTATGTCGGGCAAACCGGTAGACCTGACCCAACTTGGCACACCGACCAATGACGCCGAGCGTATAGCTTTCGCCGAAGCGGCTCTGGCTCAGTTTAAATACCAGGAAGCCGGTCAAGCAATGCAGACCGTTATCGCCAATTGCACCACAGCCGAGCAGGCTTTTTCGGTGGGCGACATGGCATTGATGATTCGAGATCTCGACAGCGCCGAAGCTGCATACAAGAGAGCCTCGAGCTTTGGTAGCGGCGAGAAAGCCGACAGCCAGGACGTATCGGCTCGTGCCACACGCAGTCTTTACAGGGTTAGCCAGGCTCGCGATAAAGCACAGCAAGAGCTGACCATGGCCAAAGACCTGGCAAGCAAGAAGCAGTATCCTTCCGCTATTGATAAATTCAGAAATGCCGCCTATCTCAATCCGCGTCAAAGCCAGGCTCATCTAGGGCTGGCCGAGACCCTCGAGAAGCTATTCAAGAATAAGGCGCCATCAATGAGGGAAGCGGCTTTGCATTACCGCGCTTATGTCAGTCTTGAACCAAATATGCCCGAGAAGCAACAAGAAAAGTTTGCCAAGAAAGCGGACAAGTGCGATGAGATCGCTTACAAAATTGAGCAAGGCAAGCCGCCCAGCAAGCTTTCCGCCGTGTTTGCCCCCTTCGGTACTTTTGCCTCTAAGGTAGAGAACGGCATCAAAGAGTTGGTGAAATAATGCCTTTCGGGCTGAGGTGTTTTAGTCTGACCCGGCAAAGCTATGCCGTTCTTGGTTTGGCTTTGATGCTTGGTTTGGCTTGTCCTGTGCATTCAGAAGAGACTGCAAAAGACACAGAAAGGGATAGAGCAAATGAAGTATCTCTTTCTGTCAAACCTTTGATTGGTATAAACTGCGACGTGCAAGGTGAGAAACCGCGCAAGATTGGACTCTCTCACCTCTATGTCGAAGCCATTCAGAAAGCAGGTGGAATAGCTGTTCTATTGCCGCCGATGCCCGAGGCTGATCTGCAGAAAATCATAGGTAAACTTGATGGCGTGCTGATGATCGGTGGTGATGATTATCCGCCCTCTATCTATGGTGCTGATCCACACCCCAGTGTTTCGATTATGCACAAAAGCAGGTCTGATTTTGATATCGCTTTGGTCAAAGCTGTTTTGGCCCGCAATAATATGCCTTTTCTCGGTATTTGTGCCGGCAGTCAGGCTCTCAATATCGGAGCCGGCGGTACTCTTACTCAAGATATTCCCACCAGCCATCCTCAGTCTAAGGTGATGCACGCCAGTAAAGACGGTTGGCAGAAAGGCTTCAACACACATGAGGTAAAATTTGTTCCGGGCAGTAAGCTTTGTCTTGCCCTTGGCAAAGATTCACTCACCGAGCCTACTTCGCACCATCAGTGTGTTGAGAAGCTCGGTGTCGGTTTGGTGCCGGCTGCTAGCACCGCAGATGGTGTCGTAGAGGCCGTGGAAATGCCTGCGCGCAGCTTCGTGGTCGGGGTGCAGTTCCATCCGGAACGTGCTTTTGAAAAGAATCAGGCTCTCTTTGCTAAGTTTATAGAGGCTGCGCAGACCTATAGTTCAAGCCGGAAGTAGTCATTCGGTGTCTTGGGATTTGAGCCGCATGAATGGGAGTAATTCTTTGTCTGTTGCCGAATATCAGATCAAGCAAGCTTCGCAGGTGCCTACGGCAGTTTTGTCCGGCTCTATTCAAGATCTCTTGCGCGATATTGAAGTGGCGTCGGCAAAACGCTTCTCGGGGCTAGGTTTGATCGCCGAAGAGAAGCTTTCGGATCATATTCCGCAAGAGAGAGTGGTGGAGATGATAGAAGCTAACCGCATGTTGGTGGCTTGTGATGCGCAGGGTGTGCCTGTAGGCTTTGCTGCTCTGTCTCTTTGGTCGTATGGTTGTTTATTGGAAGAATTGGATGTTTTGCCCGAGCATGGTGGTAAAGGGCTGGGGCGGGCGTTGGTGATGGCTGCCATCGAATGGGCTAAAGTCAATCGACAGCCAGCAATTTTTCTTAGCACATTTGCCGATGTTCCCTGGAATCGACCCTTCTATAGTCGTCTGGGCTTTCAGATTGTGCCTGAATCAGAGCTCAATGTCGATATGATGCAGTTGCGCAATAACGAGATCGCAGCCGGACTGCCGGTCGATAGGCGGGTCTTTATGCGCATGTCGCTTTAATTTAAGTGTCTGTACTAGACGCTGGATACTAAACTCGAGGCTGTTTGAGCTGCTCATACTTTTTGAGCCAACCTCTGTTGATGTCTACTTGCTCATATCCGAAGCGCTCGCCATTGATGCGAACAGTTTGGTTGGGAGAGACCCAATGTCCTTGCTTATCATAGTGACCGCCGGCTTTACCGAAACCGACTTTACCAGAGGCATTGCCGGTGGCTCCCAAGGTTGTGTCGGTTCCTTCTTTCCAGGCTTTAGTAATGGCTTCGATGTACTTGGGATTGTTAGACCTGCCTGGATGGTGCGTTGGATAGTAACTACCTGTCAATGCTTGCATCAGGGTCTGGTTGCGAGCCATGGCTCGGTTCATTACCTTCTCGGCGAAAGCTAGATGAGCCGCTGGTCCTTGCGAGCCGACTTCGGAATGCAGCCTGCCGGCAAAGGCGGCCATAACCCTTGGATCTTTCAGTTGGTCATCAAAGCGGGATCTATCTATAGTGCCTGGTTTGGCTTCCGGTGCTTGTTCGGCGCCTTCTCTAGTTCTAGCCGCGTCCTTTTCTGCGACTCTGGCGGCGTCTTTCTGAATTCCCTTGGCGCCTCTGTCTTCAGCCTTTATTGAGTCCCCTTGCGGCGTTGCTATCTGAGCATAGCCTTTGGCTTGATAGTCTACATGGTTGCCTCTAGAGTCTCTGGCTCTTTCCACCGAGCCGTCGGCTTTCGATATGCCCCTGAGGGCTATCTTTTCACGTCCGTCACCGTCGCCGGCATACATATGTACCATTTGATTGCTGCCGGCTTTGATGGTTTCAAGGCGCAGTTTGTGCTCTTTGCCCGCGTCATCTTTGTAGCTGAGATTTTTTACGCCCGAGTTAGCCAGGTCGCGTATAGTGGCAATCTTTTGTTCGTCAGAGACATCTTTGTTGAACAGACTGGCTGCTTTCGCCTGGGGGCTGTTATCGGGCTGTTTAGCTACGGCATCAGCTACAGATAGCTGGTTGTCTTTGCCTTGGCTGGCTGCGATAGCATCGCCTGGGCGGCAATAATTGGTGTTCATAGCCCGATCGAAAGAAGCTTTGTTGGTCAGTTCATTGATATTGCCGAATTGCAGAAAGCCCGATGAAAGAGCTGCTTTATCAAAAGTCGGGTCGCCGCCGCCTTGACCGCCTTTGGCTGTTTGCCATACAGAATTGTCTGCCAGGCACTGCCGCGATATGTTTCCCCACTCAGTCTGCTGGACGGGGGTGAAATTTTCCCGGGCTTCCGCCCTGGGTTGAGCCTCGCAATGCGAGGATTCGCCACTGCATTTGGTCATAGAAAAATCTTTTTGTCTTGGTAATGCCTGCGGTTACCGAATATTGAACACTAAATGTGCGGGGGTTCGGCTATATGCTGAGAGTATATCGGCGAGTTGTGAAAAACTCGTGAAAAAGCCGAATGGCTTTGGGATGGGATTGAGAAATTGCTTGGGTGCGCTCAAGGTAGGGGCGGGAGCGGCGGATTGATCAGTCCCAAGCCGAATAACTTACCTAGCCACTACATAGCGCATTCATGCAATCAGGACTGGTGCACCTCTGGGCGGTTTCTTTTCCTTATAGCTTAGAATAGCATTTCATCATTTGATAGATTCGAGAGAAGCAAGCTGAGCTAACTTAGCAGAGTAGGAAGGACAAGCAGTGACATCAGAAAGAATTACCGTCGAGACTTTGGTATCCGCACCTGTAACCAAGGTATGGGCTGCCTATACAACGCCTGAAGACATTACTCGCTGGAACGCCGCTTCTGAAGATTGGCACACCACCCAGGCTAGTGTTGATTTGCGTACGGGCGGTCAATTCAGCTCTCGCATGGAAGCAAAAGACGGCAGTATGGGCTTTGACTTTGCAGGGACTTACACTAATATCGTTGAGAACAAGCTAATTGAGTACTCATTTGGCGAGAGAAATGCTCGTGTTGACTTTATAGAAGGAAGCGACGGGGTCACGGTGCGAGTCACTTTCGATAGTGAAAGCAGTCATTCGCTTGAACAGCAGAAGCAAGGCTGGCAGGCAATCCTCGATAACTTTGCCCGTCATGTGCATTCATCACTCTTGGGGTAGAGCGATGGTTCGCAATTGAAGCGCTCATCTATCCCGCGCTTCTTAGCTTTCGGGCAATACCAAGTTTCGCTGCCGAATTGCTAGGAAGAGAATGGACGAAACTGCTATAGCGCAAGTTGTGCCGACCATTGAACCGATCAGCACTGCTGATTGGCGAAGATTAGCTATTTCATCGACGCTCATTGCACCGCTCAAATGAGACCAGCGTTCAGAATCTCGTAAGCCTAACTCCAACCACCACTGACCAGCACCAAAGCCGGTAAGCACGACCGATATGGTGATGACCATTGCTGCCAGGATGATCTTATTAGTCGATGTTGTTGTTCTCATTGGTTCTGCTGCGTTTTGAGCAGTTTTCTCTTTCTCTAACGTTGCGTTACGCCTGCCTTTCTAGGAGGTAACTTCAGAGATTTGGAGACGTTCTAGTGCTGTTACTTAGGACGTTTTCACCCCTTTAGTATAATTGACTTAGAGAACTGCCGCAGAGAGTCAAGTGAATAGCCAAAATATCGATCAGGATGCAAGTTACCGAAATTTCAAGCCTGGGTCCTTCGGTTCGGAATCGGCTTGTATTTTTCAAGTTTGTTTATGCCGGTCTTGCACTACTGTATCGAGAAACCTCCTCCGGAAATTAGTTATAGCGGCATGACGCCGAGCATGCATTATGTAACCTATGGACTCGGTGCTTTAGTCATGGGATGGTTGTCGCTCTCTTTTATGAGCAGTTTTGTGGCAGCGCTCTGGTTGTTTGGCATGTTCATTCGGGAGCTTGGGTCTGGAGCTTTTCATTATTGACTATAGCGCTTTCCATCAGCCCGGATGATGCAGAAAAGGTTGAAGCTGCTCACCAGCTGCAAGAATAAGCCAACAAAAATTAAGCTCTCTGACTCGAATGTTCCCTTAATGAAGGCTTCTGCATCAAGCCGAGCCTTGCAATCTTTCATCAATAGACTAGCTTGGTTTAAGTTGCAGGAAGGCACCGTGGGCGATGGCGTACCCTGGTTGATGCTGTTAGTTCTCGATTGGTGTAAATACACTTTCCAATTTCATTTTACTGATCTTCTAAATCGAGGGCAGCCAATTCGTTGAGTGTAAAGCGCTGAGTGATGTGCTGCGGACAGTTCCAATCATATGCTTGAACTTCCAGTATAAATATGCGCTCCACTAGCGCTCGATAATCGGGCAGCAAGACCAAGTCGCGCAGATCGCCTGCATCTTCTATCTTGACCCAGCGTGCTAGTGCGAAGACTTTTAGTCGGCGTCGATGAGCGTAGTCCATGAAGAATAGACACACTCTGGGATTACTCTGCAAGTTGCCTGTGCTTATGTACTGCCTATTCCCGCGAAAATCGGCAAAGGCAAGTGTGTTTTCGCCTATAACTTTGAGAAAGCCAGGTGGACCACCGCGATACTGCACATAGGGCCAACCGTTCTCATTGACCGATGACATATAGAAGCCATCTCGCTCGGCTATGAAGTGCCTCTCGTGTATCGAAAGAGTGCAAGCTGCTTGGCTTTCTCTAAATTCTAGATTGGCTTCGTTTGAGGCAAAAGTTCGTTGCGCCTCCCTTACGCTTTTTGTATACGCTATCCTTTTAAATTCAGAATGCATGACTCACCTCAGTAATTAAAGGGGCGCGCTCACGCGCCCCTGATAGATTCGATTATGCCTTAATGCCGGCCAGCTCTTTCACCGCAGGAAAGTCGATATCGACTTGACTTACTTTACCGATGAAGTTTGCCGCTGAGAACATGCCTACAAGCAGAATTATTTCTACAATTTCTCCATCGCCAAATCCCGCTTCGTGCATGCCTTTCAGTTCGTTGTCTGTGACATCTCCCCGGTGCTCCAATATGGCCCGTGCAAATTTCACTGCTGTATCTTCTTTCGCTGCTAAAGCGGCTCCTGCTCTAGCTAGCTCAATTTCTTTCTCGGTCATGCCTGCCCCTTGGGCTATCGCCGAATGGGCTGATACGCAGTATTGGCAGGCGTTGGCTTGACTCAAAGCTAGTGCGATTCGTACCCTGATCGAGGCATCGAGCTGTCCCTGATACATTGCTGACCAGTAATCAACAAATGCGTTTACAGCAACAGGCGAGCTGGCTAACACTTTCACAAAGTTCGGCACCATGCCAAAACCTGTTTGCGCCTTTGCGAAACCTTTCTGAACTTCGCTGCACTCGCAGCTCTTCTCTACAACAGATAGTCTACTCATTTGAATCTCTCCAATCATTTCATTCTTAAGGTCGATAATTGTGCCGACCGAACGTTCGGTATGTATTAACTGTACCAAACGTTCGGTTTAATTGTCAACCCTTGATAGAAAGACCCAAATTATCAAGGTTCAGCTCTCTGGCGTTGCCGAACGATTGGTATAATCTCTCTACTAGGGAGTGGTTATTATGGCGACGGCATCACGGCAGGAAATTTTGCAAGCGGTTCTTGAGCTCTTCCGTGAATGCGGTTACGAAGGCACATCCATGGCGATGATTTCCGAACGCACCAAGCTCGGTAAAGCCAGCCTTTATCACCATTTCCCTGGTGGGAAAGAACAGATGCGCGATGAGCTGGTGAAACTGCTTGGAGACTGGTTTCGACCGCGACTGGAACAACTCAAAGATGATGCAACTCCTCCACGGGGGCGAGTTAAGGTCTTCATAAGCGAGCTAGATTCTTTCTTTGAGGGAGGGCAGCGAGGTTGCTTATTTGCAGCGTTGGCAGTTGGTCCTGCTGAGAACGGTTGCCGCATCGAACTGAAAGACTTAATGAATCTCTGGATTTCCGCTCTGGCTGAACTGGCAGAAAAGAGCGGCGTGCCAGCCAATGATGCCCAGACACGCGCAGAAGATTGCGTTGCCCAGCTTGAAGGTGCCTTGCTGGTCTCTCGCATTGTTGGCGACAAGAGCATATTCAAGAGAGCGCTACGCCAGGCGCCGGATATGCTTTTCGGCTCTTCCCGTCAACTTGAAAGTTAACACTCATACGGAGACACCCATGGTGATTCGTCCACCTCTGCCGCCTTTTACGCGCAGTTCTGCAATTGAGAAAGTGCGTTTGGCAGAAGATGCCTGGAATTCGAGAGAGCCAGAGAAAGTAGCGCTTGCCTACACTGAGGACTCGCGCTGGCGAAACCGCTCTGAGTTTCTGAGCGGTAGAGAAGAAATCATCTCGTTCTTGCACCGCAAGTGGAAGCAAGAATTAGACTATAGGCTCATCAAAGAGCTTTGGTCTTTCGATGGCAATAGAATAGCGGTGCGCTTCGCCTACGAATGGCATGACAACGCAGAAAACTGGATGCGTTCCTATGGAAATGAGAACTGGGAGTTTTCTGAAGACGGACTGATGCGTTTGCGCTATGCCAGTATCAATGACCTGCCGATTTCCAGTTCTGAGCGCTTGTTTCACTGGCCTCTCGGAAAACGTCCAGATAACCATCCCGGGCTGAGCGATTTAGGTTTGTAGAAAGCAAGCTAGGGTCTAACTCCAGCAGAGATGCTTACACACAATGCGCCACAGTGCTTTCACGGGCTCTGGTTCGACTATCTGTGCCTAAAGGGTGGCTTCGGGTTTGGCTTCGGACCATTAAATACAGGAATATTCGAAGTCCACTAGTATGCCCTTGGCCGCGAGCTTGTCAAAGAGACCATCTCTAGCATCGCTCGGCACATAAACCCGGTAGGAACCTGTTTGACCCTTTTCTTTGACTTCAAAGTAAATGCCCGCGTAATTTGAATCAACTAGTTTTACGCGCTCAAATCGGCTTGTCGCGCCATTACTCTCGACAATACTGCGAAATTCTTTGTACGGCATTCTTGGTGTAAAGTTCTTCTCTTGCCAGATATTGAGAGATTGCCTAAGCCCGTCGTAAATTTTCTGCGGAAAGTCTAGTTGCTTTGCCCAATATACGTCGATGCCGATAATGACGGCAGCAGCTCCTACTAGAATAACTTTCGCACTAAACATCCCCGCCTCTATTTCTCTCCGTAGGCAATATTGAAGAAGTTCTGGTCAAACTCTTCAAACGACATTGAGTATTCGCCGGCGCGGCTGCCCTTGGCGCCGCCCCAGGGATTTCGCACCGTCACCGTGCCGCCGTCTGGACCTTTGGGGTCATAGGCTAGTACGGTATAGATATGAGCTCGGGCGTAGCCGTCTTTGGTTTCGGGTGTGAAATAGAAGGGTCTTCCGGGACCGGTATCGGCAATTACCGGTCTTATCGGTTGCTTGTTCAGTGATTCGTCTAGTTTTTGGGCTAGATATTTGTTGCTTACCAAAGGCATTACATGATTTTGATAAGGTCGACCGGTAAATAGACCCAAAGCCGAATACCAGCCTCCGCCATCAGCACCTTCCGCTGGCGAGTCACCACCGCCCAAGTTAAGTGGTGTGCGCCGGAAGACGCTGCGTTGGCAATAGGCGCCATAGGCTTTTTCTAGGACAGACGCCCAGATGCCGTATTCCCCTGGCTGGTTGAACAAACCGCGCTCGGCCTCGGTCGGAGATTTAACCGATATCGGTTCATTTTTAGCCCCCGGAAACGTCACCGTAAAAGTGCCGTCACCGTTGTCCTTGATCATATCCCGCACCAGTTCAGGGTCGCTGTAAGACACTGCTCCAATCGAAGCCAAGAGATAGCAGTCATTCAACAAGCCCTGATTGATGGCATCGGGCTTGATGCTCTCAAGTGGTTTGGAGTTGTCTTTGTACAGACTCTCGACCTGATTGAGCTGCCCCCAATAAGTGCGCCGCATAGCATGGGCGGTTTCTTTCATTGCCTTATAGTCGGGCGATTCATTCATCGCCCAAGAGAACTTTTGCAGGTCTTTGGCGGTAATACCGCGCCATTCGCCGATGCGATAGTCGTCATTAGCATCAGGCAAAACATCATAGTTGCGCAATATTATCTCGGCAGCATCGCGCAAATCAGACTTTAGAGTTTTGTCCTCTACCGCTGCTTCCAGGTCTGCTTTGGTGAGGAAGCCTTTATTGCCGCGGTCCAGCTTTTTAAAGTCAGCAGGGTTGCGTCCAACGCTCTCCACATCATAAGCCGCGGCCATATCTTTAGATACAGTCTTTTCCAGTTCGCCAAAAGCTTCCAGGTCTTTGCGAGTGACGCCGCCTTTACCGTCGGCTGCCCCTGAGGCCAGTCGGTGTCTATAAAAATACAGTGCTGCCAAGGTCTGGGCATCTTCTCTCTTAAAAGAGGGATCTTCCAGAGCCGTTGCCAGCTCTTTATCTGAGAGAAACTGATCTTTGTTTTTGTTGATGCGATCAAAAAGTGACAGTGAAGCTTCTGGAAAATCGGCAGTGCGCACCATACGAATCGGTGCCTCACCCGGATAGGGAGGCGGCGCCACTTCCAACTCATCGGGGGTGATGCCCCTTTTAATTGCGCGTTTCAAAAACTCATCTAGCTGCGGGCTTAAGCTGTTCGCCTCGCGCGGGTTCAGTTTTTCCAGCTCTTCTAAAAGTGGCTTGCCGCCCGCCCCTAGCTTTTCTGGTTTGAAGTTTTCTAAGTCTTGTATGTCAAAAGACTTCTTATTGAGCCCGTTGAAATTGGCGAGCAATTCTTGCACAGCCGCTTTATCGGCATCGCTGAGAAAGCCGTCGATGCCTGTGGGCAGCCTGCCGTCGCGCTTTATTTGGCCGTTTAGCAGTAAGGCATCGACCAAGTCTTGCTTGTCGATGCGCCCGTCAGGTCCGGCAATTTTTTCTTGCAGCTTGGGATTTTCAGAAAGATGAGAAAGCGCCTTAACCAGGGCGGCATTAGTTCGCACCTCTGGGCTAAGCTCTTGCACCGGCTGCTTTTCTTTTTCGCGCGTCTCATCCAGCATCTTCTGGCAGGCTGCGCTGTCGCTCCCTTCTGGGCACTTAGCCTCAGGGGTCTCTTTTGCTTTTTGAATTTGTTCTTGTGGTTCGGCCATACTTAACCCGCAGAGGTCGTTAGACCTCCAAACAAGCTTCCGGGGGGTATGGTCTAAGATATGCTCAGCCCCGACTAATTACCAGGGTGAAATTACGAGTTCAGAGTGTACCGTAGAGCTCTAACTAGATAGCGGTCTTAGTCTTCAATCATGTTGCCGCAGGGGGTGGGCATAAACATAGCCGCCGCTGCACCAACCAAAAAGATGGCAGCAAAGCTTGATGCCGCCATGGCATAAGAGCCTCCGAACACTTGAATCAACCAGCCGCTGCCCAGCGCCGCTAGCGCAGCGAAGATTCTGCCCATGTTGTAAGTGACACCAAAGGCGGTGCTGCGAATGCGGGTGGAATAGAGCTCGGGTATGTATGACCAGAGCAAGACGAAGGGCATGTGGGCAAAGAAACCTACACCGAGTATGCAGGGAAAGATTGAAGGGGTGAAGCTCTTGAAGGTCATGAACATACCGACGGTAAAGCAGAAGGCCAGCAAGAATGAAACGATCATGCAGCGCTTATAGCCCATTTTCGCTATCATCCAGCCGCCCAGCACGCCAGAGAGAATCATGCCGAAATCTTTGAACAGCATTGTGTGACTGCGCTCGGCTACGGCCATGGCCCCGGTTATCTGGTTAATCCAAGCTGGAATCCAAGATAGTACCGCCCACCAGGCGATGATGGCGCAGCTTGTCAGAACTCCAACAATCATAGTCTTGTTGAAGTTCTCTTTTGAGATCAGAGCTTTGAAAGTATGGCTCAAGAGCTCATGATCAGCCTCGGAACGCTCGTGGTGCGCTTTGTTCTTAGCTTCTTTCTTTTTCTCTTGCAACTCATGAAAATGGTCTGAATCTTTCAGTTTCATTCTCATATAAACAGTAAGGAAAGCCGGGATGACGCCGGCGATGAAAAGATAGCGCCAGTTGCCGTTCAAAGCAAGATTGAGTCCGGCGGTGAGAATATAGCCGACGCCAAGCGATGTGGCCAGAGCACTGAGGGCATAGATGCGAGTGCGCTTGGGCCAGCATTCTGAAAGCAAGACGGCGCCGATGCCCATTTCGCCGCCGATACCGGCGCCCACCAAGAATCTACAGAAACCAAGTTCCCACCAGTTATGAGCGAAGGCGCAAAGACCGGTGAAAAGCGCATAGAGCAAAATTGTGATTGAAAGAGTGCGGGCTCGACCAATGTGGTCGGCTAGCCAGCCGAAGAAGACCGCGCCAATTGCCCAGCCCACCATAAACATGGCAATGATGTATGAGCCGAACTGCCCGACGACCGAATGCGAATGAGTGTTCAGCAGTTCAGAGAGAGCGGGGAAGAGGACGATGGCAAAGATGGAACTGTCCATGCCGTCGAAGACACCGCCTAGCCAGGTGGCAATGAAGGCATGCCAGGGGTTAGGCTTGCCGGCTGTTTCGGCGAGGGCTTTAGTCGGTACAGCATCAAGATTCGCGTCGGTGATATCCATATTTATGTCTGCGGCGGGACTTTCTTGTGTCTCTATCTTGGTTAGTACCGAGTTTGTCATATTGCCCGCCTGTTTTGTCGAGGCGGCTAAACTTTAGCCTCCTCGAATATCTTGATATATTGATCGCTGGATACCTGTGACGGGCAATATTATTCAATTTGGACTCAATTGTCATTAAGCCGGGGGCTTTTTCTGGAAGTATGAGAATGGTTTCAGCTGCCGCCGAAAAATGCCTCACCTAATCTCCCAGTCTCTCCCTATCTCTCTCTGGATCTCTACTAATCTCTCTGGAGCTGTTTGGCTCTCCCGAGATCTCCAGTTTCTCTAGTTTCTCTAGTTTCTCAACTCTCTCTACTCTCTCTCTAGTCTCTCTAGTTTTTGGCTCGATATTTCTCTTCTAAAATGGCTTTTGCCTCGGCGCCTTTGTCGATGCCCCAGAAGCCCACGGTGACGCTGGCACCTTCCGGGTCAAGGTTGTTGCGAAAGAGAAGGTCCATACGCTCTTCGCTTTTACCGTCTGCAAGTTTACGGGTGTAAGTGCTGGCGTTGATAGGTCCAAAGTGTTTGTCGTCAAAGGCAACCAGTTCACGGGCACCGTCTTTGTCTACGGCAAAGGCCCTTTTTTCAGAAATGGCATAAATCGTTGTCAGCTCTCGCATATAGCTAAAGTATGGTGTAAGCAACATGCCTATGCCCAAGGCTGCAAAAGGCAAGCCGAACAGCGACATGATAATGCCGGTGATGCTGCGCTTGGTCACTGAGCTACCAAGCGCCACAGTGAGCCATAAAAGACTGAACAGAGTCCAGAATATGGCAAAGGGTATGAACCAGATTTTTACCATTCCCTCGTGTCCGGGCTCAGGTGTGGTCACAAAGACTATTTTCTCTTCCACAGGCAGAAATTTCACCGCCTTAAGATGCAACTCTTTGTCTAGAGCGGGGCTGGGTGCCCCGCTTACCACACTGTCTTGTACTGCCGGCTGATGGCTATTGGCGGCTATCCACCAACTCACAAAGGGGCTGGCTATCACTGTCGCGCATACCATCGCCACCACTCCCTTGCCTATGCCGCCGCTCTGGCTGACAGGGCTGGTTGGTCTTTTGCAATCAAAGCTTGATGAGTACGGATCCTTTATTAGGGCGCTTATTTTTGCTACTTTCTGTTTTGCTTCTGCTTCATCATATATGTAGGCATTGCTCAGCCCGACTTTCTCTCCGCTCTTTAGCAAGAGTACCGACCTATAGGTGTTTTCCCCATCGCTGTCTTTGCTTGTGTCCAAGATTACGTCGGCTATCTCGGTAATATTGATGCGGCGGGTGCTTCTTTTATCTAGACGCTGACGCAAGATCACACAGCCGGCGCCGCGATCTAAGACAGATATTTTGCTTGCACTTCTAAAGACTATCAGCGAGACAAGCATAGCCACAGTACCCATGCCCGATATGACTAGCTTAATCGGTATGGAAAGGCTATCGCTATTTGAAGCTAAGCCCCAAGGGGCAACGAAGAATAACAAGCCGATAAGAAAGAATGGAATTCCGAAGAATATCAAAAACGGCGGATCTCGGTCCAGTATTAGTGGCTTTCTATCGCCTATTGCGTTTGTATAACTGTGCTCTTTCATCTGTTTTCATTTCTCTTTTTCTCTTCTGATTCTCTTTGATTTTTATATCTCTATCTTGTCATTGCCCAGGTTAAGCCGTGGTGAAGCAATTTGCTCGTTTTCCATTTAATCTAGGCGTCAAACAAGCGTCAGACTTTTTCACTACCTTCAAGACATGAGCAGGAACTGCCTGCCCTTTGAATAATTGAGGAGCGTTACTAGTGATGCACAATAATTTCTCTGATAAAGTGATGCCGCAAGAGTCGTCTGCTTTAGACAGTTCATTTGGGGTCAGTCAGGTCGTGCACGACATGATTGACGAAGGGCGTTCGGCTTCATTCAAGACGATGCCTCGCAAGCCCGATATAGTTGATGATAACGGCCAGCTCTCTTTTACCAATATATTTAACGCCTTCGATCGCAATAAAGACGGTAACATAAATCAAGCCGAGTTTGCCTCTTTCTTTGGTCTAGATAAGCCGCCGGTGCATGATAGACCAGTAGCACCACCTCCCGGTAAACATCCCGGTGGGCCTCCCGATGTTGTGATAGACCCAATAGAGAGACCGCCGGTGCATGATAGACCAGTGGCGCCGCCTCCCGGCAAACATCCCGGTGGACCTCCCGATGTAGTGCTTGATCCGATCGAAAGACCGCCATTTGGCAGAGATCCTGGCTGCGACTTGCCGCCGCTGCCGCGTCCATCGCATCCCCCCGATGTAGTAATTGATCCTATCGAAAGACCGCCGTTTGGCAGAGATCCTGGCTGCGACTTGCCGCCGCTGCCGCGCCCATCGCATCCCCCTGATGTAGTGCTTGATCCTATCGAAAGACCGCCATTTGGCAAAGAACCAGGTGACATAATTCCGCCCGGCTCGCTTGATGGCATTGAAAGACCGCCCATTGGCAAATGGCCCGGCAGACCGCCGGTATCTATAGATCCAATTGAGAGACCCAATTCATACACCTTTAGGAGGAATGCACTTTAGTGAGATAAGTCGGAGCACTGTAATGATGCAGCTTTGTGGAGGTTGCTGTATCATTACAGAGCCGATTTCTCAAACTTACCAATCATGCGATTATCCACACGAGCAATTATATTAGTGGCGATTCCTGTTGCCGCCGAGGTTCTCTCTGTGGCTACGCTCTATTCTCTCTTTGAGCATGTTCGGGTCGAACGAGCAAAAGCGGCTCACAGTGCAGAGCTTGTCGCAAAGATGAATACTCTGCATATGCTTGCCACAGAGCGCAATGTTGCTCTCATTACCCAAGGCGTTGTTGGTGGCGATCCTTTGAGAAAGTTGCCCAGTCGCTTGGAAGATCAATCCAGACGTATAGTGTATGAAATCGATGCTTTAGTGAAAGGTCATGAAGACGAAGAAGGGCATTGGTCTGTAATCAAGTCGCTTGCAGACGAGGTAGATAAAAGCTTGGTTTTGGCAGGCACCCTCTACAAGAGAGATGAAACAGTGCAAGCCAAGTTAGTCATGGTCAAGGCTGAGAATGCTTTTGCTCAAACTTTCAAGCATATAAACCAAATGTGTGCTCAACAGCGTGAGAGCCAAAAAGAAATGCTTGCTAGAGAAGAGCAGACTTTTCAAACAATAGAGACCGCCTTGCTTGCTTCTGTTCTTGCCAGCATATTTCTTGCCTGCAGTTTGCTCATTTACTTCAATCGCACCACTTCTGATCGACTGAAAAAGCTGATTGCCAACGCCGTTGCCATGGGTAAGGGCGAGACGCCAACCAGCCAGCTTAGTGGTGACGATGAATTAGCGCAGTTGCATAGAACATACAGTCAAATGTACAGCGACTTGAATGCTGTCAGAGAGAAAGAGCGAGATATCTTTGACAACGCTGCTGAAGGCATAGCTTCTATCGCAAAAGACGGCACTATACAAGAATACAATGCGGCTTTCGGCGATATGTTCGGGACGAAAGATGCAGACTTGTCTGGACTTTTGCTGTCAGCTCTGATTGATGCTGATGCCGCAAAGCAGATTCAGAGCGGGCTTGATAAAGCTCTCAAGCAGGGTCACGGCAAGTTTAGCGTGCAGACTCTGCGCCCAGACGGCAAGACTTTGGTTATGCAATGGTCGGCTAACTGGTCTGAGAATAGCGAGCGCTTTAATTGTGTTGTGCTTGATATTACAGAAAAAGCCGAGTTAGAGCGACTCAAGTCAGAGTTTGTCGCCATGGTCAGTCATGATCTGCGTTCGCCACTGAATGCGGTGCAATTGGCTCATGAGTTTCTTGAAGCCGAGAAATTGACTGAAGAGGGGGCTGCGACTTTGCGTGAAAGCTCTGAAAGCATCGGGCGTTTGCTTTCTTTGGTGAATAATCTTTTGGACCTAGACAAAATTGAAAGCGCTGCATTTTCGCTCAATGCTCGTGTTGCGCCGCTATTGCCTATTTTAGAAGAAGCCATGAAGAGCAGTCGGCTCTTGGCCGAACAAGGGGGTATAAAACTGGTTTTGCAAGCCGACCCGCAGCTTAGCGCGCGCTTTGATGATGAGCGCATTCTGCAGGTTTTGTTCAATCTGCTGTCCAATTCTTTTAAGTTTAGCGAGCGAGGCACTCAGGTGGTGCTGTCGGCAAGAAAAGTGGGAAATATGGCGGTCATACAGGTCGATGACGAAGGGCTCGGCATACCTGAAGAAATGCTTGAAGCTGTTTTTGAGCGCTTCAAGCAGGTTGACTCCGCTCAAGACGGAAAACGGCGCAAAGGCTCGGGGCTTGGTCTGGCTATCTCTAAAGTTATAGTTGAAAGTCATGGTGGCAAAATTAAGGCCGAGAGGCGCAGACCTAGGGGCACTTCAATACGCTTTACTTTGCCTCTTGCTTAGCGGCAAGAGCTATTTTTTAGAAACGATTTGATAGCCGCGTCCGTGTACATTTTTGATCATGCTTTCACTACCCGGCAGGTCGATCTTTTTACGCAGGCGGGTAATGCAGGCAGCCAGGGCTTCCGGTGTGGCGCCTTCTTCGTCGGTCCAGAGGCTGTTTAGCAAGCGCTCGGAAGGAATAATTTGATCTAGACGTCTAAGCAAATAGTCTAAGAGGGCATACTCACGCTGTGTCAGTGACACTTCGCTATTGCTTTCTAGTTTGCGCACCGCCGAGCGGTTGGGCAAAAGCTCTAGCCCCAGGTTCTTAAACTGGGCGTCTAAATCGACTGTTCCACAACTGCGTCGCAAGAGGGCGTTCACCCTCATAATCAGCTCCTTGGCATGAAAGGGCTTGCTCAGATAATCATCTGCGCCTGTTTCAAAACCTTGCAACTTGTCTGCCACCGAGCTGCGCGCTGTCAGAAAGATCGCCAAGGTTTTGCCGCCCTTACTGCGATAGGCTTTGAGAATTTCTAAACCGCTTGCACCGGGTAGTTCAATATCTAAAATAAGCAGGTCAAAATCGGCAAAATCTAAAAAGCGAATTGCTTCGTCGCCGTCTGCCAGATGATTGACTTGATGTCCTTCTTTTTGCAGCCATCTGACCAGTACCGATGCTAAAGCCGGGTCGTCTTCGGCTAAAAGAATCTGGGCCATTTACGATTCGGGACCGAGCCTGTAAACCAGCAAAACACTGTCTTGCTCGGCATGCATACTGGCTTGTCTTACAGCAAGCGGTGTGTGCACCAGGGTGCCGGCTTGGTGTACTTTGTCACCACATTTGATGGCGCCTTCCATAACCAAATAGTACTCGTCGAGTATCTCGGTGCGTTCGGCAATCTCTTCGCCTTTAGAAAGCTTGATGCGGCTTACTATGCCGCCGCCGAAGGTTTCGGTCAGTGCTTCTTTCTTGCCGTGCATGCCGCCAAGCACAAAAATCTCTTGCTTGTTTCTGTATAGTTTGCGGTTTTCTGCCTGGGCCTCTTTGGTGGTGCCGAACATCAGGGTGTCGCGCCAAATGCCCTTCATAAATATATGATTTTTGAGATAGCCTTCCAGCCTCATGCCGATTTTTTGCAGCACTTTAGCCGAGCCGAAATTGCGCGGGTCGCAGGTGGCGCTGATTTTGTGAAGCTTGAGCTTATCAAAGCCGAAAGCCATGATTGCTTCCGCTGCTTCTGAGGCTACACCTCTGCCCCAAGTGCATTTGTGATAGCAATAGCCGATTTCGCCCAGTTTGGCATCGGGCTTGGGCAATCTCAAGCTAATTGAGCCAATAGTTTGTCCAACCCTGGCCTCGGGCATTGTGGAATTGTCAATCAGTTCGACCGCAAAGTCATAGTTCTGCTTTTGATCGATGCTCTGACCAGCAATAGTGTTTGCTAGAAATTGCCTGCTCTGCTCTTCGCTATTGGGACCCCATTGCATGTATTGCACAACTTCGGGGTCTTGCGAATAAGCATGAATGTCGTCAAAATCTTCCAGCCTGTGAGGCCGCAAAAGAATACGCCCGGTCTTGATTACCAGGGCTTCAGCTTCTGAGACTTTGTTTCCGGTCACTAATGCAACTTCCATCTAGAGTGGTGGTGGATCAGACGGTTCGGCAATAATAACTATTATGCGGTCTTGACAACGCTCTGCAATTTAGTCAAGTTTTCTATTGAGCTTGCTATTGATCTTTCTGTTGTATCAGGCCAAGGCTGGATTTTTCCAGCTGATGGCTCTTGAGAAATTCCAGCGCCGACTGGTCATTCTTCAGGTAAGCATCATAGAAAGCCAACCCAGCCTTTTGCACATAAGGAAATAAAGGCTTGGTCTTAGCATTATATTCTGCCGCTTTAGCTAGTCCCGAGTCTATGTGGTTCTGAACCATACTTGAGAAAAGCTTTAGGCTTTTCTTGTCTTTCTTGTCGTTGTCAATTGTTCGAGTAAAGATATTGCCGGTAAAGGTGAGATGGTTGGCCCCTTCGATGTATAGAAGGTGCTTATTGCCACCGCCTGCGTATGTGAATGGTTCCATTCGCCAAGTGGGCGGCTGACCCCTCTGACCCTTATCGCGCGAGCCCGTCATGACCATCATAGGCGCCTTGATGGCGCCATAGCTTTCTTTGCCAGGAAAGCAAAGACCGACTTTGCCCGTGCCCTGACCGCTCAAGACTAAAAAGGCTTTGATGCGCTTGTCGCCGAAGTCGGTCAAACCGCCATAACCAGGGCTGAGGTTGACCGGTATATTGACCGGCGCACCAGCCAAAATCAATGTGGTAAAGGCGCCAAATGAGTGTCCGCCCATACCTATGGCTTCTTTGTTCATGGTGACGCCGCTGGGAAGGTTGGTGGCAATCATATCGAGACCATCAAGGGTGGCTTCGATGTCGCGCGCCCGGCTGATCCAATAACGCTGGTCGTTGGTCGTGGCCAGGGCGTCGCCAAATCCAGCGTTCTTTTTCTTTAGTTTGAGCTTGCCAATGCTGTCGTCATGGGTGGGCTGAATGCAAATATAGCCGCGTGCGGCTATATACTCGGTAAGCTGGGTGTAGGCATCTTTAGAACCACCGGCCCCGTGCGAAAAGATTATCACTGGATAGTTGCCGGGAGCTGTGGGGTAAATGAGCCTCATCTCGATGGTCTTATGGCGCAATTTGTCTTCAAAACTCAGCTTGCGCGCCGAATTGATTTCAAAAATGTTGCCATAGGGCGACCATTCGCCGCTGACTTTAGGGGCTTTACTTTTAGAATCCTTATCCTTGGCTTTCTTTGAGACCCCGAACTGGGCAGGGTTGGGCAAACTGAACTTAATGGGAAAGCTTAATTTGGGCTTCTGGTCCTTTGTGATTGCTTTATCCGAAACGCCCGCTGCCTGGGTTTGCCCGGCGATTTGTTTGCCCTGGGCGAGAACCGGTGCTGCTATGAGTAGGGTTGTGCTAAGTAAAATAAAGCCAGCCGCCAGGCTTATGGGCACTCTGCCTTTGCCGCCGTTGGTGATTATTTTATTGATTGGTGCCAAATGTTCTGAATGGGAATGCATAAGGCTAGATTATAGCCAAGCTGGAAATACTGCCAGTGGTTACTTGGCCCAGTCCGCTTCTTTGATTTTGTCATCCCAAAAGGCGAATTTTGCTTCGGGTAAACCTTTTTTCAACGCATCCTTGCTCTTCTGTGACCAGCCAGCCTCCGGTAGGTCGAACCAATCAAGATGTTTCTGCTGCAACAGCGTTGGCACAATAGCTTCAGTTACTTGATTTCGTCTAAAATTGAAATGCCTAAGCTTGGGAAAACGCTTTAGCAAGGCGATAGCGCGTTGATCATCTATACCTGACGCAATCAGAGCAGCATAGTCCAGCTTTGGGGTAGCGAGAATATACTGAAACTGTTCGTCGGTCAGCTTTTTTCCTCTCAAGTCTAGACCTACCAGTTGTCCATTCTCTGACAGCTTCTTTAGTAGTAAGGTCAAGTCACCGCCTGAAGTATTATCAAACTCTAGATGCCTAAGTCTGCTTGCAAGTTTTGATTGAGCCAGGCCGTTGGGAGTTATATCGCAGCCCTTAATCGAGAGTTGGGTTAGTTTAGGGAATTTATCGTTTAGCATTTCCAGGTCAGTGTCAGTCAGGTCTGAATCATCAAGAATTAGAGTGGTAAGGTGCACTGAAGGCTGTAACTCGTTAAGGCAGCGCTTTGCCGAGGCCCCTAGTTCATCGAACATAGTATTGGAGCCGCCATGATCAGATGTGAAATTTATCTCGTTCAAGAGGGTGCTGTCGAATGCTCTGAAATAGCTTGGGTGCGAACAAAATTCTATAGAAGGTGTGAATTTTACTAAAGCGCCCAAGGGGACAACTAAGTCTGGTGGGTTTTTGACCATGGCTTTGTATGGCCCAAATTGAATATGGAAAGTGCCCATCTTGATGCCGTCTTTGAGAGGAAACTTGTAATACCTGTGGTGTACTTTATTTTTGTCGGTTTCAATCTTTACGAGGAAGCTGCCGGCTTTTGTGGAGTTGTCTACTGCAGGCTTTTCATTGACGGCTGTAATTGTTTCTATATCTAGTTTGGAAATTTTGGGCTTCGGCTTAAATAAAGTGATACAGCTAACAGCAATTGTTGCCACAGCTAAAACACCGCCGATTACGACCATTTTATAGATGCTGTTTTTTTTCTTTGCTTCCCTTACTCTTTCAGTTTTGAGCTCAGCTTCGCTCTTAACCGGCATGCTCAGCCGCGTTAGGTCACTTTCTTTACCCCGGGCCGCCTTTCCCAAATTCCGCTTTAGTGTTTCGTAAATCTCTTCCAGCCATGTCAAAACTTCATCCATAGACTTAATCCGTTCATCCGGATTCTTCTCAAGACAACGGGCGACGAGCTCTTCCAGCCTGGGTGGGAAGTATTCATCAGGAAGCCGATCGGCTAATTTTGGCGGAGCCTCGTTGAAATGCATCATCACTGTGGCAAAGACATTTTCGCCTCTAAATGGCACTGTGCCTGTCAAAATTTCAAATATGCTGCAGCCCAGCGAATAGATGTCGCTGCGCTCGTCTACGTCTAAGCCCTGGCACTGTTCTGGGCTCATATAGAGGGGGCTGCCCACCACCTCGCCAGCTTGGGTCAGTCCTTGCGTTTCTAAATTTTGCTTGCTGCGCAGTTTGGCTATGCCAAAGTCGAGAAGTTTGGCGCGGTAGCCTCTGCCGTCTGGGCTTTCAACCAGAATAATATTGCCTGGTTTGATATCGCGATGCACGATGCCTTTGCCATGGGCGTAAGAAAGGGCGCTGCAAACATCCATGAGCAGTTCCACTGCCTCGAGCGTGCCAACCGGTCCGAGCTTCTTTAGATTAGAGTCTAGCGGTTCGCCCTTCACCAGCTCCATAACATAGTAAGGCAGCCGATTTTCGTGAATGCCAAAGTTATAAACCTGAATGATGTTTGGGTGTTGCAGTTTGCCGATAAGCTGTGCTTCGTATGTGAAACGGCGCCAGGCTGTTTCATCTATGTTGCGGGTATTGAGCAATTTCAGTGCGGCTTGTCTAGCCAGCGAACGGTGTTCGACCAGATAAACCTGCCCGGCGCCGCCGGCGCCCAGCATTTGAATTACTTCGTAATCTCGGTCTATCAAGTCACCAGGAGCGAAATGATAGGTACCTATGTTTGCAGCTGAATTGTCCACGTGCCTAATGCAATAGCTTTGCCATTATGATGTCCGCAATCACTCGGTGCCCGACTGGAGAGAAGTGAGCGGTGTAATAGTAGGGATTGGCTTCCATGGGTTTCAGTCGGGGAAATTTTTGATTGGTATCCAGTACTTCAAATTTTTCCCTTTTAGCGGCTTCTTTCAACGCCCTAACTTCCCACTGATAAAAGGTACAGTTATCGGGCACCGGCAAAGTCACGACCAAAAGCTTAGAACCGTTCTCGGCACAGGCTTTATTGAGCATGCGCACTAGTTTTACGGTTAGCTCGGTGTTGCGGTGATGTTCTTGGTCAATGGCTGCATAGGTTTTGCTTTCTACCGAAAGGGCTCTCTGGTCTAAGTCTGCCGAGCGCGGTTTGAGAATAGGTGTCGGTTCGATTTGAGCAGACAAACGGTTAAACTCGTTTATCAGATAGGCTCTTTCATTTTTGACTTTTTGATCTGCCAAAAGGTCTACAGGTTTGTCATTGTTTTTGAAGAGGCTGGCAACGGCTTCGCTCGCTTTTCCATATATTGGGTTTTCTGTGCGCATATTGAAATCAAAGTCTAAGAACATCTGAAAGAGCCTTGAATTCTTGCGCCACTCGGCGGTCTTGAGTTTGAACTGCGTGTTTTCGCTAAGCAACCATTTGTCTAATTCTTCAAAAGAAAGTTCTAGAGCGCCGTCATTTTTTACTATTACAGCCGGTCTAGCTAACTTGCTGTTTATTGCCCCGGCTTGTCCGTTCTCGCCTGAATCGCCATAGTTATAAACCAAAACAGTCAGGTCGGGGCTATAGTGCTTGACTCGGCTCAGATAGTGCAAAAGCTCGACTAGTGTGCCATTACCAGCAGTGGCAAAGTTGATGGCTTGCCATTTTTCCGGTGCTTTCTTTTCCTTCGCCAACTGGTTTAGATCGGCTTCGATTAGTTTGACAAAGTTTTCAGGCATTGGCACTTGCATGCCTTCGGTTTTGCTGTCTCCTAAAAATGCCAGACGCCTTGTGTCGGCATCTTTGCTCAAAAGATAGTCACGGTCGCGCAGCCCGGCAGCGCTGAACTTGCCGCGTGAAAAGCCTTCCGATTTGAAAGTGACATCTTTGCCCTCGATATGGGCGATGCCAAATAAGGCATCTGGTCTGATGTATTCTTCTTGCCCCAGACCAGTCAGTACCAGAAGTCTTTCGGTGCAAAATAAACCAAGTGCGATTGCCGCAGCGGCAGCAGTTATGGTCTTTAAAGGCTTTGGTCTCTTGAGCTGCTGCTCAAGCTGTGATGCCGAGGCTTGCGCAGCTTGATTTCGCTTGACCTGATTTTCTGGGGACGATGTTCGTGCAGTAGGCGACGCGTTTGCCGCGACGGGTGCTGCTTCAGATTTCTCGACTAGAGTTTGTTGGGTCATGATTTAAAACTGGAAATAGATAAAGGGAGACGCCATACGGGGAGCCAGTTCTAAAGTCATAATTAGAACTACAGTGAGTGCAAAAGCATGGGAGCCTCTGCTCAAGCTGGTAAGTTGTTGGGGTTTTTGATTTGCTAAATTGGAAATTGCTGCCAGCGAATTATAGATTTTCAGTGAAGGAATAGTGAGGGCGTAGAGCACCGCCGCTGGTATCAATGTCGATTGCGTGAGCAGGTGGCTGACCTGGCAGGTTTCAGAGCCGGCCTGAGGGCTGAACATGGCTTGCAGAACCGCTAAAGCCTGGGGCAAACTTTGGGCATAGAAGAGTACCCAGCCAACCAGAACGGTAAGCATGGTTACTATGTAAGCCAGGGTCTGTCCGGCAAGGCTTTCGCCTGCTTGCTTGAGAACGGGGTGTTTGGCTAAAAAAGCTTCCCAAATGCGGTTGATTGCCAGTCCCAGTCCGTGGAAGGCTCCCCAAATCAAGAAGGTCCAAGAGGCTCCGTGCCACAACCCGCCCAGGACCATGGTCATGAACAGATTGCCCAGGGTGGAAGCTTCGCCTTTTTTGGACCCGCCCATGGGAATGTAGAGATAATCTCTCAGCCAGGTGGATAGGCTAATGTGCCAACGGTGCCAGAAATCTTTGAGCGAGCGGGCAATATAGGGCATGTTGAAGTTTTCCGGTAAAGAAAAGCCGAAGAGCATGGCTGATCCTCTACCGATATCGGTATAACCTGAAAAGTCGTAATAAATCTGAAAAGCAAAAGCCAGTGCGGCTATCCAGGCGTCGGTACTGCTCATGAGCTGAGGGTTGGCAAAACCAGCTTGCACAATCGGCGCCAGATTGTCGCCCAAGGCCACTTTTTTGAAAAGTCCGCGGGCGATAAGCCAGAGACCTTCGGTGAGCTGGCTTTCGGTCACCTTGAGTTTTGCTGGGTCTTCTAGCTGTTTGTCAAAATCTTGGTAGCGTTTGATCGGCCCTGCAATTTGCGAAGGGAAGAAAGATGCAAATAGAGCAAAGCGCAGCGGATTGCGCACCGGCTTGCTGCCTTTGTGCACGTCGGTAATGTAATGAATGAACTCGAAGACAAAAAAGGAAATGCCCAGGGGCAATATGATGGGCAGGTCTTGTACACCGGTAGACTTGAAAAACTCGCTGTGCAAAGCGGCGCCCATGGCGCTAAGGGCGCTGTTGAGGGTGTCGAGCAAAAGGTTTGTGTATTTGAAGAGCGCCAACATGCCTAGGTTGAAGGCTATGCCGGCGATAAGTAAGAGGCGCTTTTGGCTGGGCTTGTTTTGCAACGCCGGTTTAGCCAGACCCAGCCCAATTAGATAGTTGGCCAGGGTGAGACCGCCCAAAAGCAGCCCGTAAATGCGGAAAGAGTGCATGTAGAAGTAGTAACTGGCGGCTACCAGAAGCGGGATGCGCAGCTTTGCCGGTGTCAGCCAATAGGCGGCCGCCACCAAGGGCAGAAAAATCAAATAATCGAAGCTGTTGAATAGCAAAAGAGCCACCCCATGCACCGGGAGGGGAGTATACAAGATGTTGGCGGCTTTGCCATTTGGGGGGCTTAATGTTGGCGGCTAGGTCTCAGTGCTTTGCCTTGAGATGCCTCTATGGTGGAAGGATTGGGCTCTTTTGTCATTGGAATTGTGGGGTATGCTGGAGGTTTGGTTTGTGAAGTTGACTCTTCATTTGGGTCTATCCCAGAACACATGAGATGCAAAATCTGACCATCTTCTAAGCCATAGTAGCTGGCGGTGCGAAGTGCGTCGAATTTCAAATTCTTCTCAGGGATGCCTAAGAATGCCGGGTACTTCCTAAATACAAACATTGAAACGCGTTTTGGCAGCAATTCGCATGCGGCGGCTACTATCTCTGAGATGAGTGGATCTCTGGAGTCTAGCTCAACTGGCTGGCAGAGTTCTTTAGGGTTATCGCTGAATTTGATGAGGAATTTCATTTGTTTAGAAGCAGATTAGCTGATCATGGGCATCAGTTCAATCAAGTGCAGTGTGATGCGAGAACCAACCAGTCTTTCGGCACTTCTGAACTACGAGTTGCTAGTAGGCAATTATGCTATTTCCTAAAGTGGTAGATAGTGATTTTCGAAGGAGCGCTTTAGTTGGTGTGTTGATAGACTCATCGCTCTTTAGAGTTGCTGACCTACGAACTGCCGAATAACTGAACCTCAATAGATTTCTCTTACATTTGCGGGAAGCAGCTTTGCTTCTCTCATTAAGAAATCAGCTAGTTGTTTTACCTGGTCTTGTCCTGGGCTCTGTCTCTCCAGTACTCGATGCCTTCCATGGTCATAGCCTTCCAGTAGCCAGTGTGCGCCATCCTTGTGAGCATAGCCTTTGCCATAAAAGTATCGATATGTTCGTCCCGCCAGCTCAAAATCTATCAGTGGTGGCTGAGTGTATTCGTCATAGCAATCGAGGCTAAAGAAGTGACTGTCTTCAAATGTCTCTCTAATTTTGTCGGCTTGCTCAGCAGTTAAGGTGATTTTGATTTCTTTCACAACCTTTTCTCCGAGCGCGTCTTTCTCACCAATGCTTGGCTCGTCCGTCTGAGATTTACCGCAGAGAATGCTTTCCCCTTTATCAGGAAAGTATACAGTCACTGTAAGAGGCGAGTGGAAGGAGCGCAGCCATAGAAAGCGGTATGCTGAGCAGTTTTCGCCCAGTTCTCTTAAAGGTCTTTCCTTTAGATTTTTCAGTTCGACTGTAAACCAAGTTCTATCTTCTAAGTTCGCTGCTGAGACGCGCTCAAAATAGTCAGATGTAGCAAGTTCGTTTAGGCTGAGATGGCTCGTCTTTCTTGGTCTTGATGCAGAAGCGAGCATGCCAACAAAAATCAGTAGGCAGATAACCGCGATGCAATACATTTTTCTCGAATGATGTTTCTGCGACTTCTGTGACTCTTGAGGCATTATCTTCTCAGTTGCAGCAAAAATGAGGCTTCAAATACTCAATATACTCTCAAAGAGCATCGGGCGCTACTGCATCAAGTGGCGCTTTCTCTTGCTTTGCGGCAAATGTTGTGCCAATCGAAGCGCTCATCACGCAGGCGATGCCGAGCCATTGACTGAAGGTAAGCACTTCATGCAAGATAAGCAGTCCTGCTAGGGCTCCGACTGCTGGTTCCAGGCTTAGCAGAATGCCAAAAGTATGTTTGGGTAATTTCTTGAGGGCATACATTTCTAGTGAATAGGGAATGGCGCTGGATGCTATCGCCAGTCCCAGTGCGGCAAAGAAAAGTTGTGGCTGGTAGAGTTTGGCACCAGATTCGTGGACGGCCATCGGCAGAATAATTAGTGCTGCCACCGTCATGCCTAGAGCAGTTGAGCGCCCGCTATGCAAGTGAGTGATTCTCTTGCCGAACACTATATAAAGACCCCAAAGTAGGGCGCTGACAAAAGCAAAGAAAAGACCGAGGGGGTCGAGTCCAAGCGAAAGTGAAGCATTCGCTTTTGTGTCTAGAGGAAGCAAAAGGCAGAGCCCTGTCGTGGTCATACCAACCCAGACAAAGTCGATGAAACGACGAGAAAGCATGATTGCTACAGTGAGCGGTCCGGTAAATTCAATGGCGATTGCAATGCCCAGAGGTAGTCTGGCTATTGTCTGGTAGAAAAAGAAATTCATTAGACCAAGAATCAAGCCGAATTGAATCAATCCTTTCCAGTCTTGGCGGCTGTACTGTTCTTTCCAGGGGCGCCAGATTACTAGCAATAGCAGGGCTGCCAGAAATACTCTATAGAGAGCTGTGCCTCCAGGTCCAAGCAAGGGGAAGAGCTGCTTGCCGAAAGATGTACCTACTGTCAGCGAAATAATAGAACCGACCACGGCGAGCATCGGCAAGAGATTTAAATTGCGGCCGCCTGTCATTTGCTAAGTAGCTCGATGCGGGCTTTTATCCAGGCTTTTGCTCTAGGAAAGTTTGATTCGAGAAAGCGGGTGATATGGGTGTTCGCGCCCATCATGCCTGCCACTAGCCCGCTGAATGTTTCTTTGGCGCCGTTTTCGTCTTTAGACATATACAGTCTCAAATCTTCTGCGCTGCTGCTTTCGCTGTCGGCTACATCTTGCCTGTAAAGCTTTAGATATTGAGCGTCTTTAGAAAGCATCTCAAGGCAGCAATCTAAAGCGTGCGACAGCTGAGTATAGGTTGTTGCTCTAATTGTCTCCTCGTGCAGTGGTGCTTGCAAGTCGGTGGCGCCTGGTTCTGACGAGATTCTCTCGCATATGTAAATGTCCTTGCCGTAAGTTCTTCCAAATTCTTCCGAGAGATAATGCCCTAAGGTGGGATGTTTGGCTTGAACCGCATCTGGAAACTTGTCGATAAGATTAGGTGTGACGAAGATTTGTGCTCCACCGCGGTCCAGAATCTTATAGATATTAGGAGGCAATTTTTTTACCACATCCCTAACTATGCCGACTGTGCGTCTGTCCACTGGTGCGTGCCCAAAGCGCGCCGGTATTATTGTGATGCGATCTTCCAGGTTTGCTGCTTGGCTTGTATTTGGGCCGATGTTGCTATTGCCACTGGCAGGGGAGCTGGCTTTTCCTGAAGTACCTGCGGCTGTGCTGCCATAGCTTGCAAGCAGAGATTCTGCTTCTTTAGCCTCTTTACTGGCTGGAAAGTGCTTAGAGATTATGGACAGGGTTTGCTTGCAGGCACCGCTTTCTCCCAGCTTGGCATACGATTTGGCTAGTAGAAGCCAACTTGGCGCGTTGTTCTCTGCACCCTTATACATGGCCGCTCTCAAGGTGGCGGCAGCGCCCTTGTAGTCGGCTCTGTCAAACTGCTCTTTCGCTGAGGAATAGGCGCTTGCAAAGGCTGGCGCAGTGGTCATGTTTACGATGGCGCAGGTGGTGGCAAATGTGGTGCCGAGAGTGACGCAAAGGTTGACCGCAAAAGAAAGCAAACTCGGTTGCTTTTGCCAAAGATAAGTGTGACTATATTGACTTTCGGCGGCGCAATTGGGCTTGTCTGTTAATTTGGTAAAGACACCGATATTGCGATTGGAAATGCTTATGGAATCCGCCAGTGCCTTTCGTGTTTTTGCTGGTTTCTTTGGTGAACCATTCGTTTCTACCATTAAAGTTGCTCTTTCGATTTTAAATCAGATGCCCAATGCCCTTGCAGATCGGCTATTTTATATCACTATAGGCTAATATAGTGAGACGGCTAGTGGCTGAGTCTGTCTTGCCTCGGTCTATAGTCTTTGTTCCTGGTCCTTTTCAACTTTGTCTCATATAAGGTCTTCAGACGAGAATCAGCCTTGCTAAAACGATTTACTCTATTTTCTGCTTCTTCCGCCTTGTCAGTTGTAATGCTTTTGGTTCATGGTTCGATGGTCAGGGCTGAGAGCAGTCAGGAACTTTTGTCTAGAGTCTATCAAGCAGGTGACATAGATGCCCTGGAGAGCCTTGCTTCAGAGAAGATTCAAGCCAATCCATCCGACGCCGTGGCTCATTTTTTCATGGGCGTGGCTTATTACAAGCAGAAGCGACTTAATTTGGCACGTGCTGAATTTAAAGAGGTACTGAAATACTCGAAGAGTGCCGAAGAGATGCGGCGAGCCAGGCAGTACATCGACGCAATTGCCCAAGAGTCCGCTGCGGAGAAACAGGTGCAGCCTTCGGTGCAGTCTAAGGCTGGCGCTATTACTGCTGCTGCCGGTTCAGCGTCAGAGGGCAAAGGCAATAGCGCATCTGCTGCGCCAGGCGGCACCAGTCTCGGTTTGACCGAGCGTAATGTGCAAGAACACGTCAAGAGATTACAAGAAGAAGCCAAAGAAAGTAAGCAGAAGGCGACCGAGAAGTTCGATCTGGAAGTGAAGGAATTGAGAGCCAAGGAGAAGCTGGAAGGCGAAGCTGCTTCTAGTGAGAAGCGCATAAAAGAGGCATTTGAACGCCTTAACAGGCAAGAAGCCGAGATCGATAGAGAACTAGCGCGGCGCATCAGTGAACTGCACCAAAGCGCCAGCTTAAAAGCCGGGCAGGGCGACACACGCATTTTGCCGGGCAAGTCTAATCTCTATACCCGTACATATGAGCATTTGGGTGATGATTCTCAGGCTGTCAATCTGCCTAGTGAAAACGCCATGTCGGCCAAAGCGCAGAAAATTGAAAAGGGCAAAAGGAAATGAAGCCGTTTGTCCTTGCTGACAGTCGGAAAAGATTGCTTGGTCTGACGTTGGCACTTGCTCTGCCTGTGATTTCAGCCTTTGCTGGACAATGCCGGGACGGTACAAAATCAAGCACAAGCAGGCCGGTAACTGGCAAGATGGCTACTAGCCAAACTGTTTCTAGCAAAGCAAGTACCGGCAAGGCTTCCGCCGTCTCCGGTAACAACAAACTTTTCGGGCAGGTGAGTGTTTTTGGTTCAGCCTGTTTGTCCTCGGGCTTCAGGCCAGAGAGCACTCAGTTACCGACTACGGTCGAGCAAGTAAAGATGGGCACTCCCGCTTTCAATGCCGGGCTGGCAGTCGGCGACCGCATTTTGTCGGCGCAGATTGGCGACAATCTTTTGCGCTTACGCATTGAAAGAAGCGGCAAGCAATATGAGCTATCGCTGAGGGCGCGCACCGATGTTAGATTCGACGGCAGTGACTCGGCGCAGAACCTAAGCGCTGCCTCTGTAGATTTGAAAAGCAATCTTTTTGCGCAGTTGCGAAATTATCGTATTAGTTTCATCATCGATCGCTCTGGTTCGATGAGTAGACCTCTTGGTGATACAGGCAAAACTGTATGGAATTGGGTGAAGGAGCAGTTTTCTGGTTTTGCCGAGCAAGTGGAAAATGCCAATCATCAACCTTTCGACCTGGTGCTTTTTGCAGATAACTACAATTTAGAACTGGCTAGGTCGGCTTCGCAAGTGCGCACTTTGTTGTCTGAAGCCGTCACTACTGGTGATACCAATATTAAAGCCCCTCTTGTTGCCTATTTAGCACAGGTGAATGTCAGCACTAGCCGCCCTCTCTTGCTGATAATCGTCACAGACGGCAAGGCTGTTTCGGCTTCTAGCACCGAGTTGACCGCAGCCTTGACCGCTGCTTGTCGTCAAGGCAAACCCGGTATGAAGGTCTTGTTCTTACAAACAGGTTATAGCCAAGAAGGTCAGCGCTTTGCTCTAGAACTTTCATCAGCGCTCAAGGCAGGCGGTTTGCAAGGCGTTGCCGGCGCTGCCGACTTTGGACAAATTGAGAAAAGCGGATTGGCTGGTTTGCTCAAGCCTCTTTTCTAGATTATCGGCACGTATTTTCACCATTTTCTCGCTAACCACCCGCCCTTATTATGGTGAAGTTAGGAGACTTTGCTTTGCCGAACTTTTTGCCGATAGTTAGAGAAGGAGTCGCCCTCGGTCGACCGCTTTTGGATGAAGCGGCGGCAGTTGCGTCAAAACTGGGTCGCGAAGCTTTTGCGCCCCTTGTTGGCGGCGAATCTAGGGCTATGGCTAAGGGCGCCGGCGAAGTTTTGGGCTCGACCGCCAGACAAGGCGGACCGGTAGATGTCGGTCATGGTGCCGTGCGTGGTTTTCAGGGCGGACCGGTTGAGTTTCGCGACCGCTCTTTAGGCGGTAATTCTGCTGTAAAGACTTTGGGGCTGACCGACGAAGCCGAGAAGGTCGTCGCGCCAATAAAGACTACTCAGGGTTTGCCGCTCTGGACAAATGAGGGGTTTCTGCCGCCTGGCGTCTACAAAACAGGTGTTGAAGAGTTTAATGCTCGCTTCGCCTTTAATGAGCACCGACGCGAGCAGCTCCTGCGCGCTCAGCCTGTGTTTGACCGTCTAAGGTCGCAGGGCTTCGACAGCGTTTATGCCGCCGGTAGTTTTGTCAGCAACAAGGCGCGTCCCACAGACATAGATTTGCTTTTGCACACAGGCAAGCTTTCTCCTAGCGCTGCCAATGTGCTCTATGACCTGCGGGGCATTCCTCATGGACAAACCGCGATGAATGCCAAAAGGCTTTACGGTGTCGATTTGTGGCAGGGCAAGAGCGTTAATGGAGCAAATTGCGAGCACTTTAAGTTTTTTAGCACCAACAGGCAAGACGTGCCGGTCGGTATGGTCGAATTGATGCTGAAGGGGCGCTGAAATCTTCTGAGTCGGTTGAGGATTTATGGCATCTCAACGCCTATTGCTATTGCTTCATGGCTAGTTTGTGCTGTTTCATAGCCAGTTGGTTCTGCTGCAGCTATTTCTTGAGCATTGATAGCTTTTTCAGTGACCTGTTCGGTTGCTTCTTCGTTAGCTGCTTCGATAGCTTCTTCGATAGTTTTTTGCATTGCTTCTTCTGCTTTCTTTTCGATTGCTTCTTCTGCTCTAATTTCGATTACTTCTACAATAGCTTCTGCATCAGCCTCAACAAAAGTCTCATAGCCTTTCGGCATGCCGCTCTTTATCTCTAGGCTGACGTCAGAGAATTGCCAGCCGCCGTTTAAAGAGTTGGGGCTTGCTTGATTGGTCGGGTCAGTTTGATTGCTTTGTTCTTGTTTTTGAGACCCGCCGAAATCAATCGGCGAATAACCGGATGCCGAATAACCAGGTAAAGCCAGTTCTGCTAAAGCGGATTCTGGTATTGCTAGATTCGACACGGCAAACTCGGGTGGCTTTTCTGGGAAGGTATCGGGCAGCAAGTTTGTCTCTAGGGTGCCTAGATGGGTGAGCTCGCAATGTGTGATTCTGATGCCCCAGGCATCGGTCTGTTTTTCCAGAAGACTTTTGAAGCGAGAATTGACACGTCTGCCGTCCACTTTCATCTCTTCTTCCGAGAAATTTCTTGCCATTTCTCTGAGAGCGCTTTCGGCAGAAAATCTTACGGCACTTTCAATGTTTTCCACTCGGGTAACTGCTTTGCGGGCGTCGGCAACTTGATAAAAGTACTGTCCTTTCAAAATCAAGCCGGTTCCATCTCTGGTCAAGGCTTCCACAGGTGGTGTCTCACGCGATGTGATGCGAGTGTCGACCAATTCCACATTTTCGATAATCGGCAAAATTAAATGCACGCCCGGACCCTTGCAGCCAGCCAAACGACCGTTGCGGAAAACAACTAATTGAGTATGCTCTTTTACGGTTTTGAGACCTGAAATGAGCACCATGATTAAGAGAACGACCATGCCGCCCAGAATTTCAAACACTCTTAGTATCCCTCTTTACGATCAGGAGATTCCCCAGTTACGAAGTTTCGTCTCTTTAGTACTATAGAAAAGTACGCCAAACCAAAAAAAAGTACGCCAAAAAAACGATAGATACAGTACGCCAGAAAATTACTACAGATAAGCACTGAAACAAGCACGATTGGAAATCACGGTTAGTAAGCCCACGGTTAGCAATACAGTTTTGCACTTAAAAGCAGTTTACTAGGTTTTACGTCCTTCGGGGGCAAGCCAACGGAGCGACTAGTATAAAGGTAAAGGTATGGCAAATAACAGCAAGGCGCCGCATGGCGGTGCCGGGGTGCTCACAGTCCCGCCTGCACAGGGCGAGCATACTCATTCTCAGCCCATAAAGAAGAAAGGCTTTTGGTTTCTTCTCTTCGGGGTGCTTTTGCCGATTGCCGCCATGCTTGTTGAAAGCAACTTTCACTTACTGGCTGAGAACTTTTTCGATCCGTTTCCAAGCCCGGCTCATTTAGTTTTGTTTGCCCTGATTCCATTCAGCAACTTTCTGCTTTGGTTGGCCGGCAGACGCGACATGAGTCAATACTATGGCTTTATGGCGCTGGCGAGCGGCATGGCCATGGGTGTTGGCATACTTTATTCGGTGATGTGTTTGCCGCTTGCCCCAGTCTTTTGTTTCTATTCACTGGCCTGCGGCTTCGGACTTCTGGGTCTGGCTCCTCTTCTATCTATTCCTTGCAGTTTTGCTGCCGGCAAGACCGTCACTGGTTTGGCGCATGCCCGCGGCACTTACTTTGATGCCCATCAGGTAGAGCACATCGGGCATCTTATCGTTCTAGTTATGGTCGTGGCGGTAGAGTTGCCATCTACTCTCACTCGCATCAACTTAAGCGAAGCGGTTTCGCACAAAGCTCAGCCTGAGTTTGCGGCTGCTGATCAGGCGGCGAATTCTCCAAGACCGCTGGCTTTTGCCACTGACCTTGCGACTGAGCCTGAAAAGTTGAAAGCCATTCAATGGCTGCGCCGTTTTGGCAATCGCGAGGTGCTGCTGCGCGCTTGCTATGAACATTCTGGCAAGGCTACCGATATACTTGGTTCGCTTTATGAAAGCGGTCATCCCATCCCAGTACAAGCGGCGCGTGAAGTTTACTATAAAGTAACCGGTAAGCCTTTCAACACTGAACCGATACCGGCTTCCTTTAGAGCAACAATTAAACATAACGGTGCCCTTTCGCCAACCGACCCGCTCACAGGCGGTGTAGACGATGAGTTCGATCTAGACAACGGCATCGCCGGAGAGAATGTAAGCGGCATGGCTCGTGGTCTAGCGATGAATGCTGCCAATCTGAGCGGCAAAGTAGATGCTGAAGAAGCTCTGGCGCAGCTGACTTTCAGTTTCGATTTTGAAAATACTTCTAAGTATGACCGCGAAGCGAGGGCTCAAATCTTGCTGCCGCCCGGCGGTGTCGTCAGTCGTGCCAATCTCACAGTTAACGGTTTCAGCCGTGATGCCGTCATCGTTTCTAGATCTTTAGCCCGTCAGCAGTATCAAGCAGCCGTGCAAGAGAAAAGAGATCCACTATTGGTAAGTTATAGCGGCATAGATAAAGTGCTGGTGCAGTGTTTTCCTGTTGCACCGGGCGAGACCATGAAAGTAACGCTTGATATAGCGGCGCCGCTTACCATTTTAGACAAACAGAAAGCCGTGCTGGAATTGCCTCGATTTAGCGAGCGCAATTTCGCCGTCAAAGGCGAGTTGGCTCTTGAACTGGTGAGCGATGGTGAGATAAAGCTGGATGGGTTGCATGCCATAACGCCAAAGTTGACCTCTAATGGCGGCTTCTCGGTTGCTGGCGAAGTGGCGGTGGCACCGCCCAGTACAGTTGTTGCGGTTGATTCTGTCGGTCAGGACAGTGTGGAAGATAAAATCGACGGGCCGACTGTCGGCACTGGTTCGGCTCAAGCCGTAGAGCAGGTCAATGAACCGGCGGCTACCCCGATGCCTATGCCGATTTCTATGCCGATTTCTTTGCCGCCCTCTCGCGCCGGGTCCATGCTAGGCGCACCTGAGGTGCAGGGCTGCGCGCCCATGCCGACAAACTACAAAAGTCGTTTGCTCGGCGCCCTAGACTGGTCGACTCTAGCTGCCGACGGTTTAATGCAAGTCGGACGCAGCGGTAATGTTGGCAGTATCTGGTGTGAGGCTGGGCCACTTCTAGATGGATACCGGGTTGTGGGTGATATCGCCCCCGAGACATACGCTCCGATAAAGAAGCTTGCCGTAATCATCGATGGCTCCAGTTCGATGGCAGCAGCGCTTCCTTCGATTGTGGAAGGTCTGAAGGGCGCTCCTAAAGATATTGAGTTATCCATCTCCCTAGTCGGAGATACACCGCGTACATGGCCGGCGCCTGGCTCGATGGTTTCGAGCGGCGGGGCTAAAGAGAAGCTGACCAGCATCGAATATATGCGCGCCGGTGATGGTTCCTTCAATTCGGCTTTGCAAGAGCTGGCTGCCGCAACTGCTGTGGGTGGGCAAGACAATAGCAAAGTCGTAGCCGACATGCTTAGCCAGAGCCGCTCACCCGACTGTGCGGTGCTTTGGATACACGGACCTCAGCCCTTGGCTGCCACAGCTGCAGGCTTGCAAAGAGAGTTGGCTTTTGCTAACGGAGCCAGGCTCTTTGACATGCAGGTAGTGCCGGGACCGAACGCTGGGCTTGACGGGCTGGGCAATAGCAATATTTTTCGCGTCAAAAGAGTAGGTACAAAACAAACCGATATCGGTTTATTTTTTTTAGCAGCTAGCCGCGAAAATTCTCGGCAAACCCCGAAGCCCCAGTTCAGGCTTGAGCTGCCTGGGGCAGACGGCAAGTTCGCCGCTATTGGCGGTCAGCGCCAAGTTTCGAAGGACCTTCTCAAGGTCATGGCAGCCTATGAAATGAGACGGCAGATTAGCGGCCAAGAGTCGCAGTTTGGTGGTCATTCGCCGGCAAGTTTAGGGACTGCCTTTGGTATCGTTGGACCCCAAACAAGCGCCATTGTTGTCAGCAACGAAAGCCATTCATATTTGCCGCCCAAGCAGAGCGCCATCTCTGCCCGGCAAATACTGCTTGCTCTGGGCCTTGGCTATAAAACCGCCATGGAATATACCTTGCTGGAGATGCATCCATCTAGAGTGTTAGATCTTGATGGTAGAGATGCTGCACTCTATCAGACAGGTAGCGATAGTGGTTCAACTTGGCTGCCTAATCCGGCTGAGTCGGTTGATAGATATTTCAAGGGTGTCGTCGGCGAAATGAATAGTCTCTCGACGGCTGCTGGAGCGCCGACAGCACCGGCAGCACCGGCGGCACCATTTTCAGAACCGAACAGAAACCTTGTTTGGCCGAGTGCCCCTGCTAAGAAATTCAATGAATACAAAGACTTCTCTCAAGTGAGAGAGCAAAAAGCAGACCTTCCTATGTCTGATGCCTTTGGCTCCGGGCCAATTAAAGAAGAGTCGCCCTTCGAAGGCGACCAGGCCGCTCAAGTATATGGACTGGCCGGCGGTGCAGCCAGCGACGGCAAAGAGGTTCTTTCCCTTGATGGTTCAGTTGTTCAGCAGCCTGCCCTTGCCGACAAACCTAGCTCTTCTTTCCCGACTTTGCAGCGCGCGACCAATGGTACTATTGCCGCCGGTAACTCAATCGTTAGCAGGTCGGCTGCCAATCTCGAAGTGCTAGGTGCTGTTAATACTGCCGGCACCATTAACAATAGGTTTATGGGCTTTGGCTATAGTTCTGATTCTGGCAGCGGTCGGCACTTCTATGGGCCTGGGGCAAAAGAGCGCATGATCCAAGAGTCAGGCATCTTCTATAGTTGCATGGCGCTGTTTGCCACTCTTTCTGTTTGGCTTTGTTTGAGAGCCGGGCTTTCGATAAAGCGAAAGCGCAGAAGCAGCTAGCTATTTCGATAGCCCGAGTGGTCATGAAACGCAAACGCAAAAGCAGCTAGCTAATTAGATAGCCCTTGTGATAAAGGCGGTGTGCTCGTTTTTCACTCTGGTCAAAATAACTGTTAGGTCTTCGCCGTCGCCCTTCTTCAGGGCTAGAGACTTGATAAACTCCTCTGGCACTATTGGCGAGCCGCGTTTCTTTACGGTTAGATGGCGAGCGTTGAGCAGTTGCAGTTCTTCTTTGATCTTTTTGAGACTAAAGGGTAAGCTGCTGATTATCTCGAAAGAGCGGGCGCATGGGCTATTTGAAATAGAGTCTGATGTAAGATAGGCGATCTCATTATCAATTTTGAACGCTTGTATTTCGGCGCCAAGGCATTCAACCAGCCCGGCTCTGATGATTGCGCCGTCTGGTTCGTGCAAATAGCGGCGGGGTTTTTGGCAATCTAGTTTGGGAATGCCTTTGCTGTCGTCGTAGCTAATGTGTGTATTGCCATTTAGCAAAGTGGCGCGTCTTGTCACATTGCTAAGTGTCCCTTCGGGGTTGCGCAGACCGGCAAACCAAAGTACTGCTTCTTTGACGTCACCATTTTCTGAGATTATCTCGACCTCGCAATCAAGACCCAGTTGTTTCAATTCATCGTAATCTATGCCGGGGGCAACCTTTACTGCAAGTCCCTTTAGATGAGGCGGACCGTCCTTGCTCAGCCAATTCTTTAGAGTTGAAAGAGGCGGTTGGTAAGCTTCGGCTTTGAAAATGCGCTTGCCTTGCTCGTCTCTGCGACCGGGATCGAAGAAGGCAAGCTGATAATTGCGGTCGGGGTGCAAATGATTGAGATTGGCGCTAGTGACTTGGGACACATTGGCACAGACCGCCTCGAATCTTTCAGATAAGCCTAGGGCTTCGGCGTTGGCCTTGGCTAAAACAAGTCTGGCTTCGTTTAAGTCTATGCCAGTTACCTGACCGACCGGGCATAATGCTAGGCTGTCGCCACCGATACCGCAGCAGAAATCGACTATTGCTGCATCTTCACCAAGGCTGTCAGCCAAAGTCTGAAAGCGCTTGCGGCGGTGTGCCGTGATTTTCTCACCGCTGGCTTGTTCCAGCGCGTCACGGGTGAAGAACATTTTGGCAGCTTGTATAAACTTGCCAGACTTGATTGCTTTCTGTCTAGCCAGGGCTATTTCTAAGACAGCTGCTGCCTCGCCGGCACTGAGCTTATTGCTTTTGCGCAAGGTAGTCAGAACTTTCAGGTGTTCAAATTCTTTTAGTTCTTGCAAAACAAGTTTTTCTATCAGAGCGCTGCCTTGCTCTGATACCGCAAATAGTGCCTGTTCTTTGTCCATTGGTCGCTATTGGGATGCTCTTATTTGCTGGCTGTGGCGATGCTTAGATTTAGGTCTGCACCGTTCCAGGCGCTCTTTAATTCGGGCGTTTGCACTCGACCACGGTCTCGCAAAACTTCAGCTTGAACATTTTCTTTGAGGCGACCGAAAGCTTTTCTGATGGTGGTCATGCCGGCATTGTCGGTTGCCAAAATGTCTATCAATTGACGGGTGAAAACACCGTTTGCGTATTGCTTCGATTCCCATGAAACTTGGTCGGGGGCGCTTGAGCAAATTACCATTTGACCTGTACCCTGGGTTAGTTGCTGCGAGTCAAAGTTGTCGGCGTTTTTATAGAACAAGCCTTTGGCGCCGCCATTGTCGATGGTGGCTTTTTCGTTGGTGGCGCCGCTGTGGCAAGCATCGAAGACGCAGAGCACGCGGTCGCTCTTTAGTCTTTCTTTGATGGTGGGCATGAGGTGTTTCATTGAAATGCCGCTGGTGAAAAGGCTAGTTGGTTTTGTGTCGTAGACCACCAGAAAGTTGTCGCCGCCCACATCGAGCTCGGAAGGGCTGCCGTGGCTGGAAATATAGATAACCACGAGGTCGTCAGGTTGCACCACCTTGGGCAACCAAGAATCGCCGAGCAGCTCGAGAATGTTTTCGCGAGTGGCTTCTTCGTCGATCAAGAGCTTTGTGTTTTCGGGTTTGAAGTTGCCTCGTTTAATCAGATAGTCGTGAAAGTCGCGGGCGTCTTTGGCAGAATACTTGAGATTGAGCGCCGGGTCTTTGAAATTGCTGATGCCGATAACCAGTGCCCATTTTTCGCGGACCGGGCGCGGCGTTGCTTTGCCGGCTGAGACTGCGGTCGGCGTTATGTTGGGCATAGACGGCGGTGTGGCAAGGGCGATATTGGTGGTGTTGGGTTTGGTATTGCCAGCGGTGCCAGTGGTGCCGGCGGGGGTGCTTGGATAAGTTGAAGCCGGAGTGGCAGATGTCGCTGTCGGCGCCTGGCTCAGGTCGAGACTGAGGTCGAGATTTTCGATATCGGTCAACTTTTGTCTTTGCTTCAGCCTAGCGCCGCCCGGCAGTTTCGCCTTGATGGCCATGGCGCGCTCGCTGGCTTGCTTTGCGTCTGCGGGGCGATTCATAGCTTTATATAAAAGCGCCAATTGGTCGAGATCCATCGCTACTCGAGCACTATCATTGCCAAGACTCTGGCTGTCTTGGTCGATAGCTTGCTTGAGCAGTTTTTCGGCTTGGTCAAAATTAGCTTGGGCCGTCAGTGCTTCAGCTAAAAGAACTTTGGTTTTGGAAGTGAGGGCGTTGTCGCTGCCTAGCAGGCTTTCTCTAATATCAAGCGCCTTTTGCAAGATTCTCTGAGCGTCGCTTTTGGCACCGCGGCGAATCTTCACCTGCCCCATGAGCTCAAGCACTTGGGCAGTGTCGGGTGTTTCCAGTCCCAGCTTATCTTTGCGAATCGAAAGGGCGCGGTCTAAAAGTGTTTCAGCGCTATCGAGCTTTCCTTGCTGCAGGTCGATTTCAGCCAGTCCCACCAGACTGGTGGCCACCATCGGATGGTCCGGACCCACAGAGGCCTCTTTGGCTGTGAGCGCTTCTTTCATTATGGGCAGGGCTTGGTCATATCTGCCTTGTCTGGCATAGATTTGCCCAAGATTAGCTGTGGCTGCTGCCGAGAAGCTGTGATTGCTGCCGTACTGAGCCTTAAGAATATCAGCAGCTTTTTTGGCCACTTGTTCGGCTTCGGCATAGCGGTCCATGTCGCGGTAGAGTGTGCCCAGGTCGTTCAAGGTGATTGCTTCTTGCACGCGGTCGTTTTGACCATATTGGAGGGCTTCTTTGTAGTATTTTTCGGACTGGTCGAATTTGCCTTGGTCTTGAAAGAGCCCGGCTAGATTGGTGAGATAGTCGGCTTTGTTTTGCGAGCCGGTGGCTTCGCATAGTGCCAGCGAGTTGCGAAAAAGGGTCTCCGACTCGTCGAATTTGCCTTGCAATTGCAGCATTAAGGCGAGATTGTTCTGGGTTGCGGCGTATTCTTGGCAGGTTTTGCCTTTATATTGCTCGGTCAAGGCCAGGGCTTCTCTAAAGCGGCTCTCTGCCTGCTTAATCAATCCCATGCGCCAAAGGGCTATGCCCAGTCCATTTATGGCTTTCGCCTTTTGAAATTCCATGCCGGGGGCTTGAAAGTCTTTGATGGCGCTCTCAAAACATTGGCGCGCCTGTGCATAGTTGCCCTTGTCGGTGCAGTCGTTGCCGTTTTTAAAGTTGAGCATGCCTGATAAATTGAAATTATTGGGGTCGAATTGGGCGGCGGCGGGCTGCAGCAAAGCCAGAGGCGATGCCAGACTCAAGCCTAGAAACAAAGAAAGAGTTAGCTTGGTGGCGTTTCTTCTTTTGATTTCAGCCGAACTTTTCATGTCTCTTTTGACCTCTAAAAGCAATCAATGGGCGCCTTAAGTATAAATGCCAGCTAGGGCTGAGCGAAAGTTGGCGGGGTTAAGGCGGCGATATATAGATGAGTTATATCTACTTGCAAAGCGCCGGTCAGCCTATCTAAAATGGCTTTTGCCTCTGGCGAACAAGAAATATTAGTGAGGGATAAGGATGAAATTTCACAGCGATCTCTTCGGCTGGAACTATGTCTGGAGAAACTTTGCCGAAGAAAAAGGCGGCGAAGTTTTGACCGATAGCGGTGATGAAGAAGGAAAATTGGTCTCTGTGTCCATTCCTTGCAGTAAGACCGGTTTGACCGTCTATTTTCTGCCCACTGCCAAACATGGCAAGAAGCCTACCAGCAACACAATCTTGGCTGCCTACAACGCCAGTGGTAAGTTTGCCTTTTCTATCTTTCAAGAAAAGATGCACCACCAGCTTGGAAAAGCTCTCGGCATGCAGGATATCAAAGTACAAGACGAGCTTTTCGATAGTAAGTTTATGATTCAGGGCAGTGACGCTGAAACAGTAAAAGAAATATTTGATGATGTGCAGATGCGCGAGTTGATTTTGTTGCAGCCGCCGGAACTTTTGCATGTTGACCATCTCGCTCACAAAAACTATCCCGAGTTGGAATTACCGATTGGCGCAAGCGCTGTGGTCTACCAATATGACGGTGTCATGGATAAATTACACCAGCTGGAAAATGCCTTTGCCATAGTTACTGGCGTGTTCGGTCAGCTGCAGGCTGTCGGTGAAGCAGGCGGTTCTAGAGTAGCTAAGAAAGCGGCAGAGGTGCAGGCTGAATCTGAGAATACAGGTTCGCACAAACTGCGCAGTCCGCTATTAGATCGCTAGACGCTTTTTCAAGCTCAATAATTTGCTCAGCTCGACCACAAAACGGTCTTGCTGAAAGGCACCATTTTGGGCTCTTAGAAAGATGTCTGAAAAATGCTGGAAAGATGACTGAAAGCTTGAATCTGTGACATTTTTGGGCGCTTGACAATTAATGATAACTACGTATTTTCCCACTGTATACTTTGCATTAAACGGAGCATTATTCCTCCAGAAAATAAATAGAGGATTGTAGTCCTCAATCTTGGTACCCCCAACATAATCCTAGACACAATTAGGTATGCGGTCGCCGTGCGGCTGTTTGTCTTGGACTTGATGCAGTCATTTATCGAGTTGAATTTGTCGAGGTAAACTGAATATGATGATCGAGCATGGCAGTGCAGTTTCTGTGCTGTTTGGAATCTTTGTCGTGTTTCTGTTGATTGTAGCGATTGATATTTTCAATCGTCTGCGCGACATAATGCAGAGAATGTCTATCAGCGGGCCGAGAGGCTTTCTAGAGGCTTTAGCTTGTTTGTTTACGACCGAAAGTTCTCATGATAGCCCTTCCCATTGGCATTATTGAAAGAAAAGGAGGTGCTTGAAATAGCTGCTTCAGGCATTTAGTTCACTTTGATTGTGCAAGGCAAGATATGAGATTTTGCCTTGCTTTTCGAAGAGTGAGAAAGCGAAGAAATAGATACAGAATTCGAGTTAGTCCAAGAAAGACTCATATCTTCTTGATTGAGTTTTGCGATTTCTTTGGCCAGCTCTTTCTCTAGTTTGTATTTCGTAAGCTTGGCTGTTTTGTTTGCAGGGCTTGGAATGATAACTAAAAACTTGCCCTTTTGGGAACCGTCTAGGTCTTCAATGACGGCGAGTTTGCTATCGTCTTGGCTCCAGGCAAAGGGACCGGAAAAACTATGTACGGTGCGAGCCTCCTTTCCGTAGGTAGCGCCTTGTGATGGATAGACAGTCTGGTCGTCTATCTGAATGTACTCGCTGTGCGGCCAGGGCGAAAAATGTATCATCTGCCCAACATGAGCAACATGCTTGCGATTGTGCGACCAATAAAATTTATAGCCGAGATAGCTTTTCAGTGTCTTGCCCTGAATATCACTGACGGTCAGGCAGTTTAGAGATGGATTGATATGTCTTTCGATGCCTAATCTTTGATTGTCTATCCAGTCAAGGTTGATGATACTGCCGCCCAATCCGTTTGAATCGTCTGGTAAAAACTGCGATATCGCCGTATTGTTTCTATCTTTGATATAGATCCTGCCGTCTTCAATTTGTGCTTTCAACTTATTGTTAGGTGAAAACTTTTGCTGCTCGCTGCTTTGACAAAGCGCACTGCCGCTCAGCGCTATAGAAAGCAAAGAAGAAAGCAAAGAAGAAAGTAAGAGTCTGAGATTGTGCATTACTTTTCGCTGCTGCATGCTTTTGCTCCTGCATTTTTCACGCCCGCATTGCTTGTCAGTCAAGCATACTGCAATTAGCTATTTGTGCAATGCTAGCATTCAGAAGTCTCTGGCGAGCATTTTGCTGAAATGTGCTCGCTGGTCGGCGTATTTCATCTATCAGAGCGCCAGGGTCAGCCCACCACGAACGCCATTAAACAAATGGGCCGGTCTAGGGGCTGGTCTAGAACTCAGCGTGCACCCGCATATGCTTCGTCACGGCAAGGGCTACCAGCTCGCTTACGAAGGCATCGATACTAGGGCTATTCAAAGTTAATTGGGGCATAAAAATTTTCAACATGCCGTTCTCTACACCCAGCTAAATCCAAAGAGATTCAAAGGCTTCGGTAGAGATGTGGGGCTTTGAAGAGGTCCTTCAAATGTGGCAAGAGACTCAAAATAGAAATCGATCCTATCTTTCATCCGGTACATTGAAGTCGGATATTTGAGCAACTACAATCGGAAGAGGCGGCGAGGTATTAAGATTGGAGTAAATGATTCGCTCTGGTGCAGGATCGTCTTTGCTTCCTAGAATATTGAAGTAGAGAATCTTACCGGAATTGAATCTAATCTCAACGCAAGCTGGGTCATCATCGTCATAGGCGGTAATAGTGTCACCGATAAAATCAAGAAGCTGCGCTTCAGGCGGTTGTATGGTCATTTCACCAAATATGCCTAGATATGCTCCGGAGAACTGAAAACAGGTGCTTTGGGTTTCCGAGTACCGTTCAGCTTGCTCCACCTTAAGACCTATCATTGTCTTACGCACATTCGTTTGCTCCGGAGGGTTGGCTATAAGGTCAGTATCCATGATTTTTACTCTGATTTCGCACTAGAGTCCAGCTGGTCCTTCACTGATTCTTCATCAAGCCCGCTGTTTTTTCAACCAGTTAAAAACATCGCTTGCATATTGGTGCAGCCCAACCCAAAAGGTAAAGTAAGAAACATCGAAGATGTACTTGCTGGGCGCCTCTGGCCATTCGTTGCTAAGCAAATACCCAAGAGCAATTACCGCTAAATTGACGGCAACGATTCCAGGCCACAGCGATACACTCTTTGTCGTTTGCGGCTTTGCTTCATGCAGCTTTGCTTCGAGCGCCTTTGTTTCATTAGGCTTCTGTTCATCTGCGCTATTTTCTTTTGCATTTAGCAGCGAGCGCTTTGTTGCGGCATGGCTAGTTAGATTGGCAAAGTCGTAAGATCTCAAATAGTGATAAAAACTAGCCATCGCTATGTGAAAAACATAGACGCCCTGTTGAAATTGAAAGACCATATATTTTCGATAAGTAGCCCAGACCATGCCTTCGGCTATGAGAAAAATTGCCAGCAAAGCATATTTTGAAAGCCGCGGATCTTTCAACTGATCTTTGAGTCTAAGCGCCATACCGCTTGCCAGTGTGATTAGAGCGAGCGCGAGAACATTCCAGCGATTGCTGATAATTTCAATAGGTGCAAATAAAGCGAAAGTGAAGAAAGTGAAGGCGATTGCCGGGAATAGATAAACCCGTGCATCGCTAGATATTTCCGCTAATGAGTCGCCATTTAGTTTTTGCGAAAAGAAGAGTTCTGCTTTGACGAAATGCGGCAGAAAGTAAATCCACATGGCAAAACTAAAATACATATAGCCCAGCCAATGTCGCAATGCTACTAGTATTGTTGCTCCCAGACCAAGCAGACTTAGAAAGGGCAATATCTTTTGTTTCGTTTTGAGCAGCGAAATAGCTTGCCCACGATAGGCATAGATAAAGTGCGCCAAACCCATCCAGGCCACTACGAAATGCAGATTTAGTATCTCTGGGCTAGTTGGTCCGTTGGCTTGATGCGAGCTTGGATAAAGAGCAAAAGGCAGCGAATAAGCTACGCCGACTAAAACAAGCATGCCGGCGAGCGAAGCTCCGGTATAATCTGTAGGTCTTTGCACTAAGGTCGATGCGTTTGATTGCACGATTTTCGCCTTGCCAGGATGCATAACTTAGTTATAACCAGATTGGGCAGATTATAAGCAGGCGGTAAACAGTTTGGTAGGTGTTGCATGACCAGAGAGAAGGCTTTCTTGATCGTCTTTGCTTTTCTTTTCAGCAATGGCTTGCAGGGTTGCGGTGCCAATTCCATTCTTGGTTCAGACGACCCGGCTGTAGTGACGATGCCGCCTCCTTCTTTGACGCCCGAGATTTATAGACCTCAGGTCAATGAAGCCATAGGGGCAAGCGAAGGCGGTGATCCTGAAAAGGCGCGAAGAATTTATCACGATATTATTTCGAAAGACCCTAATAGTGCAGAAGCCGAATTTTGCAAAGCCGAACTCTGTCTTCTTGAGAGTCGCAATAAAGAGGCGGTTGATTTCTTTTCGAAGGCTCTAAGCAAAAATCCCCAACTGGAAGTGGCTTATCATGACAGGGGTAATGCTTATTCAAGCTTAGGTCTTTACGACAAAGCTATTACAGACTATAGCGTGGCTATGTTGCTGGGGCCGGGGCCAGTGCATTGGCTCTGTCGGGCCAGAGCCTATAATCAAAAGAAAGAATGGGAGAAATCAATCAAAGACGCTAGTGTGGCCATAAGCAAAGACCCAAGCTTTGCTTCGGCTTATGCTGAGCGTGCTGACGCTCTGGCTGCCTTGCATCGAGAAAGTGAGGCTTTAGCCGATTATGCCAAGGCGATTTCAGTAACCGATAGGAAAGCCGTTTATTACTGCTATCGCGGCAGACATTTTTTAGACGTCTATCAACCAGACAAAGCAGCGCTCGATTTTGCCGAGGCGATTAAACAAAATGACGGCAGAGACGGTCATTACTATTATTGGCTTGGTAGAGCCCGTTTAGACATGGAAGATTTTGACCAAGCCGCCCAAGCCTTGTTGCGCTCGATAGACCTTGCTAAACAAAAGCAGCTTTCTGATGGGGCTAAGAGTAGTGAAAAGTGGCTCAAAGTAGTACAAGAAAGGAAGTATGATTTCGAGCACGCGCCTAAAGAAAAGAAGTATCAATGGGCTATAGCTTGTTCGGCGATTTTGTTCTCTCAGAACCGCAGGGGCTTACATTCTCTGCGTGGAGGCATTCCTTCGCCGGAACATTCGGAAGCGGAGAAGAGTAGATTGGTTTCCTGGTGGGGGATACATTCTCGCCAAGACTTGCTTGATACCCTGAAACAACAAGAAACAGGCGGGCACAATCGAAGTTGGTTTCGGATTAAAAGAATGCTGGACAGTAAGCAAGGTCAAAAGCTTACCTTGCAAGAAACTATTCTGGATAGAGATGCTGAGGAAGCAAGTAATCGCGTAGAGCTTGTTGAAGCATATGGCAAGCAGTTTGGCGATAGAGGTCTGATGGCTTGGGATCTGTGCCGCAATATTTGTTTGATTCGCTGGGGTTATGATGTCGGTTTTTTGACTGAAGACGAGTGCTACAGCATGATGATGCCCTATGCCAGAAAGCTGCAAGCTAATTACACCAGTTGGCAGCAATTGGGCGAAGAATATTTGGTGGGGCGGAATTTTTGGAGTAAGACCGAATATGAGAACGGTCGGGAAAAAACCGATGAAGCACTGGTTCGTCTTTTGCATTTACCAACCAGCCCTTGGGTAAAGTTGCCCTGGGATACTAAGCTCGACTAAGCGAAAGAGCCGGCATTTCTTTCAGGTTTAAAGAAAACCATTCCAAAGATTGATTGAAGTTGGCGGACTATTGTTCTAAGTTTAGGCCTGTCAAATATTAGGGCGTATTAGCATGAAAATCTTGTTTGCAGTCGACGGCTCAGAAATATCGCAAAGGGCGATTGGTCAGTTCTTAGACTTCCGTTGTCCTTTCGGCACCGAGCTAAAAGTGGTATCTGTGGTCGATTTCTTTGAGCCTTTTCCATCTATAGAAGACGTGAAAGAGCGCGAGATCAAGGCCGCCCAAAAACTTATAGACGATACAGTTGCTAAGTTGAAAGACACTCACAAAGACTCTACAGTTTCAGGCGTACTGCTTGACGGCTATGCCATCGACGAGATTTTGCGAGAGGCAAAAGCTTTCGGCGCAGATCTTATTGTTGTTGGTTCGCATGGACGCACCGGGCTTTCCGAGCTTGTCTTGGGCAGCGTTTCGCGCGCGGTTATGCACCATGCTCCGTGTTCGGTACGCATAATCAGAGATGCTTCGGCTGCTTCTGAACCTTCAGGCGGCAACGTTTTGCTTGCCGTCGACGATTCGCAATATAGCGACAGGCTCATAGACCATGTTCTTGCCTTGCCTTGGTCGGCAAAAACTAAGTTCAGAGTCTTCCATGTTGTGCCCGAGATAGATCCTGGTCTTTTGCTTGATCCCGAAGCTGAGTTTTCGGCGACAATTAAGGGCTATTATGAGGCTAAACTTGCCGGTGCCGAAGAGTGGCTCAAGCCTTTGGTGGGCAAATTGAATAGCTCTTACGGCGAAGCTGTGGCTGAGTTTAAGGTAGTGGTGGGCGAAGCCAGAGAAGAAATCTTGCAAGAGGCAAAGTCTTGGCCCGCCGATCTAGTCATGATGGGCAGCCACGGACGCCGCGGTATCGAACGCTTCTTGCTGGGTAGTGTATCGGAAGCAGTAGCCACCCATGCCGTTTCGTCAGTGGAAGTAGTGCGCTGAGCCGCCTTTCTGATTTATGGTTTATGGTTTAGGCTTTGTTTTGCCGCCAACAACATAGCGTTTGCTTGATACTTCAGTTAGAAGCGAGTTTTGCAACTCGGTGAAATAGCCCACCAGGTCGTCGGGCAGATGATTGGCTGTATAAGCAAGCACAGTGTTGTCTGGCAAAGAAATCAATAGCGAGCTTGTGCCGCAAAGTGCACCGGCATGCGACCACTTAAAGATGGGTTTGCGGGCGGTATTAACTGCGACACCATAGGCGCGCACAGTATTTTTGCCTTCGCATTTGAAGTTTGTCGGCTTGAGCATCGACTGCAAAGTTTCGGCTTTGATAAGGGCGACTCGGCTCTTGCTGCCGTCAGCTGCTGTCTTGTCATAGCCGTTTAAAGCCATGCCGAACTTTACCAAACTTTCCGCCGATGAGACCAAGCCTCCATGAGCGTCCATGCTCTCGATGGCAGCATCGCCGCCATAGGCAAAATCAGCCACTTCGGCATCTTCATCGATTAGCGACCAGACATCGGGGCTATTCTTGCCTGCAAAATAATAGACTTCGTTTAGTCTGGCGTGGCGGCGGGCGGTGCGCCCTAGGTTGATGTCTTCGATGCCTGCCGGGCTCAATAGGTTGGCTCTTACATAGTCGAAATAGTGTTTGCCGCTTGCCTGCTCAATCACCCTGCCCAAGACGTTAAAGCCAAAGTTTGAGTAAACCGACTTTGTGCCGGGGTCGTATTGCAAGGGTTTGCCCATCATATAACGTACCAGGGCGCTGGGGCAGGCTGGGCGTGATTCGCCGGCGGCATCGGCAGCCAGTCTGGCATAAATGCGCTGGGGCTCGCCGTTTTCTAGGGTCCAACCGCCCGAATGAGTAAGCAGTTGTCCTATGGTGACTTGCTTCCATCGGGGGTCGATGTTGTTTTCGCCATAGGTAGGTTTGAGATTGCTTATGTAAGTCCAGGCTTTATCGTCATATTTTAGTTTGCCGTCTTCAATAAGTTTGTGCACAGCTGCGGCGGTAAATACTTTGCTTACCGAGGCGATGCGAAAAACATTGTCGGTTGTGGTTTTTGTCTTCAACTCTTTGTCGCAAAAACCAAAAGCACGGCTTTCAATTATTTTGCCGTCTTTTCCGACTGCAATCTGACATGCCGGTATGTTCCATTTTTTCATCAAGCGCCCGGCCAGGGCTGTGAGCGTTTTTTCGCGCTGGGCAGCCTGGCGATCTTGACTTGCTGAGGTGCTGTTTTTCGTGTTCTTTGTTTTTGTCGCTTCTATTTTTGTTTGGGCGGGGTCGGCTTTTGCTTTAGCCGCCACAGGCTCAGTCGCCAATATCAGGCTGAGCGCCATTGCTCCCAAAGTAAGTGCTCTTGCCGCAACTGATTTTGAGACAACTGATTTTGAGACAACTGATTTGCTAGCTATTGAAAATTTTGGCCCTGTTTTGTTGAGATTAGACTTGTTCAAATAAGAGTGGTTCACAGATTCCTCGGCTTTAGTTGAATGTTTATTGTTAGTTTTGCGGGAAGAAGAGATAGTCTTTGCCGTCGGCGCTGGGTCTGATCACAATCACTTTGCCTTCGCTGCGCTTGGGGCGCCCGCCCGACGTGATCGAGTTATACATATTGCGCACTATTTCGTCCTCCACGGCACGATCGCGGTTGCGATTGCGCTCTAGACAAATTTCGAGAGGCACATCTAGAAACCACAGTTGCACATCTTCATAGCCGAATTGCTGGGCGCGGTCTAAAATAGGCTTGCGCTGTTTGGCATTGATATTTGTATTGTCGATGACGATACTTTTCCCGACTTTCATAGCTTCTTCCAGGCGGGCAAAAAAGAGGGCGAATACTTCGGATGGGTCGCCCTGGGTCTTTTCGTCACCATATAGCTCCAGTCTGATAGAGTCGGCATTCATATAGTGAAAACCTTTCTCTATCACTCTCTTTGATAAAGTGGTTTTGCCCGAGCCTGGTATGCCCACCATCAAGATTAGCTTGTTCTTTGCTTTTGGCTTTTCGTGCTCTTGTTTTTGTTTGTTTTCTTCTTCAGTCATAGCTCTAACTACTTCGCCTTATTCTTTTGCATTTTTGCTTCTGCTCTGATCCATTTCATCCAAACGCCTGAAAGCACCAGGCTCATAACAAAATAGGCAACCACCAAGAGTTGTCTGAGCGCTGCTTGTCTGTCTGTTTGCAAAGACATTCTAGTGTCTAGCCAGGGGTTCGAATAAAAGGTGAAACCGACGAACAAGAAATAGATGGCAGTGGTGAAATAGCTGATTCTTGCCCACTTTGTGTATTCTTTCCAGGACCAGATTACTTGCAAAAGATAGCCTACGCCCAGGCAAGTAATTGATAATCCCCAGTGTTGGTATCGCCCCAGGGTAATGACATGCTGCAGGGGATAGATTATCACTGCCAGTGCCACCAGGGCAAAGATAATTATGATGAAATAGCGGCCGCTGCGCTTTAGCAAGCTTGCGGCGCCATCACTTCTTTCTTCTCGCTCGGCGGCAGTTTCGGTCATAAGTTAGGGGCTCTCTGCACCAAGCAAAAGCGTTAGGGCTGCCATACGAGTGAGAACACCGTTGGTTACCTGGCTCAAAATAAGCGAAATGTCTTGATCGTCGGCTAGGTCTTCGGTGATTTCTATGCCTCGATTGACAGGGCCGGGGTGCAATAGTTTGACTTCGGGTTTGCATAGCTTTAGCTTTTGGTGATCGAGCTGAAACTCTTTCACATAGTCGTCTATTTTGATCAGCCCTTGTTCTTGTCTTTCCAGTTGAATGCGCAGAGCGACAATAAAATCGGCATCGCTCAGGGCGTCTTTTAAGTTGTGGTGATGGCTGCCGCCTAATTCGGTCGCTAGGCTCTTGGGCAAAAGAGTTTCGGGCCCGGCGAAATGCACAGAGCAACCTAGTTTGCTCAAGAGTTGAAAGTCTGATCTCGCCACTCTGCTATGCAGAATGTCGCCCACTATGGCTATCTTGATGTCGCTCAAAGTATTGCTATTGAGCTTGCCCTTTACTGATTTATCTATTGAGCTTGCGGCAAAAGCAGGCAGACGGTCAAGTTTTTCTAAAATAGTAAAGAGATCGAGCAAGCCTTGCGAGGGGTGAGATTTGTTGCCGTCGCCGGCATTGAGCACCGACATTGCCTTGGGTCTTGCCGGGTCTTTCACTGCGGGCAGTGTCTGGTCTAGAGCTTGGGCCAGCTGGTCGGGGGCGCCCGCCTTGCTGTGTCGCATCACTACGGCATTGACGCCCATCGAAGAGAGATTGAGGGCTGTGTCCAGCAAGGTTTCGCCTTTTGCCACAGAAGACGTTTTCACATCTAGATGCAAGACTGTCGCCCCTAGTTTGCGGGCGGCGAGGTCGAAAGAAGATTTGGTGCGGGTAGAATTTTCGTAAAAGAGAGTTGCTATGGTCTTGTCGGCTAGCACCGCCAGTGGTGCGGCGAGGTGGGCTTGGTGCCTTTTATAGAGACCTACCAGAGCCAGCTGCAAGCTCAATTCGTCTAGGCTCAGGTCTGAGGCGTTGATTAAGTGGCGTCTTTGCCGCCAGGCTGCCAAAGCCGGCTCTGTCGTCAGTTCGGTGAGAAACTCGTTGCCAAGCTTGGTTTCTAAAGCTCTGCTCTTGCTTTCTTTCATAAATAGACCATTATCTGGTATGCCTTAGCCAATTTTGCCATGCTGAGAAGGCGCTTCTCTCTAATTTAAGCAAAGACTTAAAAAGAGCTTATTATGAGCTTTTCGGGGTTGCCAATAGAGATGCGCCTGGGCTAGACTTAGCGGTCGATTGCCAGTGTGCAGTTGGTTTTGCTTGTGTTCTCAGAAATACATGGCAAAGACACAGGAAGCCCAGTAAATTGGCGGCGGAGGAAAATCAATGACCACCACAGTAACTCCACCTGTTGTTGTCGAGAGCGAAGGGCAGACCGCAGTCTCGCCGACTGATAGCGCAAGAGCTCAACGTAATACCGGCAGTTTTGCCACAAGACTTTTGCAGAAAGCTTTAGATGATCGCAAAAAGACCGATCCGGAGCTGAAGATTCCCAACGTTTCGGGAAGTGGCACGCAGGGCTAAGTGTCGGCTCAGTATTCGGCAGACGAGATTATTGAGCTTACCCACGGCCGCATGGCTCAGGGTATGGTTCCAGACGAGGCCGCAACTATAGCCGTCGATACCAGGCAAAACCTGGAAGGCTCTTGGTTTGTGGCTTTGCCCGGCAGGAACTTCGATGGTCATGATTTTTTAGGCGATGCCTTTTGTGGCGGCGCTCTAGGCTGCATAGTGGAAGACCGAGCTAGTTATGCTATAGGCAGCACCGGCTTTCCCCTCATTGCTGTGGATGATACACAAGAGGCGCTTGGTCGCTTGGCGGCAAATTGGCGCAAACGTCTTAGAAAGAAGCTTACTCTTATAATTGCCGAAAGTGCCGGCGGCAGTGCTGAGCAGTCTAAGTCGGCACTAGCCTTAAGCCGGGCTATTTTCGAGAGTGGTCAGACAGTTATGCCTGCTTCCGCTTCTTTTGCAGCGGTGGGGGCAGCTCCGCCTAACTTTAGTCCTGCCGATGAGTTTGAAGACGATGCGGCCGGTAGGTTATGTGGTCCCGATTGTTTTTATGTTGATTGGCGTGTTGGTGTGTCTGAGATTTTGTGTTCATTTCTCAATATCGATGACGAGCAGGCGCACATCGTGGCAGACTTTGGGCCTCGCCCCTTAGACCGGTCTGCATTTCTGGTTTCGGTGCTCAGACCCGATCTGATTATCTTCACCGAAGGCGGCTTTCAGTACGATCGCGTCAGCGGCGAACATGCCGAACCAATTGCTCTTTTGCGTAGCATCATGGGGGCGGTGGAGAAGTTTCCGCCGCTTTATCAGACTAAGACGAATGCCCCTGCCGCTCCCCTGGTTTTCTCTCTCGATCAAGGCTTGGCGGGAGCTCTGGGCGTTCCCTACCTGAGTGAGCTTCTGGATAAAAGAGTGAAAGACTGTCTCGGGTTGTAGTGATCTAAAAGCTTGCTTTAGGCTGCTTCCAGCTTCTTCTTAAGCAACTGGCGGCTTTGCGAAATAATGGCATAGGCAGCCCTGGTCAAAGCCATAGTGCCGGGCAAAATATAGAAAACACAGGCACATTTGCCAAAAGGCAGATTTTTTAGAATGATTGGAATGGCGTCGGGACCGTACCAGCGGTCATTCTGCTCATCTATAAGAAATAGACTCCAGCGGCTCTCGTCAAGGTCAGATATAAGCTTTTCATCGAGACGGTCTTGAGACTGCCGGTCGATAAAAATGAAATGACGGCGGTAGTCCCAGACCCGCAAAACAGCCGCCAGACTGCGCACGACCGAGCATCTTTCGTCGCACACAATAGTGAATGAAAGGGCTTCCTGGGTACATTGCGTTGTCATAGTCATAAGCAAGAAGTTTAGCAGAAGTTTAGTATTCGACCAAGCCGAAAAACAATGTCAAGAAAGACTGAATGACGGTCTAATCTAGAAGTTGTAGAATCTAGAACAGGTAGTCACTAGAGTTGGTTTTTGGGTTCCCTTCTTTTTCGATGTTCCAAGACGAATACACTCTTCTCACCCAGACAATCATGCCTTTTCTAAGAGAAAGGTGGAATGATATCGACTTGGTTGAGCGCTCGGTGGGCGAGCGCGATGGTCGCCTCACACTGGCTGAGCTGGAAGCCGCCCGGGTGCGCTTCATTGCCTCTGGTGATGAAGAAGGCGCACACGTCTTGAATGAGCTGATCATGCGTTACGATGCCATTTGTAATGCTTTCCCCGATGGCGAAAGCGATGAACACGAGAGCAGTCTGGGTATTTCCAGAGAAGATGTTTCGGTTTATGCTCAGCTTTGGAGCCCCGAGTATCGCAAGCGCGAGGGACCTCCCGAGCCCGAGAACTGGATGGACGCAGAGGACAATTCAAGCAAGTATTGGAAGCGCTAAGAGCTAGGAAAGGTCGCCATGAAAAGCAAAAAGGCTTTGACTCTTGGGTTGGGGCTTTTGGTTATCAGCCTCTTGGCCCTTGCCCTCTTTTTTTATCAGAGCAAAAACAAGGCGTTGCTTAGAGTAGACGCCTTAAGTAAGAATCTCGGACATGTGGAAGAAGGCAAAGATCTCGTCGCTGATTTCACTTTCTTTAACGACGGACTGAAGCCCTTGCGCATTTTTGATGTCAAAAGCGACTGCGGCTGCACCGATCTATCTTGGAAGACTGCTGAAATTCCCCCCGGCAAGTCTTCGCGGTTGACTGTTCATATTGATACAACCATGAAGCAAGGCGCGGTCACCAAGCAGATTCGTTTTGCGTCAAACGATCCAGACTTTAGTTTTGGCGCCCTAAACATGCAGGTTGACGTCGAGAATTTGCACACTGCGGGTAATATGACCGAAGGCGGCCGTGCCAAGATATTCACCGACGAGAAATGCGCCCATTGCCATGTTGATATGGGGGTTGGTGCTTTCGGCAAAGAGCTATTCGAGGCTGATTGCGCCATGTGTCATCGTGTGCAGAAAGAAAGCAAGATTTTGGTAGGACCAGAACTCGAAGCGCTCTCATTCAACACGCCGGCACAGATTGCCAGACTAAGAGAAGTGATTAGTTTTGGCAGCAAGACACACCGGTCTATGCCGGGCTTTTTAGACAAAGCCGGTGGTCCTTTGGCAAAAGAGCAAGTCGACTCTCTAGTCGATTATTTGAAGAGTATCAAGCATTAGTTACGGCAGCGGCACAAGCCTCTCTAGGTGAGGGCGAGCAGGTCTTTGGCTATTTCTTTGGCTTTGCCGCCTTTGACTGTTTTCGTGCTCTTCGTGTCGTTTGCTCCTTGACTCTTAGCAGCACTTTTCTTGGTGCCGCTCAAACCTTCAAGAAAAGCCCGACAAACTGGAGATTCAACCGGCTTGTTTGCCCTTATGGAACAGTTTAAGTAAAGCTCCAGAATGGCTGCCAGATCACGGGGGAGGGCTTTATCACCATCAGATTTTTCATTGGCTTCAAATTGGCATCGGTCCAAACTAAATTGCAATATTTGTCTCACTGCCTCGTTATGCAAGGGGCTCGTGCGAGCCACTTCTTCTAAAAGGGTTGCGGCTCGTTTGGGCATACTGATGTCGCTGTACAGCAATAGACCTAGTTTGGCGCCAATTATTTGGGTTTGCAAACTTTGTCGATCAATGGCATCGACTAAGCAGTCGCAGGTAAGCGCTCTCAACTCTGGCATGCTTTGCAAAAGACCGACGGTCAAAAGAAAGTGGGCTCTTTCACTATAAGGGACCAGCCCCTTAGCCAGTGGGTGAAAATAAGCAGCCTTTGAAAGGTCGGACACCTCGCTCCATTTCACTATTCTCTTGCATTCTTTCGCCCCCTCGTCAAAGAAGAAGGCGCTCAGAGTCGGCATAGTAAAGGCAGTCAGGTCGAGTGTTTCGATACTATAGGTAGGCTGTTTGATAGCTTTTGTCAGGGCTGCAAAAGGGCAACTACTGTCTTGGGCAAGTTCTTTGACGACCAGCATATCTCTCTCAAGCCCGTCGGCCGACTGATATTTCCTCTCGACGGCAAGCATTACTGCAAGGGCATTTTCAAGCTCAAGAGCGAGAGGCGCTTTCAGTTTTTCAATTTGCAGGCGGCTAAGCAGTTCTTCGTGCTCTGTCCAAGGCAGACGAGCCAGTACTAAATATGGTTGCAGTTTTTCTATGCTTGCGGCGCAGACATAGTCTGCTTTTGCCGGTAATTGCTTGAGGTTATCGATTATGGCATCGATGTTTGTGAAGCCGCCTGTGGTTTCGGCTTTGAGCGGGTCTAGTGACTGTCCTTCGGTAAGGCGCAATAGAATTGAAAGAAGGCGACCCTTGAAGATATCGGCGCCATCAAGAGTTGTTTCTTTGCCGATTTTGACTTGACTGAACTTGTTAAAATAGTCCACGGCGTCGGCTATCTCTGCACCGCCTAAAAAATGGAGCAGGAAGGCGAGAAACCAGAATGGCGCGCCATATTCGTAACGTTGGATTCTTCGCTCAATTAGCTTTTGTAGTCGCTTTATTAGGGGCTTGGCTGTTTTGGCCTCACTAGTACTGCCGGCTGATGCACCGTTTATATTGTGCAAAGCCTGCACCCGGCCAAGCGCAACCGCTTGTATGATTCTTTCGGCTTGCACAACGTCGAAAGGCGCTTCAATAAAGGCTAGTGTCGATTCGAGCCATGTTTGAGCATCGCCTATAGTGGCGATGGCTTCACCTTGGTGATATGAGAGGCTGTCAGCCGCTAAGTACTCAATAGAAATATCTTCAACAGAGATTTTCTCGGCTGCATTTTCTAAAGCAGCCGCATTAGATGCAGCGGCTTTGCCCTCAGACTTGGCTACAGCTGTTTGTGCACCAGCCAAGGCCGCAAAGTCTTTTTGCAAGGCTGGGCTTATAAAGTCCAAGTTTTCTTTAATGGCGTTTTGCAGGGCAGGGTCGACTGCAATGAGAGCCTGGTTGGCTTTCATAAACTTTAAGAGGCTCTTTTGCACATCGGTATTTTGATGACTAAGAGCTGATGCGGCTATTTGCAGCGCCTGCGGGCGCATCTGGGGTTCTCTTGCCGCTGCCTTTTCTATGAGAGCGAGGGCTCCCTGGGCTGTGGTTTTGCTGGCTGCCATAAGAGCCGGTTGAATATACGGAAAGAGTCTCTCAGCCTCTAGGGGCTTTAGTTTGGCTTTTTCGATTTCATTCAAAGCCGCCAGGGCAAAAGAAACAGTTGGCGGCACAGGGCTTGCTAAAAGAGACAAATAGTCGTCTAGTAACTCTATTCGTTCAGCCGGGCTTGGCTTTAGCCTTTCGTGAAAGCGCGAGAACCAAGACGCCCTAAACTGAATGAAACCGCGATTGAGTGCTTCCAGACTGGCTTTGAGCATTTTAGCTCTGGGCATAACTCCCTCTTGCGAGAGAATGTCCAAAATGTCTTCCCATCTATGTCCATCGCGCGAAAATTTGTCATAGGCGGCTAAACTCAACTCTTGACCGCCTTCAAACTGAAAGAGCAGCCAGAGGTCGTTTTCCACCAAAAATCTATACTTCTTGAGGAAAGTAAGAGTCTCGTCTTTGTTGTATTGATGCAGGCGAATGATGCCTTGCACATAGACTTCTTGCGGAGGTTGCCGGCAAAGACCAGCGTCAATAAAGGTGATCACTTCTTTGACGAAAAACGGATCATTGCCAGAAAGACCGTCTACAGCTATCTGCAGCGCTTCCGGCTGCATCTTTTTAGCTACTTCAAAAGTGAGACTTTTGGAGTATTGCCAGTTAAGGCGTTGCTTCTTGATTTGCGCCGCCGTGGCAGTGAGAAAAAACTGTTCTATTTCAGGTTCAGGGTTACTGCTCAATTTGAACTTCTTCCTCTTCTAGTTCTTGTGACTCTTTTTGGGCTTGGCTTAGTTTGGCTGCCAGAATGTGTTTGCAAAGTCCCCTTGTGCCTTGATATTTGCTAAACCACTGACAAGTGCAACGCCAGCTCTCTTCGTAGCCTGTTACTAGATGGGTGACATCGCTGCCTCGCACTTCCAGTTGTATTTCTTTTCTGCTCTCCAAGCTTGGCAGAACCTTCACTCCATCGGTTGCCACCAATTTGTGGGCGGCTTTCAGCCTTGGGTGCATGCTTTCGACCAGGCTGAGATCAAAGGGCAGCTCGCGATGAAAGTAACTATTCGAACTGAGATCAAAACCAACCAAACCGCGGCTACCCAGGGCGGCCAGCGCGTTCTGCAACGCATCATGGTTCATATTGCAGCTTTGCTGCAAAGACTCTTCGCTTAGAAATTGATGCCATTGCAGTGCCGAACGCAGCAAAGCCAGTTTTTCTTCTTCTATTTCGGTGAGATTCTCAAGTACTCGCCCTTCCCCCGAAAAGCCTCTAAACGGCTGGCTGGTCATGGTCAGGCTGAAACGCAGACCTTCTTTCATATCTATTTGCCATTCGCTGGCTAGTCCATCTGGGCTGCTGTATACAGTAAGGGCGCAAGCTTGGCTTTGCTTAATCAAAGGCACTAGATCTTTGAGCAGCAGTAGCCGCTTTAAGCCGCCAATCTGTATGGGTGTGGCTATGGCGCCGTTGGCGCTTGGCCTGCTTTGCACCGTCTGACTTAGTCTCAGCCCCCGCCCGGCCGGCACTATAAAAAACACTGTCTGGTTGTTGGCATTGCTTGGCAGATTGCGCAGAAAGTTCAAGGCTTCTACTTTAGAAACGGTCAGTCTTTTCTCCATCTGCTTTTGGTAAGCCTGCACCTCGACAAAACTCTTTAACCATCTCAGGGGCAGTTTTACTTTCTTTTCGACTGTTTTCTCGTTGCCTTTTTTCAAGACGAATTCATCTTTACCCACCCCTATTTCTAAGTTTTCAGACTGCAGAGTGGCAGCTAAGGCGGCTTTCATTTGCGGATTGAAATCAACATTAGTGGTGCCCTTCTCAATAATTTCGCCGTCATAAGCAGGCGGCAAGAGGTCCACTCGGCAATAGGCGCTGGCGCAGGCGCTGAAACCTTCAAAGCGCAGGGCTCCCGCGCCGCTCGTGATTACCGGATCTCTTTCGGAAAGAAGGCGCTGCAAAAGATTGGGTGGTATATAGAAGCGCGTCTCCACTACTTTTGCCAGGCTGAGAAGGCAGCGAGCAAACATGTGGGCTTCTTCCAACCTACCCTCAAAGAAATACGGGTAACGGGCTTCTCGCAAAGAAGTGGCCAGCTCGAGCTTGGGCTGGCGCTCAAAAGTAGAGATTGTGGAGCTGAAGCCGTAGTTTATGGTTTGACTGATAGCCCCTGCCTGGGCTTTGCTTTCATGCATGGCTGCGACTTTCTTGCCGGTATGGAGTATCACCTAGGCTTCCATACCACGAAAGATGGCTGTTAAAATAATGGCAGGTAAAATATTGGCAGGTAAAAGAATGACAGGTAAAAGACAAAGACCTGTCGCTGGACCTTTAATTATTGTTTTGCAAAGAGACCGTTTAGGCCGTCACCTGGTTTGAGCTGAAATAGCACCCGCAGTACATAGAGCGACATGGCGATATTGCCTAGACCGGCAATGGCAAAAAACATAAGCACTTTCACCAGCGCTGATTTTTCTCGCTGGCAGACCCAAAGAAAGAAAAAGAAAAAGGCAAAATAAGCGTCAACCAATGTTGCTTTGAACCAGACATCATTTAGCACCACTGGCGGTATTGCCATTATATTTTCTTGCGTGGCAGACCAAATGGTGACGGCGACCATGGTGCAGAAAATTAGTATGTAGAGCCAGCGAAGAAATACAACCATGATTTCGCTCCCGTGTCTGCCATTAATTCACAGTCTAGATTTTAAAGCTAGAAAAAGCTGAAAAAGAAAGAAAAACCGGCGCCGAGCGCCGGTTTTTCGGCTCCTATAGTTAGGGAATCAAAACCTTGTCGATGACATGGATGACACCGTTTGCACATTTGATATCGGTTGCCGTGACATTGGCATCGCCGACTGAGACTTTGCCGTCCACTACTTTGATCGGCACGCTGGTGCCTTCTAGGGTCTTGGCCGACTTCAGTTTCACCACTTTATTAGCCAGCACTTCGCCATTGACCACATGATAGGTGAGCACTTTGGTCAATTTTTCTTTGTCTGCCAAAAGACCGTTCAATGTTTCAGCCGGCACTTTGGCAAAAGCATCATCATCGGGGGCAAAGACTGTGAAAGGACCCTTGCCTTTTAGAGTCTCCACCAGCCCTGCTACACCGAGAGCTTTGGCTAAGGTATTGAACTTACCGGCTGCTACGGCGGTATCAACAATGTCTTTCTCTGCCGCGGCTTGAGCCTTTTCGCCGCCGCCACTGGAACAGCAAGATTTTGCCAATACTTCAGTCATGGGTGCATAGGCCAGGGCAAATGCAAATACCGGGCTCAAGAGCCTGCTAATGCCAATGGTCATATTTTTGGAATACATAGATCCTCCAGCTGCCAATTCGGGCAGGTCAAGTGCAGTGAACGATTATAAGTTTGACCGAAAAGATCTTTTCAGTCAATCCTTTATTCGTTAATTGTAAAATGTGTCATGGAGGAGAAATGAATCTGACAAGACGCGAAAAAATTCTGGCAGCGGCAACCTGGCTCTTTGGCTACTATGGTTTTGAGAAAACTACAGTGGATGATATTGCCGAGCGCGCTTCTATTAGTAAGGGCTCGGTCTATTTAGAGTTTCAAAATAAAGAAGCTATTTTGGTGGCTGTGGTGCAGCAGTTCACAAGCCAAGAGCTTGAACGCATCAATAAGCTGGTCAAAGAGGCTAGACCTCCTTATCTCGGCATCCTGCGCGAACTTTTGCACGGCCATGTCATGTCTTATTGGTCAATAGCCAATGGTCAGCTGCACAGTCCCGAGGTAATCGCTTCGGCTAATCCGGCAATAATGGCTGAGATCATCAATTTTCAAGGCGCTATATTTTTGCAAATCGCTTATCTGCTTGAGAAAGCCGCCGGAGAGAAAGAAATTCCCCTGGCTCAGGGCGCCAAAAACTATCTCTTCCAAGCCGAACTGGTCTGTTATCTTCTTGCCGCTCTCTTCCCCCCCTACGACAGGCTTAAGGCGCGAGATCCTCTTTCATTCAACGAAGCGACTTTGCGCAAATATGCTGAGAGCATGATTGATATGACTTTAGCCGGTGTGCGGGCTGGGCTTGCCTAAATATTCGGTACATCTTGACAACTTAAAGCAAAAAAAAGAGACCGGGGGTTGCTTCATCAGCAATTGCCCCGGTCTCTCTCAGGTTCTTGTGTTATTTCTAGAATTAATTCTAGTTTTACTTCTCGTCGCCGTTGTCGTGATGCTGGGCACCATGCCGACGACGCTCTTCCTGGCGCTTCTGCGCTTCGGCTTTGCGAATGTCGGACATGCGCGGGCAGGCGGACCCGGCCAGACCGTCAAGCAGAGCCACACGGTCTTCCACCGGCGGGTGGTTGTCGCCGAGGTGGCCGATCCACTTGCGCAGACGGGCAAGCAGACCCTGGGGCGGCTTGGGATCGAGCCCTTCTTCACCTTCATGCAGGCTGACAAAGAGCAGGGGCTCCATGCCGCCAAGCAGAATCTTGAGCTGAAGAGCCGCGCGGTTGCGATTCATCCAGTCGACAATCTTCTGCAGAGCGGTAGCCAGCGCGCAGGGGTCGCGGGTCCAGTTGGCGGCAAGCACATCGGCGGCACTTTCGCGGCTGCGGCTGACAAAGAGCGTCACCAGCTTGACGAAAATGCTCATGATGTAAAAGACCACCAGGGTGATGAAGAAGCCGGTGACAGCAGTGGCCGGGTCGGCGAAACGCTTCTTCTGGCGCTTCACCTTGCTGGAGAGCTTGCCGAGCAGATCATCGTCCTTGTCGTTCGACTTGTGGCTGAAGCAGGCATTGAACATGCCCGGTGCAGCACCAGCAAGCAGAATCGAAAAGAGCGAGCCCAGCACAGCCACCAGCGAAGTGATGGCCACGTCGCGGCTCTTCACGTGCGCCAGCTCGTGGGCGAGAATGGCCTTGATTTCGCGATCTTCCAGACCGACCAGAAAGAGACCTTCGGTGGCGGCGATGAAAGAGTTTGCGGGCGAACGGCCGGTAGCGAAGGCGTTGGGAATGGGCAGCGGTGAGATGTAGACCTGGGGCTTGGTGGTCAGTCCGGTAACCGGATAGAGTTCATCCACCAGTCGCACCAGGCGCGCATGGTCGGGGTCGCTCAGGTTGGGGCGCTGACAGCGCATCATCTTGAGCACCAGGTTGGCGCTGTTCCACCAGCCAAAGAGCGGAATCGCCACAGTGAAGACGAAGAGAATGACAGTGGCAACCGTGAGGTTGACACCGAGAAGGACCAGACCCGCAAAAGACAGACCACCCATGAGCAGAATGCCAAAGATAGTGCGAATCCAGTTGATGCGAAGCTGACGATCGATCGACTTCTGGTCGATGTCGCCATGCACAGGCTTGTGATTTTTCATATCGAAGTCCTTGCGCTTACTGTTGAATTGTTTAGCAAGCAAAAGCCGTTCCGCTTCTCGAGCAGATGAAGAGGCAGGCACTGAGGGTGCGTTTATAGTTTTAGTTGTGTAGAGCCTCTAAAGAAAAAGCTGAAAAAAGCGGACTTAAGGACACTACAAAAAAAGCATCTTGAAAATCATCTGCCCCGCCACCATCAGGAAGGCGAGGCAGATGAAAACTAATTACCCCTTGGAAAGTTGAGCGGTGAGCTAGCCAAGCTCTCGTCAGGCTCTACACCGGCTATTGTCTTGCTCAAGCTTTGCCATCTGCTACTTGGTCTTTTGGACACTATTTTTGCCGCAACAACCGCCATGGTTTGCGCCGCTCGCGCTGCCGCTTGGCAAGACTCTTTTGCCCATAGCGGAGCTTGTGTTGCCAAGATTCTTGTCTTTCACATTCTTGGGGTTCGCATCTCTTGGGCTCTTCTCTTTGCCGTTGCTGGACTGCTTTTCAATTTGCGGTTGCCAAAGACGTTCGCGGCGATATTTCAGCAAGATCTCGGTGGCGTCAAAGGGATACTGTTTTTCGTATGACTGGTCTATAACCTTCTGAATTTCAGCCAGAGATTTGCCATCTTTCTTCATTTGCAATGCTACAAGAGCTTCTTCCTGGCAGATATAACAGTCGACACCATGGTCACTGGTAAAGCAATCAAGCAAGCTGCCGTGCTCGTCGGTGACGTCGCAACCGCAATAGCAAAAGAGTTTGGCGCAAATTTCTGGACAGCGCTGGGCAGCCATATAGCCTAGCTTGGCCTTGCCGAAATATTTCTCGGGGTTCAGTACCGGCTTTAACTGCTCTTTGGCGTCCATGCCAAAGGCTGTGCCCAGGCTGAAAGTGAAAATCGCTCCCAGTGAAATGCCTATTGCCGTTAGCAGTTTCTCTATCATGTAACAAAGTATAGACCGAGACCTTATAGTTTGCTCTTCGCAAAAGGTCTCCAGTTAAGCCTTGGCGCCCTCGCCGCCAATTCTGAGCTTCTTTTGAATTGGCTCTTGCCGTGACCCTATGGGTTTTTCAAGAGGTTCTGATATGATGGCTGTCTATGCACAGTATGTATTTCGACGTTGTGGTAATTGGCGGCGGTCACGCCGGCTGCGAAGCGGCTAACGCTGCGGCGCGCATGGGTTTGAGCACCCTCATGCTGGCAGTCAATCTCGATACTATCGGTGCCATGCCTTGCAACCCTGCTGTGGGTGGGCCCGGCAAGACTCATCTAGCCAGAGAAGTAGATGCACTAGGCGGGGTTATAGGCGAAGCCACCGATGCCACTTATCTGCAGATTCGTATGCTCAATTCCAGCCGTGGACCAGCGGTTCAGGCGCTCAGAGCCCAGTCGGATAAACGCGAATATTCCATCTGGATGAAAAACTATATGGAGTCTTTGCCCAACCTGACCTTGCGTCAGGGTATGGTCAAGAATTTAATTATCGAAAACAATCAAGTGGCTGGGGTCGAGCTAACTTTTGGCGACCGCATCGGCTGCCGAGCTGTGGTGCTTTCGGCTGGTACTTTCTTGGAAGGTACCATTTGGATCGGCAAAGAAACAATGCCGGCTGGACGAGCTGGTGAGTTCCCTGCCATTGGACTTTCTGGTTGTCTAAAAGCGCTCGGGTTCAACATGGGGCGTCTTAAAACCGGCACGCCGCCTCGCATAGATGGGCGCACAATCGACTACAGCATCTTACCCGAGGTGCCCGGCGATCCCATTCCGCAGTTCTTCTCTTTTCTCGATAAGAGACCGGTTTTGCCGCAGATTCCCTGCCACCAGACCCGCACCAATGAACGCACCCACGAATTGATTCGCAATAACTTGCACGAATCACCGATGTATTCGGGCATGATTCACGGGGTCGGACCGCGATACTGTCCTTCTATCGAAGACAAGATCGTGCGTTTTGCCGACAAAGACAGCCACTCGCTCTTTCTTGAACCGGAAGGCCGCTCGACTTATGAAGTCTATCTGCAGGGCTGCTCCACCAGTTTGCCCGTGCATGTGCAGCGCGAAATAGTGCATTCGCTGCCCGGCTTGGAAAAGGCTGTTATGGTGCGCCCTGCTTATGCTGTCGAGTATGACTATTTGCCGGCTATTCAGTTCAGCCATGCCTTGATGGCAAAAGACTTGCCTGGTTTCTTCGCTGCTGGTCAGATTCTCGGCACTTCCGGCTATGAAGAAGCCGCCGCCCAGGGTATTATCGCCGGCATCAACGCCGCATTATATGTAAAAGGCGAAAAGCCTTTTGCCTTGCCGCGGTCATCCAGCTATACAGGCACGCTGATAGACGATTTGGTCACAAAAGAAATAGGCGAGCCCTATCGCATGATGACTTCGCGCTCAGAATATCGACTTCTGCTAAGACAAGACAACGCTGATGTTAGGCTCACCCCGCTTGGTCGCTCCATCGGGTTGGTCGACGATTATCGCTATCGTCTGTTCACTGAAAAGCAAGAAGCCATCAATGGCGAGAAGAACCGCCTGAGAAAAACTCGCATCTATCCCGAAGGCGGCTTTGAAGAGCTATTGGCACCACTAGGTGAAACTCTGAAGCAGTCGGTCACCCTGGAAGAATTACTGCGTCGACCGCGCGTGCCCTATAGCGTCATCGAAAGCAAGGCCCCGGCTGATAGCGAAAAGCCCTTTCCTTTTGCCTTAGAAGTTGAAACCGATGTGAAATATGCCGGTTATATCGAAAGACAAAAACAACAAATAGAACATACTGAAAAGTATGACAAAGTGAAGCTGCCGGAAGGCTTTGACTATAACGAACTGAAGCATCTCGCCAAAGAGGCGCGCGAGAAGCTCAATCGGGTGCGTCCTCAGACCTTGGGTCAGGCTGCCCGTATAGGCGGTGTCAGCCCCGCCGATGTTTCGGTCTTGATGGTCTTTCTTGAGCAGCGTCGTCGGGCTCAAGCCGAGGCTGGGCGCCTTCAAGAGAAAGTTTTGCAGTGATGACGGCCTGGTTTGGGCGGTCTCCTCTATGAAGAAAAAAGCAGAGAAGAGTCTTTGTGCCTGTATTTTGAGGACGTTGCCTGACAAGATGGCGTCGCCTGACAAGTTGGCGCTGTCTGACAAGATGGCTTCGCCGCGCTTTTCGCTGCCGCTTTCTTTGCTGTTGCCGCTTGTGCTATTAGTTCCACCCATAGCCGCGCTGGCTTTTGATGAAAATGACCTCTATAAAGAGAGCAGCGCCGCAGCTGCTTCCGGCTCTTATACTCTTTCGGGCGGCATCAGTCATTCTGAGAGAATGGAGGCTGTGCCCGAGAGTGAGCGGGTCGGAACCTTTTTCTCGGGTGATTATTCTCAGATTGCCCTTCCTCGATACAGCCCAAATCTGCAGCAGGCAGCCAAGCCTCAGCGCCATTCCGCACCTGTTTCGACTCCTCGATTCAGCACTGCCCCGACAGTTGATTATTCTATGATTGGAGTAGAAGAAGCCAGGCGCCAAGCCTATCTCAAGAGTCTCCCTGCTGGCTCTAAGAGTAATGAGAATCGTGCGGTCTTGAAAGGCAGTGCCTTGAAAGACAGTGCTTTGAAAGGCAGCTTGAAAATAAAGGTGCCATTTTGGTTGGCTGGAACCTGGGAGCGGCGCGAAACTAATGAAACCAGTCGTTTTGACCTAATCAATAAGAAACCATTGAAGGCGGTGGGGCGGCAGGCTGCTAGAGTGGTAGATGTCTTTGGCACAACCAAAGACAAGAGCGGACAGGTATTTATGAATATTCCTCTGTCTGCCGCCGGCTCTGTGGATAGAGGCGGTTTCATCGATTACCACCGGGTGCTTGCCTATCAGCTTATCGAAACCGGCAAGAATAGCTGTCTTGTCAAAGTACAAGCCCGCCATAGTGTGGTTGATAAGGCTAGCCGCCGGGTGGTGCAGTCTTATCAAGACGAAGAGTTGAACAGCTATAAGCTGGTTGCACCGGGGCTCTTGCGCACAGATAGTTCGGTCAAAGTTTTTGATGAAAAAGGTTCGCCTATACTTTTGACCAAGGCGATTTCAAACGAGCGCCGCATCAAGGGTTTTTAACTCTAAGGAAAAGCGGATCGGCTATATGTTAGGCGCTCTATTCTAGAGCTTGCGTCCTCTCGACAAAGGGGCAAACAAAGTCTGTTCGTTCTCGCTGACCGGCGGTTTGTCGTACTTTGTCACCATGGTGAAAACTGTCGACTTCATCTCATGGCGCAGCTTTTCAAAACTCTCGGGCTTGCCGTTGCTTGCGGACAGATCGACTTGCCTGAGGGGCAGGTGTTTGAGCTTTAGTAAACCTTTGGCGGTGATGCGAGTTTCTGGTATCTCTAGATTATTCAGACTATTGAGGCAGGCTAGGGTTGGTATACAACCATCGTCTAAAAAGCTGTTTTCAGCCAAATCAAGTCTTTTCAGGCTTTTCAAAGCGGCCAGCGGCTCGATGGCCTTATTGGTGATGCGGGTGCGGGTTAAGCAGAGATGCCATAAATTGGGAAAGGCTTTGGGAATGTCGGCAATGCAAGAAAGGTCTGGGTCAGTGTTTTGCAGTTTTAGCTGTTTGAGTTCTTTTAAGACGCCGAGCTTTTTGAAACATTTGCCGGTGATTGAAGAGTTCATCGCTGTAAAAGTGACTAGATTAGGCAGGTTCTTGATTCCTTCCAGGCCCCGATCGCTAATTTCGCAGCGATCAAGATCGAGATATTTGATCGTTTTGAATCGTCCTAGATAAATCAAGGCATCGTCGGCGCGTCCTTCTTCACTATCGTCCATGGCAAAGTATTTCATGCGTACAGCATCGAAAGCGTCATCCGGCAGCTTATCGAGTTGCTGCGGCGCCATGATGAAATGTTCGTTGGGTAGGAACTCAATCAGGTTACCGGCAGGAATTTTCACTGACCCTTGGGCTTTGATAAGCTTGGGTGTGCCGTCGCCGCGATTTAAGTTAGGCTTGTCAAAAAGAAAGAGGGTGCCGTATTGTTTCTTGCCCGGAAAGTCCAGCACTCGCTCTTTGTTGACACTGGGGCAGCGATAGATGTGATAAAAGACATCGTTTTTTGTACTGAAAGTTCTGAATCTGAGATTGCTTTCTTTGGCATTACCAGTTGTTTGTTCGCCTTTGCCTTTGATTTCATTGCTTCTTTTGGCATGTTCTGCTGTTTTGTCGGCTTTACCGGCTTTGCTTTTGTTTTGAGGCTCCGCCCGACAAGCACCGCCCGCCGCTATGTAGAGACTTCTATTTGTGCTGTCTCCATCTAAATCTCCAAATAAGTCTTGATGCAGAGCTTCGACTAGAACTGTCCCTATGGCTGCAGAAAGGCTAAGAAAGAGCACTCTTTGTTTGAATAATGCTGCCATCAGGGGGCTCCCGCTTTGCGTCTATCGGCTGCCGCTTTCTCTTTGAGACCCATTTTCTCAAAAACCTTGGCTCTTTGCAGTAAGAGTCTATTGTTGCTGCCCAATTCTAGAGCCTTGTTCAAGTCGTTGAGCGCTTCTTTATAGCGCTGCATATCGAGATAGTATCCTGCTCGTCTTTGTAAGGCGAGTTCGTCCATTTGATTGCGCCTTATGGTCTCGCTGATGGTGGCAAGGGCGTCTTCTTTCTTGCCTGCCTTAAATTGACAATCGGCTAGACTTAAGGCGACCATGTCGCTGTAGCCCTTGCTTAGCCAGCTTTTGTAAAAGCTAATCGCCTCGTCGAATTTTCCTGCGTCTTGCAAGCAAGCGCCGTACATTTCGCGATCTCTGAGATTGGCATTGTCGTTGCGATTGACATATTTGAAATATTTTTCCATTTCTTTCAGGGCATCATCATAGCGTTTGAGATTGCTCAGAGCAGCTGCTTTGGTGCGATGCGCCACTCGACAGGGGCGCTCTGCCCGCAAGGCTTTATTGCAGTTTGCCAGGGCTTTCTTAAAGTTGCCGTCGGTCATATCCATTTCAGCCAACATACGAAAGGCACAGCCCCGCTCCGGCGCAATCGTTACTGCTCTAGTTAGATAGATTCTCGCTTGTTTATGCTGCGAACCGTCCAAATTCTCGTTGAACAGCGCTTCTCCAAGGGTTTCGAGCGCTATGGCATTATCTGGTTCAGACTTGATGATTTTCTCTAGAATCGGCTTTGCTTTTTCTACTTTGTCGGTCTTTACCCAAAGTATGGCTTGCTGCAGCGGTGTTCGTTTATCTTCAGGTATGCGCCTGATTTGCTTGACGGTTTCGGCTTCGCTATCCGGCACTTTGTGGACCGCCGGGGCTTTGGCCGGGGCGCAAGTATTCACTGTCAGCGAAAGAAGCAGACCTAGGCCTGCTGAGAACTGCATCTTTATGAGGTAGTTCATATTAGTGCGCCATGAATAGAAGGGTGTTGGCCATTATATAAAAGAAGGCAATGGCGATGGCGTCGCCAGCGAGATAGTAGAACTTTTTCTTCGATTGATAGGTCAGACCGATGATCACCACGCCGGAGCATACTATCGCGGTCAAGGCAGACAGCGTATTGATTTGTTGAACGCTGCGCAAGAGCGGCGCTTTTAAATAAAAGAAGTCGGTTATGGCAAGAATAGCTACGTTGAACAGATTTGAGCCAAGCAAATTGGCTACCGCCATGTCGAAAGAGCCCATGCGCGCTGCTGCCACCGAAACAGTTATTTCTGGCAATGAAGTGGTGATGGCAATTAGTGATGAGCCGATGAAACTCTCTCCCCAGCCGGTTTGTTTCGCTATTTGCTCGGCTAAATCTGGTAGATAAAGTGAAGCAATTACAATAAAGATTGAATGCACTGTGAACCAAGTGATGGCACCCTTTAGAGCGCTCGAGTCTTTTTCGTCTTTGCCGGTTGTAATTGCCGTGGCACTCTCATGAATGAACTCTTGCAACCGAGTCTTTTCATAGCTGTAGATTAGCTTCATTGAGAACAGATAGACCACTATGAAAAGCAGGCTCATCGGATCTATAGAATTTAGTGCGCTAATAGTGGGAAGATATTTGCCGAAAAGTATGTCGATAGCAGCAAGGGCTAGCAGTACGACTCCGAATCCTGCTGAAAGCTGGTGGCCTTGCTGCACTAGGGCTGATACGGGGCGAGTCTTTGAATGTAGGTCTAAGGAGGCAATGACCAGCATATTGAACATACAACTGCCCAATGTGCCGCTCACAGCCAAATCTGGAACGTTATTGAGAGTCACGGCTGAGATACTCGACAGAAGTTCAGGCAGTGATGTGACTGTGGCCAATAGCAGTAGTCCTACCCAGCTTTTCCCCAAGCCTGTGGCCTCGGCTATAACATCGGCGTGCTTTGACAATTTTGTGCCGGCAATGAGAATAACGATGGCGCAAGCAGCAAACTCAAGAAAGATCATTGCTTCTTAGTCTCCGTTTCTCTTTTGATTTCGTTGGCTGTGTCGCTATGATTGCGCATCCAGTCGCAAATACTCACCAGCAAGTTTTTGTCGAATTGTCCTTCTTCAAAAACAAGATGCTCTGATTTGCCGATGAGCATTAGGTCTTTGTCTTCGCAGGCAACTGCCTTGAAAAGCGAAATCGTGCCCTCTGGTCTGATCAGCAGGTCGTGAACGCCTTGAAACATCAATACCGGTGTGTTTTTTACCTGTCGAGCCAAGCTGTGGTTGCGAGAAACAAAGCGCTTGAAGCCATACAATTCTCGGGCTGTAGCAGTGAAACGACTGCTGGGGTCAGAAGTCCAAGTTTCGCGCAGGTCTTTCTTTTGGGTGGCTCTTGAAACAACAACCGGGCCAACATCTATTGGTTTGCGGCTGCCGGTGATCAAGCCAACCAATACTTTGCTGGCTGTTAGCCACTGCCTATATCTTTGCTCTGATGGCACAGCTGCAATCAGCCCTTCTACTAACTCGGGGTGATGGGCGCAAAACTGCAGCGCAATCGAACCACCCATCGATTCACCCAGTATAAAGACTGGTACTCCCTTGAAATCTTTGCGCAATTGGATAATCGAGTCGTCTAGATCTTCCAGAGATTTTTCCAGGTCGATGCGGTCTCTTGCCTTAAGGGCTGTGTAGGCGCCGAAGCCTCTGACGTCGTAAGAGGCGACGACGAAGCCTTTCGACGCCAGGCTTTCGCCCAGATCAGCGAAGGAGCGGCGGTGGAGACCGAAGCCCGGCACGCATACGACTATACCCTTGATTTCTTCGCGGGGGTCTGCCCACATGGTGCTGGCTGGCTCTAAAACGGCCACTCTTTTGCGCGACCAAGGCAGTTGATTTGCTAAACCGTCATCGGTTGAGCCTTCGGATTCACTTGCCGCGTTCTCTGTATGTACCGAATAGTCAGTGATTCCGGTGTAGAGCCCGGGATTGAGGAAGTTTATGTCAGAAATATTGCCAAGGGTACCGAAAATACGATCTGCGATGAGCTTTTCAAGTTCAGATGGGCTGGATGCGAACTGGGTTTTGGCTGCCTTCATGCGTTCTACCCAGACCGGTACAAGCCTTTGATAGTTGGCGTTGCGAAAATTCCATACAGATCTTTCGAAGCATTGCCTGGCGAGTTTGGGTGACTTCAGCTTCCAGTAAATATCATTGAGAATTCGTAAAGACCAAGCATAGGGAATGCTTTCAATGCCATAGCGGGCTCTGTCTAGATAGGCTACTTCCTGGTAGAGTGGCAGGGCCTTTTCATAGTCGTCCATCTTGATAAAGCTGGCGCCTAGTCCCTCAAGGCTGCGCAAGAGAACGTCTTCTCCAACACCACCGTCTTTCCATATCTCGATAGCCGTATTGAAGTAGCGCGAGGCTTCGTTGTGTTTTTCAAGTTCATAAAGACATTCGCCGGCCGCACAGTTGAGTTCGGCAAGCAGTGTGGCTCTACTGCCTTCTCTCAATGAATTGAAGTCGAGCACTTTACCGCTCAAAACTCCTTTCAGAAGGTTCAAGGCCGGTACATAGTCACCAGATTGGTAGAGGCAGTCCGCCTCAGCCAACAAAGTCTTTGCCTTGAATGCTACTTTGCTATTGGGCAGTGTTTTGTTTAGTTGATTGAACAGGTGTGCGGCTTTGCTATATTCGCCGGCGTTGTAGTGCTTGAGTCCAGATTCTATGAGGCTAACACTAGTGTTATGGTGGTGACTACTATGTTGTTTAGGCGCATCCGGTCTGGCTTCTTGCTTCTTTTGCTCAATAGCTCGTGCAGGACTGGCGAGAAGACAAATAGACGCGATAGATAGAAGCAGGCAGGCGCTGTTGATCGAATTCATGATTTAGCCGATGGTAGAATTTCTATGCACAATACGGTCTTGGCTTCGTGATTTCCAGTCTGTAGGAGCTAAGCGGGATAGTTTTGATTGCGGTAGAATGGCGCCTTAGCAAGGCAATGCTGAAGTTATTCGATGCAAAGGGGTTGTCCATGGTTTCCTTTAATAAGAAAGTTGCGAGTGCATGCGTTCTGGCGGTCAATCTGGCGCTATCTGTGTGTTTGGCTTTGGCGCCGTCTGCAATTGCCGAACCGGGTTTGAGTTATGATAAGGACCACGATGTAATCGTGCTGCCTGACTGCGATTTAGCCATTCGCTATAACCATAAGACTTTTGTCCCGGTCAAGGCTAAGCTGATAACCCAAGACCACGTCAGCTTTCTCAAAGTACCGCCTGAAAAGGTTGTAAAAATCTTCGAAGATTATGAGTCGGCTGGAATGAAGACTGCGCCCGAGCAAATTTTGTTGGAGTCATATGACGTAGGCAAAATTGGGACTTTTGCATTCAATCGCTTCAACAAGCCGTTTCTTGATACGGCGCGGGTGCGGGAGGTGCAGTTCACCAATGAGAGAGTGGCAAAAGAGACCGGGCTCTCTGAAACTTCATTTCATGCCATCACCGCTTTGAAGAGTTTTGAAGTTGTGCCGAAGAGTGGAGAGACTCCATACTATCTATTTGTTATGGTTACCCCGCCCCGGCTCAATATCTTTGTGCGCAAGATGCGCGGGACCAGCGGCACCTTCGACTGCGATCCGGCTGTCATCGTTTCACAGTTGAGGGTAGTGAACACCAAAGATTGCATAGCTAATGTAGATTTGGCTGCCCAGCCTACCGGCACTGCTAAAGAAAGCGTGGCTAAGGACGGCGTAACAAATAATGCTGCTGCGGTGAATGCAGCCCCTGCTGGAGCTGCTTCTAAGACCAAGCCTGTGCAGTAAATTAGTCTTTTTGCAGTTCTATAATTGTTAGCTCTGGTGGGCAGAGAAAACGGATAGGCAAGCCGAACATGCCCAAGCCGCGGTTGACATATGCTGGTGGTGAGCCGCCATAGTAGCCGCGTTCGAAGAATCTAAAGGGTGACAACGTCACCTGCCCGCCGTGGGTGTGACCGCAAAGAAAGAGGTCGGCTTTCAGGTCGGCGGCTAACTTGTGGCAGGCAGGATAATGGCTAAGTGCCAGGAGCATGGGCTGGACATCTTTATTAGCTGAGGGGCTGCTGGCAGAGCTATTAGAAACCCTATCAGAAGCCTGATTTGATGCGCATTTTAAAACAACACTTGAATTACTATTCGACGCATTATTCGACGCATTATTCGAAGCATTATTCGAAGCACCAGCGCTTTCGTTATTCCTTTCGGCTTCTACTTGAGTGCGCGCGCTTGTGTCTTTGCGGCGTTGCTTATATAGATTCAGTCCGACAATATTTATTTGGGCTTGGTGAGTCTCAAGTTTGATTGTTTCGCCGTCTATCAATCGGGCACCATTACTCTCAAAGAATTGTTGGCTTAGTCTGTCGTGGTTGCCGCTCACGGCAAAAGTTGGTGCAATTGCAGAGAGAGCCTTGATAAAGAGGGCGAATCTGAGCAAACCGGCTTTAGTGTTGGCTGCATCCCCGGTAAACACAATCAAGTCAGGTTTGACATCTTGCACCTCGGCTACAATTTGCCTTTCACCCCTATCTGTATCGTCAAAGTGAGCGTCCGAAAGATGGACTATTTTTAGATTGACCTTCTGTCCGCGGAGATGCAGATGGCTCCTTTCTAGAGTGTAGGGTTCATAAAGACTATAGAGCAGGCAGGCAAGCTCAAAGAGAAAGGCCAGGCAGAGAAACGGTCTTTGCCAATTGTTCAGACTTAGGCGCCATGATAATTTCGCTTTTTTGGTGGTGGCTTGATACAAAACCAGAGCCCCGCCGGCGCCAAGCAAAGCATAGACAGCGGCGGTTAGATAAAAGACTATTTCACTTATCTGATCGTTCTCTGTCATTGTTGGGGTAAATTATTAGCTCGGCTCAATTAGTATTGCCCAGGTGAAAAGGTAGTTTTGAAGCTCCTGCGACCACAAGATATCGGCTCTAAGATGAAGGTTGGCATATCTTCCTTCGGTTCTTGGATGCTTGGCGTTGGGTCGATTATCGGCTCGATGGCTTGGCTTATGCATGCGCCGATGTTGGCTCGCGCCGGTCCCCTAGCCGCCGTCACAGCTTGGTTTATAGCTGGTGTTTTGGCACTGCCGCTCGCCCTAATATTGATGGAGCTTTCATCGATGTTTCCTACAGCTGGTGGTCCATACGTTTATAAGTATTATGCCTTGAAGAGGCTCTTGCCCGGAATGGGAGAACTACTGGGCTTCCTCACTGGTTGGATTTTTTATGCAGGTATTCTGGTGGGCTTGTCTTGCATGTCCTGCGGCTTGACCAATTTATTGGCTTCCGAAATTTGGGGGCAAGCCGCGGCCCCGGCTTGGTTCGGCCCGGTGGTGATTGTCTCGCTCTTCACTTTCACAACTGCGCTCAATTTTCTTTCGATATCGTGGGCAAGCAAAGCGAGTGATCTTTTTACCTTGCTAAAGTTTGGCATGGCTCTGGGTTTTGTTGCTTTGGTTGGTACGAGCGGACATTTCAATATAGCCAATGTCATGGTGGCAAGCAGCCCGGGCGGCAATACAAATTTCTTTGAGAATGTTAGCTCGGTGCTTATGCTGGCAATGGTCGGTTTCTCTTTTATGGAAGTTTCTGGTTGTACTTCGTCTGAAACTGTTGATTCTACTCATTCTGTGCCAAAGGCGATTTTTCTTACTTTGCTTTCGGTGGCGGCTATTTATTTCTCAATGTGCTTTTCTATAGCCGGTTCTGCTAGTTTTCAGTACGACGCAGTCAAGCAAGTCTTGCATGTGCCCGGCACCAATGTGCTGGCTAACTGTCCGTCCATAGCCGGTTATTTGGGTGGTCCTTTTATCGGTAAGCTCTTTAGCGGGGCGGTATTTTTGTCGATAGTGGGTTGTGGCTTTACCGCACTTTTGGGTATTGCGCGCGTTGCCTATTCAATGGCCGAGACTGGCTTATTCCCTCGGCGTTTTGCTGTGCTTGATGAAAAAACAGGAGTGCCAAAATATTGTTTGTGGTTTCAATTTGTGGTGGTCACCACACTTGGTATCATTGCCAATGCTTTGGCTGCCAGCGGAGTCTTTCCAGATGCCTACTCTTTTCTTGGCGATACTTTCGGCTTTATGTACGCTTTTGTGGCTATGCTCTATGGATTTTGTCTGCTTAGTTTGCGCTATACCGATCCTGATATGGTCCGACCGTTTCGTATTGGCGGTAAGGGCAATGCCTTGGCTTGGTTGGTCACTGTCGTCACTGCTCTAGTGTGGGGCTATGCTGCTCTTGGTTGTGTCGGCTGGCGCGAGCAACTTGCCGGCATTGTTTTGAGCTTACTGGGCGTGCCCATCTATTATTTCTATAAAATGCAGTCTGCAGAGCAGCGCCGCTTAGATTGATAGTGGAAGAAAGGTTGGCTGGGCAAGATTATCTGGCCGCCAATCTGGGGTAAATAGCCAGAGTAGTTGCGGCGGGCAAGCATTAGTAGGCCTTCTGACAGGAGTAGGGATTCTTGGATTTTAGAGTCTTTCTGAAAAAAGGAAATGTACAAAAGTATGGCTTAGGCATCTCACTGTCGCGCTTTGTCTGGCTACTCTCGTTCTGCTTGATCGGTTCGGTTTCGCCTTGTTTGTCTGTTGACGCTGCGCCTAAATCGAGCGAGTCCTCTAAAACTAGCCCCGCCTCTAAATCTAGTACTGTCTCTAAATCTGGTACTGGTTCAAAAAGTAGAGTGGCTAAGTCTTTCAAGGGCTTGCAATATGTGCAAGATACAGAGTCGTTTGGACTTTTCGAAGTCTGGTTTAGCCCGAGCGCCATTCGAGTATCGTCCACTTCTAATCGCTATATTCTTGCCACCAGCGCACCCGACTGGAATGTGCGCATTTGGCGCCAAGACCGCAAAGAAGCTTGTGAATGCACGCTAGACCAGTTCTTGAAGGGAGATCCGTTTTTCACCAATAGGCTGAGCTATGCCTCTGACTTGCGCCAACCGCTCTCTATGAAAAGGGCGGTCAATAAGGGCGACAAGCTCTTGGTCTACAAATATCCGGCTATTGAGGCAGTCTCAGGCGCCGGTCTTTTCATATCAGATAGAGTAGATGGAAGCGGTTTGAAAGCCGGTGAGAAGCTTTATCCGGAGCTTATTTGCTTTGATGTGGGCGAACTGCCTGGTTTGAAGGTGCTCTATAAGCTCTTCAACATTGCCCCGCAGCCGGGCTTGCCCATTAGTGCCTTTGTCACTAAGGCGAGCGGCCGGCAAGGCAGTTTGATTAACTGCGAATTTCGCAATAGAGAGTTCTCTTTTGACCAGTCTGCCGTCGAGATACCGGCGGGCTACAAAAGGGTGCCTTTGCACAAGCGGCTCTTCTTCACAAAGGGTCAGGGCGATGCTCTGAGCGAATTTTATGAAGGCGGGCTTTGAGGCTTAGGCTATAGCGCTGTTGCCGTTTTGCTTCTTGAAGTTCTCGACCACACCTTTGACAGTGGCTACGTATTTGTTTTCGTTGTTTCCATCCGATGAAGGTGCATAAACGCCAATCACCTGAGAAAGATGGGTGAAGCCGCGTTTGCCTACGTAGGCTTCGTCGATTAGTCTGGCCCAGTCGCGGGCGCCTTCAGCCCAGGTGTCGTAACGTCTGAATGTACCGTCAGTGCCGCCTGATTCGGGGGCGGTGCCCTTGATGTTGCCCAGGCTCTTGTTGTCGTGCCCGCGGCCATATCTGCCGCAGGTCGACTCTTGCAGGAAGAAGCCCACTGCCACCGCCGGGTCAATGCCTCTTTCGGTGCAGGCATTGTAGAGCGCCTGGGAGAAGCCTGCTTCTTTGGCCGCAGGTGAGCCCATTTTCTCAAGGAAGGTCTGAATCTGCTCTGGATTGGCAGAAGGGGGACCCTTGATGGCCAGATCGCCTTCTACAGGTCTTGGAATAGCGCTGCGGTCAATGGGACCGCTGGCATCGAGGCTGCCGTCGCGGAAGCGACTGGTGGGCGCGCTGCCGATATTGGCATTGCCGAGTCTTTCGCCACCGCCCGAAGAGGGGGAATAGCTTGCTGCTTGTGGTCTGGGGGCCGATGCTACTTCTTGTGGTTGTGGGCGTGGCTGAGCCGCTGTTTCCGGTCTTCTTTGCGGCTGGCTGTCACCACCCACCGGTGCTGACTGGGCTGAAGAAAGCATGCTTTGCAGATAATGGGGAACATTGGTTTCGTTGGGATTAGCCATCTGCCAGTAGCGAATCTTTTCTTGAATTACGGCAATTTTGAGTTCTTTAGCCGCCTGCAACGAGCCCATGTCTTTGCCTTCCATCTGGATGGTTACCGAACCATCTGGATTGGGGGCGGTTTTGGCCGGATTGGCGGTGAGGTTACCATCGGCTCCGACGATAAAGTCTGGTACTTGTCCGTCACCAGGGGTTGATACATTTATTTCTTTGCCTTCCGAGACCATGGCGCTCACTTGCGACCAGGCTGCGGCGCTTAGTCCGGCTGGGCTGTCACTGACAGCGGCGCTGGCGAAGGTGACCGGCTCTGGAGCGCGGGTCTTTTCGCCGATGGTGGAGCTGAAATAATCGTTTTGGAAAGCAGCGGAAGCGTCTACAGCTTTGCTTGCACCAGGGTTGAATTCGAGACTATGTGAAACCACGGCGAACCTCAAAATCTTAAGGAAAGGCGGGACGTCATCCCTGGGGGTGCTCTAAATATATGCAGCGTGCCCCCTAGTGTCCATGGTGCTTCTCCCATCTGGATCAGAAGATATTTGCAAACTTGTTGCAGTGGGCGTGAATTCATTTCAAGGTCTTGCCCTAGTTACGATTGCCGCACTCTTAGCGACTATGTGCTAAGTTTTTGATATGGCGGTTCGGCATCAACTCAGTTGTTTTATAGCCGGGGTTGGTTTTCTTGCCCCGCTTTTTGTGCCGCCCATTTCATTGCCGTGGGCACCCTCAGAGGCCTTGTCCCGGTCCAGCGTTTTGGTTAGTCATCACAATTCTGTCAGTCCTTCCGAAACTTTAGGATCTTCTGGTTTCGTTAGCACTTCTGAATCTGGCGGTTTTCTTGGTTTATCGGCTTTTTCTGGTGCAGCCTGGTCTAGCCCCTCGGCTAAGCCTAAACTGGTTAGAGCCCTAGTGACTAAGCAGCTTGAGAATACAGCCGGTCACTTTCAGATCTATCTGACCAAGGATGCTATCCGCATCGATGGCTTTCTGAGCCAGGCAAGCATAATCGCCAAAGCGCCCAGTTGGGAAGTTGTCTCTTTCAACAAGGAAGGTTTTCGCTATGCTATGCCACTTGCCGCCTGGCGCCGCACCGGACTAGGCGCCAATGCCACTGACCTCAGACCTTACTTTGCCGATGATTTAAAGGTCGAGCGCAGTGAGCAGTCAGCCTATGGGCACAAGGTGGTTTGCTTCAGCCGCCGCTTGCGATTTCTAGAGTATTCAAAGCAGAGCAAGCAGGGCCAGGCGGGAGCAGGCGAAGTCGGTCAGATTAGATTGCGATTGGCAACCGATGTTGACTTGTCGGAAGGGGCTCAGGACGTACTGCGTGGATTTTTCAAACTACCCAATTACAAGGGTATACCGCTGTCTTTTTCGGTTGAGAGCAAGAACCGAAAAGAAGAATTTCATTTCAGCACAGAGAGCCTCAAATATGAGCAAATTGACCCGGCTATCTTCGTTGAACCGAAAGGTCTAAAGTCTGCTAAGTCGATAAACAGAATCTTTTTTGGTAAGGCTACTGAAGATTTGATTTTAGAATTTTGCAATGAGCGCAAATGAAGATTTTTGTTTTTAGTGCAGCAGAAGGTGCACTAGATCAAGGGCTAGAATATTCCAACTGATAAACTGCGGAGCCCAAAGCGGAGCCCCACTTTCTGTATCGTAGTTTTCATAGAGCGTGCCGTGCTTTTCAATTGATTCGGCAAGGCATTTGATCACTCGTCCGGCTAGTTCTCGCGCCTGCTCTTCATAGCCATAACCAAGTAAGGCCTTCACAGCCAGAGCGTTGGGTAGAACCCACATGGGTCCCTGCCAGTTTGAGACGATGGCGCGGCCGTAAAGCCCACGGCGCTGTTGATTGGCTAGGGGTTCTGAGACGGCATGCGAAGCCAGACCAAATGGTCTCAAGAAATGTTTGGGATTGAGCATTGTATTTTCGATTATCTGCCTGCCGTGCTCTTTAGAAGCTATGCCAAACAGAATAGGGGCAAGCCCGGTCCAGCTCTTTAGTTCGAGCTGTTCGTCCTTGTAGCGGTTGCAGTATATGGAAAGTTTATCGTTGAACATCAGCGTTTCAATGCTTTCTATCAAGCATTTAGACTTGTCTTGCCAGATTTTGCAGTCGCCACTGCTGGCGGTGTCTTTGTAAAGATCAGACAGGGCTTGAAATTCCACGGCGAGATAGGTGGAAAGATCGCTGGCTTCAATTTCTCCGTCTACAAAGTGGCAGAAAGAGTCATCTTCATTTTTAGCGGCTTCGCGCGGAGCAATTAGGGCTAGGTTGTCGTCTACGCCGCTTTCTAGAACATTGCGCCAGCGGTAGAGATTGTTTTTGCTTTTGCGCTTCTCTTCAAAATAAGCAAGAAAGCTTTCCAACTTTTTCAGCACTAAGGGGTCGGGTGCAGCTTTGCTCTCTCTTATGTAATGCTTGTAGGTGCTTGCCAGGAAAGGTTTGCATTGATCGCCGGCGTCCCAGATGCGTCCGGGTGAAACAGTGCGAGGGATGTGACCCTCGTCATCGATGAGAGCAAGAAAGTTTGATACTACATCTAGTGCTAGTCCCGGGGCGCCTATTACTTCTGCTTTTGTGGAGAAAAAGCAGGCGTCCCAATCATACATTTGCAGATAGTGTCCGCTCAGGGATCGATCAGCTATCTCGCTTTGATCGTCTGCTCCCGCCTTTACGCCATAAGAAGGCGTGACGAATCTAAATGATAGCAATTTATCGCTTTGAAGCTTGCCTGTACTCGCCGGTTCAGTCGAGTGAGCAGCAATTTGCGTTTCTTTGTGAATGCAAAGCGGGGCTTGCTCTCGCAAAAATTTTCCCACTAGTAAAATATCGGCTTTTGAAGCCATTTTTGCTATGTTCTTATTTGACATTTCTTCCAATTAAGTGAGATTCGCAACGGTTCAGGTGTTGGTGGTTGCTGTTCTAACAGAGCCTTTGGCGATGCTTCGAAGAACTGCTGCGTTGCGAATCTCTGTTTCCATTCAACACTAGGACCCTTTCTTCATTCTTTCAAAGCATACTCGAACCAGAGTTCCACCTGATGAGCCATCTTCTAAAGTAATGGTGGCATTGTGAGCAAGAGCTATCTCTTTGACAATGGAAAGACCCAGCCCACTGCCCGAAGCTTCATTGCCCAAGATGCGATAAAAGCGCTCAAAAACCCGCTCTCTTTCTTCTGGTGGAATGCCGGGACCATTGTCTTCGACTAATAAAGTGACCGCTTCATTAGCTGTAACACTGACCGAAACTTTTCCACCTTTCTGTGTGTAGTGCACAGCGTTTTCCACCAGGTTAACGACCATGTCCATGAGTCCGGTTTCGTTGCCGTTAATGAGAGCCTGATCGCTGCTGCTTTTGAAAGAAAGATCGATCTCTTTTTCTAGAGCTTCGGCAACTAGGTCTGAAGTTGCTCGCGATGCGATTTCATTAAGGTCAAGCAGGGTTTTGTTTGTTGTAACGAAATTGGGCTCGACTTTTGCCAATGAAAGCATTTTGTTTACCAAATTCGTTAGCCGGTCACAGCCTGAATTGAGCTGGCTCATTATCGGACTGACCTTTTCGTCCTTGATTATTCTCTCCGCTAAGCCGACATAAGTTTTGAGACCAGCTATAGGTGTGCGGAATTGATGAGCGGCGTTGGCGACAAAGCGTTCTTGGCTTTCAATATCTTTTTTGAGGCGATCAAGCAAATCGTTGATGGCAATTACTAGAGGATAGACCTCTTCGGGAACATTACTGGTTTCGACCGGCTTCAAATCTAGTTTTGAACGTTTGCTCAGGGCTCTCTCCAGTCGGCGCAGCGGGGTCAGACCTTTTGAGACCCCGGCCGAAACTGCTGTTGCTCCCAGTAAAATCAAAGCAATCTGGGGGATGACTATGGCGGAAAGAATGCGATTGGTTAGGGCGCTGCGGGCATTCAACGTTTCGGCTACCTGCACGAGAACGGGGCGATCGTAGGCATAGGGCGGAATCACTCTGATGCGGGCGATTCTGATTTTTTTCGAGTCGAGTTCGGCATATTTAAATACCGGTGTCTCGGCATGCAGATTTTTCACAGGCTTGGGCAAAATGGCATCGCCGGCAATTCTTGTGCCGTCTAAGCCGACCACTTGGTAGTAGAGTTTGTCGTCGGTGTTATGCCTGAGCACGGCTTGAGCGGCTGGAGGTAGGTCAAGCCAGACCTTAACGCCGTCAAAGCGCAATCTGGCTGCCACAGCCGCCGCCGTGTTGGCCAATTGTCCGTCATAAGCATCGTTGGCAAAGCCTGCCGCCATGTTGTATGCCATGGCCGAGGTAATCAAGCAAAGTCCGCAGAGCGGGATAAGCAACCAGGCCAGCAGTTGTCTTTGTATCGATCTATTCTGACTTTTCAAGTAGGTAGCCGAGTCCCCTCAGTGTCCGAATTGCCACCTGGCTATTTTCCAGTTTTTTGCGCAGTCTATGCATGGCTATGTCTATTGCATTGAACGAAACTTCAGTATCCCATGAAGATAGCCTTTCAGTAATGTGCTGCTTGCTGACAACTCGCCCCATGCGCTGCAGCATTATTTCTAGGATGGCTAATTCGCGTGCCGACAACTCCAGGGTTTTGCCTTCAACCGCCACAGATCGCGTGCTGGTATCGTAGGTGAGCAGGCCGCAGCTGACTTCGTTGCGATTGTCCCAGTTGTCTTTGCGCAATAGTGCCCGGATGCGAGCCTCTAATTCGGGCAATTGAAATGGCTTACTCATGTAATCGTTGGCGCCATAATCGAGCCCTTTGACTCGATCATCAAGACCGTCACGGGCAGTAAGAATGAGGACCGGCATGGTCATACCCCGCCCTCTTAGATTTTTTAGCACGGTCAAGCCATCCACACGGGGTAGACCCAGATCTAAAATGATCAGATCATAGTTGGCCAGTTTTACGGCAGATTCGGCGTCGTCGCCGGTGTTGACTAGATCTACCGTGTAGCCGCTGTTCTTGAGTACTTCACTCAAACCCATGGCCAGGAAACGATCATCTTCTGCAATTAGAATTCGCATGCAAGGACCCTTTAATTTCTTTACTGAATCAGCTGGTTACGGTTAGCGTCTTGGTTGGATTTTTTGTAATTCGGTATTCAAAAACTAGGTATTCGGAACCCGGCTTCAAAGCTAATCAGGCAACATCGATTACTCAGAACTGATTGATTACTCAGAACTGATTGATTACTCAGAACTGATTGATTACTCAAACCCAATTGATTACTCAAGCCTGACCACTAACCCTGAACACTCTTAATTTTACCTGCAAGAACGAAAGCTGGCGCGTTTGAAAGACTGATGAAACCATCAAACAGTTGGCTTTTGCCGAGAAAGTAATTTGAAAGGGGCTGGGGCTATAGTGGGATTATGGAACCTTCATAGAAATTGAAAGTCCTGGCTTTGCAGGGCTCATCTTGATTTGAGGAGAGATGATGAATATTTTGTCGTACCGCGGCCCTGGCGCCGGCGGTGGAGTTTCGTCTGCGCTTTCGCGCTTAACAAATAGGTTGAGCGGTTTGACCTTTGGTCATGCAGAGACTCTCAATAGTTATCCCTTGCGCTGGTGGCATCTTGAGGGAAGCGAAATAAAGGACTGCTTTGGTCATGAATTTATCGGTCGCCCGAGCGCTGACGTTATTGCCGGGCATTATCGATACTGCAATCAGTTTCTTTGGCCTATTTTGCATGATATGCCTGATTACGCCGGTGATTGTGACGCCGATCGTGCTTTTTATGCTGAGTTCAATCAGCATTTTGCTCGCGTGCTCAGAAGAGTAAGAAGACAGAGCTTTATAGAGCGTTACTCTCGCTCTTTTTTCGTGCACGATTATCAGTTGGCTTTCATGCCTTCTCTTTTGCGCAAAGCCGGGCTTGCCTCGCTGCAGATTTCTATATTTTGGCACATTCCTTGGCCGAAGAGAGTAGAGGAGCGGCATCGGCAAGCTATCAGTGAAATTGCACAGGGTTTGTTGGAAAGTGATGTAATTGGTTTTCACACCTTTGAATATGCATTCAATTTTCTCGATTTCGTTGCTTTGCGATTGCCTGGTGTCGAGCTTGATCGGCGTTCACTTTCGCTTAAGCTGGCTTGCGGACGCATAGTACGGCTCAAGGTCATGCCTTTAGGGCTCGATTTGGATTTTTGGGAAAAGGCGCAGCAAAGTTATTCTAAAGAAGACTTTTGGGGAGAGAACTCTTCTTGCCAAAATTCTTCTCCAGAAACTATTGCTGCTAGATTTGGCCGCTATGTGCTTTCTGTGGACCGCTGCGACTATACCAAAGGCGTTCTGCCTAGACTGGCAGCCATAGAGAGTTTCTTTCAGCGCTTTCCGGAGGAAAAGGGCAAGCTGACTTTTGTACAGATTTGCCAGAGAACGAGGAATGGTTTGCCTTCGTTTGATGAATATTACTCACGATGTATCAGCCAAGCTGAAGATTTGAATAGTCGCCTCGGCGACCAGTTTTGGCGCCCCTTGGTCTGGATGAAAGAGACTGTCAGTCAGGAGAGTTTGATTGGCTTGTATCGCAATGCATCGGTGATGCTCATTAATCCTGTAAGAGACGGACTCAATCTCACGGCTAAAGAGTTTGCTTGTAGCTGCGCAGATTTGAGTTCGCCGGGGGCTCTTTTGCTATCACGAGGCGCCGGCGTTTTTCATGAGATCGGGAAGTACGCCATCGAAGTCGTGCCGGAGGATTGCGAGCAGATGTCGACGGCAGTAAAACAGGCTTTGCTTATGCCTGAATCGGCCAGAAGACGAGCAATTAGTTTGATGAGAAGAAAGCTTGACGAGAACACGTTAGAAGATTGGTGGCATGCCTTCACTTTTGCCGAACTGGCTTGCAGTGAGCGCTTGGATTTTCAAAAAGAGCTGCAGCTGTTTACTTCGACCAAGATGGAGGCAATTGGTTTCTAGTATATGACCGACATGAAGTATGTTGTGGATAGCCGTCCCTTGTGTCAAGGTATGCGCTTTGTTTTGACCGATGCCGCACATCCAAGACATGTTCTAAAGCATGGTAATCACTTTCTTGTCTTGGATGCATCAGGCTTGATACCCGCTTGCAATACCTTAGGCTATGGCTATTATCGAGACGATACTCGTTATCTCAGTCAGTGGGAATTATATGTCGATGACTTGCCGCTTTCCTTGCTTTCAAGCCGCTCTGATGAAGGATTTGCCGGCACCTTCTTCTACACTAATGCTCAGACCGGTACCTTACAACAGCAGAAACTAACTGTTCTAAGAGAGTTGGTATTGTCTGATTCGGTACTGGAAAAAATAACGATAGAGAATTTTCATCCTGCTGCAGTGGAGTTTGAGCTAGCACTGCTCTTCCAATCTGACTTTGCCGACATGTTTGAAGTGAGAGGGCTGAACCTGCCCGAGCGTGGTGAGAGAATGTTGCCGCTTGGGGATGCTCCCGGCGGCAAGCTCTGTCTAGCTTATCGATGTCTTGACGGTCTCATGTATGAGACGACCATTGACTGCCTCTCTCTTCGACCAAATAGTATTAAAGACGGGCGCATGACGTTTAGAGTGAGTTTGTTGCCCAGGCAGAGCCAAACTATCTTAATTAGGGTGACGACCGGCAGTGGTGGAGTCTGTGCTGGCGGTGACTCCGAGTTGGATTTCGAGACGACTGTCAAAAAGGTGCAAAGCGGATTCGAAGCTTTTAGAGCCGATTTGACCGTGCTTGAGACATCGCAAGAGCTTTTCAATCTTTCTGTCAGTCGCTCCTTGAAAGACCTCTATATTTTGCGGCAGTCAACTCCTCGTGGTATCGGTATTGGTGCCGGTGTGCCTTGGTATTGTGCTGTATTTGGGCGTGATTCGGCAATCACGAGTTTGCAACTCTTGCCTTTTGCTCCCATTTTGGCAAGGGAAACTCTATCTGTTTTAGCTGCATATCAGGGGCGTGAAGATAATTCCTTCAAAGCTGAGCATCCAGGGCGCATAATGCATGAACTTAGGCTGGGAGAGTTGGCTCGCTTAGGCAAGATTCCCCATGGACCCTATTACGGTACGGTCGATGCCACCCAGTTATGGGTTCTATTGTTGGCAAGGTATTACAAATGGACAGGAGACCTTGCTTTTGCACATTCCCTTTATCCGGCTCTAAAGGCCGCTCTAGATTGGTTGAATCAGTCCTTGAAAGTAGATGACGTCGGGCTCGGTGGCTATCTCTCTTACTTGAGAGAGAGTCCCCAAGGCTTAGAAAATCAGGGTTGGAAAGATTCGGGAGATGCTGTCATGCACAAGGACGGTCGTCTGGCTGAGCCTCCAATAGCCCTTTGCGAGCCGCAAGGTTATCTCTACCAAGCTTTCACCGAGATAAGCAGTTTGGTGCGGAAAGTGGAGGGAGACCACGCCGCACAGTATCTAATAGATGTAGCCGAAGATCTAAAGGCTCGATTTGTCAGCGATTTTTGGATGGAAGAGGAGGGCTTTTTGGCGCTTGGTTTAGACCGGGATGGTAAGCAGATGCAGGTGATTAGCTCGAATCCCGGTCATTGCCTGGCTGGAGGTATTGTCGATAGAGAATTGGGCTTGCGTATCGCGGAGCGCCTCATGCGGGACGATCTGCATACCGAATGGGGAATTAGAACACTGGCTGACAGTGCTTTGTCATACAATCCAATCAGCTATCACAATGGTTCTATCTGGCCTCATGATAATTCAATGATTGTAGAAGGGCTTGCGCGTCTAGGAAGGCTCGACTATGTGCATGAGCTTTTGCACGAGCTCTTTGCTGTAATGCTGTTGCAGCCGGATTACCGTCTGCCAGAGCTCTACTGCGGTTTTGATAAGAGCGAAGCGCCGATCAATTACCCTGTCTCTTGCTCGCCGCAAGCTTGGGCGTCTGGATCTATTTTTCAGTTGCTCTCTAGTTGTTTGCGGATGGAACCTAATGCTCCGGAGGGTTCTCTGCGTATATCAGAGCCGGCACTGCCTGCTTGGTTGGAGGAGGTGAACTTGACTAATTTGGCTGTTGGAAAGGCTCGGTTGGATTTGCGCTTTAGTTATAGTGCCGGCTCAGGCTCGACCTCTTGCCAGGTGCTGCGCAAACAAGGCGACATCAAAGTGATCATCGAATGTTAGTAGTTTTGCTTGGTGATTAACTGGTTATCGAATCGATTTGCCTGTTTATTTGTCAGTTTTTTTGTTTTCTTTGTTTGTTACTGATTTTGATTTTAGGCAGAAGACCATCGCTGAATTTTTGGACATGGGGGATTTATGAGGATAGCACAACTGGCACCCTTGGCTGAAAGTGTGCCACCTAAAGCGTATGGCGGCACCGAGCTTGTTGTCAGCTTATTGACAGAAGAACTCGTAAAGATGGGGCATCAAGTTACACTCTTTGCCAGCGGCGATTCGGTTAGTGGGGCTACTCTTGTTTCTGGTTCGCCCTCTGGTTTGCGGCAGCACGAGCCGCGCGGGCAACGTTGGGCAGCATATGAATTGGCGCAGTTATTCAAGCTGCGCGAGAGAGCTTATCAGTTTGACATGATCCACAATCATATGGGTTATCTGTCTTTGCCCTTTCTTTCAGACTTGGTCGGAGCGCGAGGAGCCCGCTATGCGGGCTGTGGCAGTATAGTTACTACTTTGCATAATCCTATAAAGGACTATTGCGCCGAGATCTATTTGCAGCACGCTCACCTGAATTTTGTGGCTATATCAGAGTCTTTTAGGCAGCTCAATTATTCGGACGAGCTTAACTATGTGGGCACTATATATAATGGCATAGACTTTAGTGTTTATGACTCTGGCCGGCCGCAAGCTGCGCTCTATGGAGAGGGGCTTTGTTTGGACAAAGTTAGTGCGTACGATCAGCGCTGCGCCGATAAAGCTAAGAACCAGAATCAGAGCCAGAGCCAGAGCCAGAACAGAGCTGACCCTGGTTACTTGCTCTTCCTCGGGCGCATCTGCCGCGATAAGGGTGCTTACGAGGCTATAGAGTTTGCTTCTGCGGTCGGTATGCCTTTGAAGATGGCGGGCAAGCTTGATAGTGCAGATCGGTCATATTTCGATGAGATGATTGCGCCCGTGCTTAGCAGGCAGGGGGCAGCTTGTTGCTTTGTAGAGTATGTTGGTGAAGTTGATGAACTAAGAAAGGTAGAGCTTCTTGCCGGTGCTAAGGCTGTGGTCTATCCAGTCAAGTTCGATGAACCTTTTGGTTTGGTCATCGCCGAGAGCTTGGCGGCGGGAGTGCCTGTTTTAGCGCTGCGACGCGGAGCTACGCCTGAAATTATTGTTGACGGCGTCACCGGAATATTGGCGGATAGTCTGGAAGAAATGATCAGGCGCTTTCTTGCTGAGTTTAGCCGGCTGGACTGTGCTGCCGCCCGCTTGCATTGTAGGCAAAGAGTGAAAGAGCACTTTTCTAGCCGAGCCATGGCTCTGAATTATCTGGCTTTGTACGAGCGCATAAGAAAAGTTTCGGCGTCTGTTTGATTTTCTAGTTGGTATTTAGTTTTTGCTGGTTTTCCGTGGAGATGTGAAATGTGACGATTCTGCTCGAGCGAAGTCTATTGAAGAGATTAGAGGATTTGAGGCTGCGGCGACTGCTTGTTGTTCTAGATCGCGATGGCACTTTGGTGCCAATTTGTGCCAACAGCGAAGATGCTTGTTTTTCGCCAAGCATGCGTCGACTCTTGTCTGATCTTGCTGGTCTGCCTGGCGTACAGCTTTGTATTTTGAGCGCCCGTTCAACTGTCTCACTTTCGTCTGATGATCTGGCTGCCTCTATAGCCTTAGCTGGGAATAGCGGCTTGGAGATTCGTTTTCCTAAAAGGGTAAGCCTATTTAGTACAGCCTTGATGTACCTGCCTTTGATTGCACGTTGTCGAGACGAAATTGAGAAGAGTCTCTCGCTAGCAAGCAAGCCTCAGTTCGATGAAGTACAACTTGATGATCACATATTCACTCTTTGCTTGCATTTTCATCGAGCCTCAGATGCGGTGAGAAGATCCGTTCAGACTCTTGTCTCGGAGCTAGAGAAAATTTATCCTGCTCTTTCATTCAAAAGGCTGGATACGAGCTATGAGATTGAGCCCGGTATAGGTTGGAGCAAGTACTGGGGACTCTGGCATATTGCGGCGAGACTGGATGCTTTATCGGAGAGCGCCGGGTGGTCAGCGGCGCATGCACTTGAACAAATTGAATCGTATAGATGCACAGACGCATCAGTCTATCTAGAGATACTAGAGCAATTATCTGAGAATTATCCTCTAGTAGAGGCAGCTAAGGCTGCTGCTCCTTCGGCATCATTACCTAATGAGTCGCAGCAAGCCTTGGCTGCCTTTCCCATTCTGTCTGATGCTGTCGATTTGATGTATATAGGTGACTCTGCCAATGACGAGCCGGCCTTTCGTTTTGTCAATAAATACGGCGGCTTAAGCATCAAAGTTGACAATGATTTGGACGAGAAATTCTACAAACACAGCGCGGCTTCTTCTTGCTCGGATGCAAGTTTTCGAATCGCAGGCATAGCTTGCGTCGAAAAACTTTTGAGGTTCTTATTGGCCTCGCGCCTGCAGTCGCTTAAGTAGCTTTTGAAGATTTTTGTTTTTGAACTTATCTCTTGAACTTGTCTTTTGAACTTGTCTTTTGAACTTATCTCTTGAACTTGTCTTTTGCACTTATTGCCAAGTGTTTATACTGTTTGCTAACAGCTCCAGCGTGCAAATATTTTTTCATTTAGACCTGTTTTTCCGGCTCCATCTGTTGTAGACCTTATTCGATGAAACCTACTAATCTATTGTCTAAGGCGTCAGTTTTGCTAGCGGCTGCAGCTTTGCTGGCGGCTACTGCTTCTTTATTAGCTTCTCCTCTGTGCGCGGCTTTGCCTGCTGTTTCCAGCCCAGATGTAGGCGAGATGAAGGTGGAAGCTGGCAATGAGGCGCCACCTCCTAATTTTGGTGTGCTGTCGGAGCGATTTTTGTCGGATTTTTCGCGCTCCCTCAAATGTTCGGTGAAGCTTGAGAAAGAGGGCATACCCGCGCAGAAACAAGAGAGGGCGGATGATCCCAATAAAACAGGACAATCTACCGCAGCTGGCTCTAGTAGCCAATCTAATAACCAATCTAATAACCAATCTGGTGCCAATCTTTCCAGCTCAGAGGGATTAGGGTCTGGTGGTTCTTCTATTGTCAGATACGAGGTCAAGTTGGCTTCTTCGCCTCGACCTATTTCTCTGGTGCTCTATCAAAACCAGGATAGGCAGATTGCCGCAGTTAGGCTGCGCACTAAGTTTGCAGACAAAGACAAGCTTACTGGTCCGCTCTTGGTTGTGAAGAAGCTTTTAGATAAGCATGCCGACGACCGCAAGGTTCTTGCTTCATTTATAGAGTCAGCACATCAAGAGAATGCAAATTTCGGCATGGCTGATTTTGAGAATAGCAACTTAGTGGTCAAGTACACCGGTTGGTTTGATAAGAAGCATGACTACGCCATAGTCGATTTTTGTAAGCCTCCGTCATCTGATTCCACTATTAAATAGCTTCTGGCAACTAGGGCCGTCATGGTTTAGACTGTCTAAAAGCGGCACCTCGTCTTGGGTTTTTTAAATTGGCATTAATGACGTCTCAGAAAGTTCTTGTTCTTTTGTCTTCAGCTCTGCTTTTGGCATCGGTGCCTTTGTCATCTCAAGCTTTCGGTGGTGATCGTTCTAGAAAGATAGAAACGGTGGTGGCTCAGACAGCTACAGAGACTGGCAGTAAGCGCATTTTGCCTGTCATTGCTGAACCTGTAGTGATTTATTTTCATGGACTTTACAGTAATTCAGCCGAACCATTCTGTTTGCCTGGCGGCAAGAAGGGTCTTGTCTTCAATGCGTTTAAGCTGAATAGTCCGTCGCTCGAAATGAAGTCCTTTGACTATGACAACGGCAAAGTCATTACCGGAGATTACGCCGATTTGGTGCAGCAGTTCGATAGTTGTGTGAATGAATTTGGTATCAAGAACAGACGCATCATTTTAGTGGGCGTTTCACTTGGCGGCTACGCGATGTTTCAGATGTTCAATAAGTTGCCGGACAGCCACAAGGACCTTGTCGCCGGCGCAATCTGCATTGGTAGTCCTGAGAACCTCGATACTTGCTTTCGCAAGACGCGCAATGCGTCTGTATTGGACGTTTACAAGTCATTCGACGGACAACTAACCGATAAAAGTATTTCGAGGCAGCTGGCAGCTGGGCGAGTGCCTCCGGTTGTGGTTTTTGTCCGCTTTCATGAAGACACTGCGGTGCCGCACGCAGCTAATCGAGCACTCATACCCTTCATGAAGAAAAAGGGCGCCAACTGTCTTGAAATTGAAATCGAAGACAAGCACGGCATTCCAAGCCAGCTCAATCTGGAACATGCTTATCAACAGTTCAAGGCGCTTGCCAACAATACACCTGGGCTATAACTCGCGTTTCGTCCAGAGTCAATTAGGTAAGAGTTTCCAAAACGTCAGGATCTGGCAGCGAGTTTCGTTGGCAGTTTGTCCAGTTTGAGTTCTACCAGTCCGTTTGGAACCTGCAGAACTTCTGGCTTGCCATTTGGCTTAAATCTCCCTGGTAGACTGAATTCCTGTTTGGTGAAAAAGAACTTCATTGCTTCGTAACTACTGTGTTCACCAGGACCGACCATTGCTTGCAGTCCTTTTTCTGTCAATTCAGGTGCGTTTGACCTTACTAAAGCCGAGTTGTCAGGCCTTCCTAAAGCCTTTTTATCGACGCCAGGAGCCAAGCGATTCCACATAAAGTCCAAATCGTTTGGGTTTGCTTTCTTTGAGACAAAGCTGCCACCAACGTGTACCTCATTCACTCCGGCTGCTTTTAGTTTGTGCAAATGCTCAAGAAAGTCGCCCAATAGCTGCTGTCTCTTTTCGCCATCTCCAAACGCTTGGGCAAATCGATCAAAGTTCATAGGATATCTTCCGGGCAGCAGTCTGCCGGAAGCGCTGAATTCAAGCTGCTCCCTTACTGGTAGGCTGCGCATAGTTGCGTCCTTCAGGTGTTCGCGTCCGCTTAGAGCCTCTTCGCCTCCACCTTGAAGAGGTCTCCTGCCTGCTTTCGCTTCTAGATCCGCCAAGCGTTTGCCAGCTTCCAATGCTTTTCGCCCTTCGCTGACTTCCGGCCTGATCAGGTCCTTCACCAGCTTGAGTTGCTCATCGGTGATAGCGCCGTTTTGCGAAAGTTCCCTCAAAGTTTTGGAGAGATCTTTGGTCTCAATTTTCGCAGTTCCAGAGATTGCGGTGCTTCTGGATCCAATAAGGGTCTCTGCTTCAGCTTCTTTAGCAAGTGTTTTTATGGCTCTGCCCCTTGAGGCAACTACTAAAGCGGCGGTTCCTGCAATAGCAACTGCACCTAGACCTGCTTTCACCAGAGAATCTTCAGAAAGCGAAAGCAGGCTAAGTTTGTTATCGTTGCTAGACGGCTGGCTATCTGTGCTCTTCGGAGCGCTAGTCTTCTCAGCTTCGGGTTTCTGTTTGTCCATCAACCGAACTCTTGCATCCTGCCTAGAATATGCCCTCTATTAACGGTTTCCAAGCGAATGGGTGGGACTTGGGCACTTGCCATGCTTTGGGCTGTAGCTCGCGGTCCGAACGGATATTGTAAAAAAGAGTCTCGATTTGAGTGATAGAGAAATCTGCCCTCATGAATCGATTCCAGTTAGGGTGGTTGTCAGGCGCCGAGGGCGATTGGTATTCTTTGTTTTTCGGCGGCGTTGTTTTTGGTCTGAAAGCTTAACCGTTATCGCTTAAGCCTTCGCGGTTGAAAAGGGTGTGAAATTAGTCAATCTCACTCCTGCTCCCGTCCATGGTTTATGTATTTGCGCACTCCTAATTTCTTCGCCATGGGCAATAATCACTATGTTGTTCCCAGTCGAGTTACCTAAATTGAGTAGACATAAAATCCCTGATATTTTTTTCAGTATGACCCTTGCAATTGCGCTTTCGGCGCCTGCTTTGGCCTCAGATCTTGCTTCCGAATCTAAAGCGTCTAAAGAAACGACACAACCAGGAGCGGGCGAGACCGCGTCTCCAGCGCTAGTAGAGCCTGATGGTAGTTATCCAGGCGGGGCTCCATCTGGCTCCTCTAGGGAAGTCCAGCCAGTAAAGAACAATGAGTCTTCGGTTGTTGGCGAAGCTCATAACGAATCAGGGACTTCTAGTGATATCAATCTAGGTTCCGGCAAAGTCGGTTCCGGTAATGTAGGTTCCGGCAATTCTGCCGACTCTAGGCAATCTAGTCAGAATGCTACAGCAAAATCGACTGCGCCTTCTCTAGGTACTTCTGAGCAGGTTCCGGCGTCCGGTCCAAAATTGCAGGCTTTTCTGAAAGCCAAATACATGGAGTATCAAGCTGCTTTTCTGAAGGCAAAGAGCTTTGAAGACTTGCTTCCCTATCGAACCAAAAAGCAGCGCGAGGATATGGAGAAGAAGCTCAGCGAAGCTAGAAAGTCTGGTGCAAATTCTGATGGTTTGAAGGAATTGCAAGGTATGTTCGACCTGATGAAGGCGATGCAGCCCAGAAACGTCGTGGTTGAAAGCGTTGCAGTAAATGGCGACCGAGCAGAACTGAAAGCCACCGCTTCAGACTCTGGAGAGATGATGGACTCTCTCGAGAAAGGACTAACTGGTGTTATGCAAGGTATGGTGGAGGCTTTAGTGCCGGCGCCAGGCAAGGGGGCAGTCTCTCAAAAGATCAAGAGTTCGATGCCGAAGACAGTTACTACCGGAAAGATTGTGATGTTGAAGGAATCTGGACAATGGAAGATGGATACTGAATCCTGGTCAAGTACATCTTCTAATGTCAATCCTGCTGAACAAGCAAAGAAAGACGCCAGCTCGCTTTGGTGTTCTAAGGCTCTTGATATGGATTACCCTCGTACTCCTGCGGCGGGCAAGATTCATGGACAGCCATTTAAGGTTCAGGGCGCTGAAATTTCGGGGCAGAACATTCTGACCATACGTGAGGGCAATGATTTTTTTGCCGATAGAAAATTTGTCATTTTTCTTTTTGACGTCGATGGCCAGCCGGATAGAAAGCAGATCTTGGTAAAGAACGGTGAGCCTGTTTCGGGTAAATCAAAAGCTCACATTCACATGGGCTATAAGGTCGCAGGCAAGGATCTTCCAAAAACCGAAATTTTCTTTCCCTCGGACGGTTTTGGTTTGAAGCTTTCTTTCGGGCAACGCAAGGGAGATTTGCTTCCTGGATACATTGTGCTTCGTATGCCTGACAAAGAGCAGAGTTTTGTGCAAGGTTACTTCTACGCCAAGATCGCTAAATAGAAAATGAATAGCATCCTCCTAAAAGTGCCCCTTATTAGGCAGGAATATGCCTACCTGACTCTAATGGGGGCTGTTCTCAGATGCTGAAAGCTATTGCGTTGCTTTGGTTTTCGGTCTTTACTATGGTTCAACCGTCAACGGTTGAGCTATTTTCGTAAATCAAATGACTTTGTTTTTTACAGGCAGCAGATCTGTAAATTTCGGGGTACTCATCGCCGACATGCGCCCGATATTCATTAGATATACATTCGACAATACGACTGTCTAGCGTTTATTATCGGTCGCCTTGGGGGTGGATAGCTTTCAAGGAGGTCATTTTTTCTCACGCCGTTTAGTCCCGCTTATTGCCTGTGCTACCAGTGGGTCATCTGGCCAAGAATGTTTTGGATATCGTGCCTTGAGATCCTTTTTCACGTCTGGATAGGTGTTTTGCCAAAAGCTCTTCAAATCAGGAGTAATCTGTTGAATTCTGTAGTTTGGAGCTAGAAGATGCATTAGGACTGGCTGCCTGCCTCGGGCTAGTCGTGGTGTTTCCGCCAAGCCGTAGACTTCTTGTATGCGCACTGCTAGTACTGGGTCTTTGCCAATCTCATAACTTATCTTGATTGAACTGCCGCTAGGCACCGTAATTTTTTCCGGTGCTTCAGCATCGATTGCGCGCAATTGCTCTCTATTCAGTCTCGCTTTGACGACATCAATAAGTTTGCGACCGCGTAATTCTTCGAGGCTTGTAAGTCCGTAGAGCCATTCTTCGACTAAGCTTGGCGGAAGGTTGTTGGGCTCGATATCCGGCAAATCCAACTCGGGAAGCCACTGCTTGAGACAAGCCAGGCGGCATATGTAAGAGTGGCTATCCTCATCCAGCAAGTCTCTCAGAGTGTATTTTTTCAGCAGTCCGGCAAGCAATAGTGCTCCCAGGTTTTCGGTTGATTTCGGTAATGCAACAGGTCTTTCTTCTAGAACCAAGTCTAGATATCGAACTCGGCTGACCGCGACGATACGATTCTTACTATGATCAAAAAACACTTCTGTTTCTTGTTTGGCTTTTGCTTCCAGCCAGCTGCGTTCTATATGAGAGGCTTGCCTGACCAGGGTTTCAGCTTGACCTAGATCAATGAGTTCTAGAGCTAGAAAGAACTCACTATCATGTAAGGCAGATTCTTCTGATAGCTTGACGCCTCGACCTCCTGTCATTAGCGCTCTGCGCTCGCCTGGGCGAAGTCTACAGACTCTGTCCGGAAACGCTGCAAGCAGGATCTTCATTGCTGTCAGATCCTCTTCTTGATCTGGTAGCGCTGGGGTCACTTGCGCCTTGCTGGTGCATGCAAGCGAAAATAGATCTTTGGCAACTCGCAGTACTTGCCGCGCTGCCCCTCCTAATAACTCTTCCACGCCTCCGACAAGGGGGTAGCGCTCTTTCGTTGTTTCAAATTCGATAAGGGCGTGCGCTCGGTCAAGCAGGTCGGAATGCGATTTATGTTTTGCCGGCTGCCTTTCTTTGCTGCGTTTGAATGGATCTTTTTCTGAAAGCAAAGCGGCGCATATCGAAATTAGATAAAGCAGTTGATTAGAAGCAGATGGTTTTGAATTTAGGCAAGCAATTATCAGCCGGGCTAGGCGTGGTTGCAGCGGTAAGCGTGCCATTTCTTTGCCTATATCGGTGAGGTTTTCTTTATCGTCGATGGCACCGAGCAGCTTCAGGGCATTCATAGCGCTTTCGATGGCTTTCTCTGCTGGCTTTTCGAACCAATCGAATTTTCTTGGGTCTTTCTCTCCCCACGCCAATAGTTGTAAGACTGCCTCTGCTAGGTCGACACGCTCGATCTCTGGTCTTTCAAAGTCGGGCAGCAAGTTATAGTCTTTCTCGCTATAGAGGCGAAGGCAATCACCACTGGTGGTGCGACCGGCGCGCCCGGCTCTCTGGGTCGCTGATGCTTTAGAGATGCGAGTCGTTTCCAAACGGTTTAGTCCGAAGAGCGGCTCAAACTGATTGAGGCGGCATAGACCTGAATCGATGACTGTTCTCACCCCTTCAATAGTCAGCGAAGTTTCGGCCACATTTGTGGCTAGAATGATTTTTCTCACTTGTACAGGCAGTCTTGAATTTGCTTCTAATCTTAGAGATTGATTTTCCTTGGCCGGCTCGATCGGATTGAGAACTGCTTGCTGCTCTTCCAGGCTGAGTTCGCCATATAGCGGTAAAACACGCAATTGCTCAACTTGCCCAGATTGCCCAGATTGCTCAAATTGCCTAACTTGCTCAACTTGTTCAGATTTTCCCTGGGATTGCAGGCGGCTTGCAGACAAATCTCTCAAGTGGTCTTCCAAGAGATTTTGGGTGCGTCTGATTTCGCCCAGTCCGGGGAGAAAAACCAGTATGTGCCCTTCACTTTTAGGCAGCAGTGCCAGTGTGTTTTTTGCCACGGTGTCCTCTAGATTGTCCAAGGGCGCCCGGCTCAAATAAGAGACTCGGACAGGATGGGTGCGACCCGGGCATTCTAGGGTTGGACAGTTATTGAGATAAGCGCTAATTGGCGCTGCTTCTAAAGTGGCAGACATGACCAGGATGTAAAGCTCGTCTCGTAGTTCTTTCTTTACCTGCTTGGTCAACGCTAGGGCTAAATCGAGGTCGAGGCTTCGTTCGTGGAATTCGTCGAAGACCACCATGGCAACGCCTTCTAGGGTTGGGTCTTCTTGAATTTTTCGCAGGTAGAGACCGGTAGTGGTGGTGATGATGCGGGTCGACTTGCTGATTTTTCGCTCGTGTCTGACTTGATATCCTATCTCGTCGCCAACTCTTCCACCTCTTTCCAGGCTCATCCTCTCTGCCGCAGCTCTGGCGGCTACTCTTCGAGGTTCAAGCATATAGATGCGTTGGTCGCTTTCTCGCAAGACTTGATCGAGTAGATAGGGAGCTACCCTGGTGGTCTTGCCGGCGCCCGGCTCGGCCTTCAAGACAAGGCTGCGCTTGTCTTGCTGCAACTGGCGAGCAATTTCTGCAAGAAGGCTGTCAATCGGTAACTGTTCTAGGCTTCTTTCCATATAGTTCTTTTCTGGCTAAGGAGAGTTTACCGCCAGGTCGGTCCGGTCCGAGAGAGTAGATTAAAAATTGAGAACTATACGACCGGTCTAGTAATCATTGGTATAATGGAGTCCATTCGTGAGATTGGTATTCTTGCTTGCCTAAGTCGAGTCGGCTACTTTTGCGAGAAGAAAGTTGTTTCTGAGGTTTATTTGATGATTGCTGATGCCAGAAAAATTAGTCCTAAAGAATTGGTGGAAAGTCTTAACTGGCGTTATGCCTGTAAGGCTTTTGATGCCAGCAAGAAGTTGAGCGACGATGTGTGGACGGCTCTTGAGCAGTCTTTGATTCTAAGCGCCTCCTCTTTTGGTTTGCAGCCTTGGAAGTTTGTGGTTGTCACCGATCAGGCGATCAAAGATCAGTTGCCTGCACACTCTTGGGGGCAGCGTCAGCCCGCCGACTGTTCGCACCTAGTTGTACTTTGTCGCCTCGATGAGATGGATGAAGCCTATGTGAACAACTATGTTGACCGTATTGCTCAAACTCGCTCAGTGAGCCGCGAATCGTTGACTTCATATGCAGACATGATGCTTGGATTTTTGAAGAATCCAGCCGACAAAGGCGTTTGGATGGAGAAGCAATGCTATATCGCTCTCGGTACATTACTGACTGCCTGTGCGGTTCTCGGAGTCGATGCTTGTCCGATGGAAGGTTTCGATCCTAAGGCCTATGATCGTATTCTCGGCTTGGAAGGAAAAGGTATTAAATCTGTTTTGGTCTGTCCCTTGGGTTACAGAGCTGAAGATAAGTATGCCAGTCTCAAGAAGGTTCGTTTCGATTCTTCTGAGTTAGTGGTGAAGATCTAGAAGAACTTGGGACTAAGAGATCAAGAGACTAAGAGGTTAAGAGACTCAAAGACTCAAAGTCTCAGAGTCTTGAAGATTCAAAGTCTCAGAGTCTTGAAGATTCAAAGTCTCAGAGTCTTGAAGATTCAAAGTCTCAAAGACTCAAAGTCTCAGAGTCTTGAAGATTCAAGGTCTCGAAAACTTAAAAACTCAAAAACAAAATCCTTGAAAAAGTCGCCTAGTTTGGCAAATCAGCTTGCATTATTTGCAGGCTGATTTGCTTTTCGCGCCTATGTGGAGGCAATCGCTGCCTTTGCAGGTGCTGCTTGATTTGCTCTTCGAGCCCATTCAGCTGCTTCGGTCTAATTTGCCGATCCAGCTTGCTTGGCGGCACCCGCTGGTGTGGTCGCTCCCGGCTGGCTAGTCGCGCCCGGTTGGCTAGTCGCGCCCGGTTGGCTAACTTGTCCGGGTTCTTTTTTTACTTCTTCGACTTTGTCCTTGAGATTCTTCAAGCCTATTTCGAACTGTTTGCCGCTGCATTCATCGACGTTCATGAAGACGCTCATGACCTTCGCCGGCAGAGCGTTTTTGCCTGTCATAGTCCATACTACATTGGTGCCTTCAAGGGTGGGAGTGAGGCTGAAATCTACATTGCAGGTGCCTTCGAAGGGCTTGATGAAGTCGAGTCTGATTTGTATCTTTGACTGAGGAATAGATTCTTTCATTTCCATGCAGCCGGCTCCGACATTAGCATTGCCGTCCCAGCGGTACATAGAGCCCTTGCCTTTTTTCTCGCCGCCGAAGCTGCGTTGCATCTTGGGGTCGACATTCTCCCAGGGGGACCAGTTTCGCCACTCGTGAAAATCTTCGATGAGGGGATAAACTTTGTCGGCTGTGGCTTTGATTGAAATAGAACGCTCTACTTTGAATTCGTCCGGCTTGCCAAGGGCAATTAGTAGAACTGCCGTTATGCCTGTGACGATTAATCCTAAAATTATCAGAAGCAAGTTCTTCAACTCTTATTCCCCACCGCTATTCATCATTGCCTTTGCCGTCATAGCCATTGCTTTTTCTTCTTCAGCATAACCGATGAAGATTCGAATTTTAGAATTTCCTGTGATATCGGCATAACCGAATTTCTTTCGCTCTTTTTCTTGAAGAGCTTTGTCGAGATTTTTTTCTTGGTCTATCTCGGCGTGCATAAATTGCAGTTTGCTTATGAAAGCGGCTCGCAATTCTGCACTATTTTCGCCGGCGCCGCCGCTGAAGACAATGCGGTCTAGTCCGCCCATGGCGAAAGTCATCGCCCCCGCCTGGGTGACCAATCTGTAGAGATAGCTTTCCCAGGTCTCTTTGAATAACTCTGTAGTTTCCGCTCCAGCGACTTCTTTTTCTAAGCTGATTCGTTTTGCTGTATCTATTTTTGCTGTATCTATTTTTGCTGCTATATCTAGTTCTGCTGCTATTTCGCGCGCGCTCTCTCTGGCGTACTCACTCGTTATTTCTACGCTTAGTGCATTGGCCTCGTTTTGGGCGGTTTTGTTTTGTTCACCCAAGTTATCCAGCTGTAACTGGGCGAGCAGACTTTTCAGGTCTGGTTTTCCACAAAGTCCTAAAATGCCGCTGTCATTGCTTAGCAGTCTTTCGGTTTCTTGCGGAGTCAAACCTTTAGTACGCATCAGGTAGAGCAGAGCGCCCGGATCAAGGTTGCCCACACGGGTGTTCATAATTAAACCATCAAGAGGGGTGAAGCCCATCGTGTTGTCAAGACTTTTGCCGGCTCGCACCGCTGTTATCGAGGCTCCGGCGCCGAGATGACAGACCAGCATGCGCTTATCTTCATGTTTATCTTGCGGAAAGAGTCCTGCAATGTAAGAACTATTGATGCCGTGAAAACCGTAGCGCTCTATCTTTAGGTCTTTAGCCAGGGCTCTTGGCAGGGCGAAATTTTTTGCATAAGCGGGCCTGGTGCGGTGAAAGGCTGTGTCGAAGCAAGCAAAGTGCGGTACTGCCGGTAGTGACGATTCGACGGCTTCGATTATGGCCAGGCTGCCTGGATTGTGCAGAGGTGCAAATGAGCTAAAAGCTTTAATTTGGGCCTTGATATTGGCGTCGATTGCTTTGGGTGCGTCCAGATTACCGCCGTGCACAACTCTATGAACGGTAGCTGTAACTGGAGTCTTTAAGGCTCTCTTGAATTTCTTGTCGAGCATGATATTTAGCGCCGCTTTGCGCGCTATTTCTTGTCTTTCTTGCTCGCTTTCGCCTTTGGCTAAATTGACCTGGGTCTTAAATATTTGGTTCAAGTCGCTGTCAAAGATGGCGGTCTTGATGCTGCTTGAGCCATAGTTGAAGACAATAATCATGTCATTCTCCCTTCAGTAACTTCAGCACCGGTTGTGAATCAGTCAGGTCGCTTGCTCGTTTGCCCTGTTTGTCCACAATTTTTTTGTCGGCGCCGAGGCTAAGTAGATAATCGGTGATGACAGGATCATTGGAGAGGGCGGCGTAATGCAGGGCGGTTCTGCCATAACTGTCGCGTCCGTTTAAATCTGCTCCGGCGGCAAGCAGGCGGTCGATAACCAACCGATTGTGCATTCTGGCGGCAAGAGCTAGGGGGCGCGTCTCATCACCGGGGCGCCCGTTCGGGTTGGCGCCGCTTTCAATCAGCACTTTGCAGGCGTCCTGGCAAGAATTAGCAATAGCTATGGCCAAGGGGCTGAGATAGAAAGGTGCACTTTCGCTTCCCTCTTTACCCTCTTCTATGGCAGAGTCTTTTGCTTGTTTGTGCTTCTTGCCGGCGGAAACTTTTGAGTAGTCGTCCACCGAGGCGCCGGCTGCCAAAAGCGTCTTGATAAGATAAACCTGTCCGTCCAGGGCTGCCCAGTGCAGCAAGGTTCTGCCATTGCAGTCTCTCATTTTGACAGCGCTTTTCTCCTTCAATATTTCTTGTAGTTTGCTCAGGTTACCCATGGCTACTTCAGCATAAATAGTCGTCTCAAAGCCGCCTTCTTTGAGATGTTCAGCCAATTCTTTCTCGCGCTTCCAAAGGGCATACTCAAGCAAAGATTGGCGATCTTCTTTGTTTTCCGGCTTTAGATGCAGGCTCAGTAGGGTTTCAATTACCTTCTGAGAGTGCAGGCGTATTGCATTCAAATAGAGAGTGCGAACATAAAATTGGTTTCGACTTCTTTCAAATTCTTCTTTGTTTTCAACGATCAGGGCGCAGGCTTCTTCTATTTGCCCGCGCTCCATCAACTTGAGAATAGTATAGTTTGGCGGCGCTTGTCTGAGAACATTCAGCTTGAGCTTTGCAGGCGAACTTATGACGCTGTCATTGACCCAGATAGGTTGGGCGCAGGCTGCTTGTTCTGTCATCAGCCAGAAGCCATAGAGCATGGTTGCGGAGAACATGGTGCCTGAAATCATAGTAAAGCTAACGATTGAACTGATTGCTTTCAAGAAAATATCCTGCTTTAGTTTGCCTAATTTTACAGTCAGAAAACCCTAATTTGGTCCTCAATAATAACGGATATCGGCATCACAAGCCGGAGCACCTTTGCCGCTGAGGTTTGCTGTGCTTATGCTTTCCGAATAGCTAAAAATCGCACTAATTGGTACTATTTACAGGGTTCATTCCGCCTCTTTCATACTGCAAGCCAAAATGACAGGCAATGTGAAGCTGCGCAATCTTTTAAGTGCCCGGGCTCGGCAGAAGAAGCAATTAAGAATAAGTCAGCGAGAAAAGTAGCCGAATTAGGCAAGAAAAGCGGACCGAAAAATAGGTATCAATAATTATGTTTTCGTCAATGTCAAAGTTATTGCTTTTGCTTTTTTTGGTCAGCTTGGTCTCTTGTTTGAGCGCTTGCGGCATTTTGCCCGGTGGCGAATTTGGCAGCGATAAGAGTCATGAGAAATCTGGTGATCACTCAGATAAAGCATCCGAGCCGGCCGGCTCAGGCATGCCCCCTTCGCCTGTAGTGGTGGCGCCGGTGGAAAAGTCAATGGTGCGCTTTACTGATAGCTTTGTCGGCACAGTCAAGGCTAGGCGCTCAGTGATTATTCATTCGCAGGTGGAAGGTTGTATTACCAATATTTACGTGCAATCAGGCGATGTAGTCAGAAAAGGAGCACCACTTTTCGAAGTGGATATCGCCAAGCAGAAGGAAGCCCTGGCTAGTAAATTAGCAACGCGCGAATCGCTCTTGGATGAAAAAGCCACAGCCCAAGAGCGGCTCAAATCGCTTTTGGCTGAGAGGCAGGCGCGTGTATCCAATCTTGACTTTATGAAGAGTCAGTATGAGCGCTATCGCGGCTTGAAAGCAGAAGGAGCGGTGGCGCAAGAAAGCGTAGATCAGTATTTTAACCAGCTCAAGGGGGCTGAGGCTGACTTGGCCTCCAGTGATGCGCAGATTAAAGGGCAAGAAGCTTTGATTCGCAAAGCTGAAAAAATGCTCAAAGAAAGTCAGTTTCAAGCCAAACAAGAGGAAGTTCAGCTATCAAGGCATACGGCGCAGGCGCCTTTTGATGGCGTGGTCGGTGATGTGCCGGTGCGGCTTGGTCAGTATGTCGATACAGCCTCCGAGCTGACTACCATAGACCAGAATCATCCCCTTGAAGTTTATGTTTACGTTCCGGCTGATCAAGTGCATAAGCTCAAGCTGGGCCTGCCGATTGAACTGCTTGATGTGGCCGGCAAGCTCATAGGCAGCTGTCCGATTACTTTTATTTCGCCCGAGGTGGGGCGAGACGACCAAGTGGTTTTGGTTAAAGGTTTGTTCGATAATCCGGGCGATAAACTGCGCTCCAATCAACAAATTACTGCCCGATTGATTTGGCAGAGAGCTGAGCGGGCCCTGGTTCCGACCACAAGTATTATGCATATCAGCGGGCAAGATTTTATTTTCGTTGCCAGACCTTCCGAGAAGGGAGGTTTCGTAGCCAGGCAGTTGCCGGTTAGTCTTGGCGATATACAAAACAACTGTTATGTTGTGCTGTCCGGCTTGAAAGATGATGACAAAGTAATTGTTTCCGATGTGCAGCGGCTCTTTGAAGGCGCGCCGGTCTTGCCCAGTGAGCGCACCGCCAGTGGTGAAGGTGCCAAGCCTGGAGCGATGTGAGCGTGGACAAACTTAGCAGTAATCAGCAGCAATCAGCATTAATTGGCAGTTCTAGTCATCTTCACGAATTTAAGCACTAAGTAGTAGATTCCATGTTTGTAGATTTTTTTATTAGGCGTCCCATTTTTGCAACGGTTATTGCATTAATCATTGTGCTGGCTGGTGCCGTCAGTATTCCAACCCTGCCTTTGGCCGAGTACCCTGAGATTTCTCCGCCGAAAGTTTCGGTAACTTCGGTCTATACAGGAGCCAGTGCTCAGGTGGTGGAATCGGCGGTGACAACGCCTCTGGAACAGCAGATTAACGGCGCCCAGGCGGTGAAGTACATCAGCTCGACCAGCGGCAATGACGGTACATCGACTATCAATGTCACTTTCGATCTCGAACGTGATATCGATTTGGCCGCTGTCGATATTCAGAATCGTCTTTCTGGCGCTTTGGGGCGCATGCCTGAAGAGGTCAAGCGCACGGGCGTGCAAGTCAATAAGGTTTCAAACTCTTTTGTTTTGGCCATCGGGATATTGACGCCTGACAATAGATATTCAAGCCAGTTTTTAAGCAATTATGCCGATATCTATGTGCGCGATGCTCTCAAGCGAGTGAAGGGCGTAGGCGAGGTGCGCATCTTCGGCGAGAGAAAATATTCAATGCGGGTTTGGCTTGACCCATCTAGACTTTCAGTCAAGGGCATCACGGCACAAGATGTGGTCTCGGCTGTGTCCGACCAGAACTTGCAGGTGGCCGCCGGACAAATAGGACAGGCTCCTTTGCCGGCTGGGCAGATGTATCAGATGAGTGTGCGAGGGGTCGGTCGCCTCAAGTCGGCCGCTGAATTTGAGAATATCGTCATTCGCGCCGGCAAAGACGGTCAGTTGATCAGAATCAAAGATGTGGGACGAGCTGAGCTGGGAGCCGAAGACTATCAAACCGTGGTGCGCTATCGCGGCAAGGATGCAGTCGGCATTGGTATCTTTCAACGCCCCGGTTCCAATGCTTTAGACATATCGGAAGGGGTGAGACGGGAGATGGCCCAGCTCGCTAAGCGTTTCCCGCCCGGAATGACCTATGAATTTGCTTTCGACACTACTCGCTCGGTGAAAGAATCTATCAAAGAAGTGCTCATTACTCTCGCTCAGGCGATAGCCTTGGTGGTGGTGGTCATCTTCCTCTTTTTGCAGAGCTTTAGGTCGACGTTGATTCCGGTCTTTACCATTCCAGTTTCGCTGATTGGTACCTTTGCCGTCATGAAAGTGCTGGACTTTTCCATCAATACTTTGACCCTCTTTGGTATTACCCTTGCCACCGGTCTTGTTGTAGATGATGCAATTGTCGTCATAGAAAACATCACCAGATTGATGCACGATCGCAATCTTTCGGCGAGGGAAGCTGCCTCTCTGGCCATGCGCGAAGTAACAGGCGCCGTTATTGCCATTTCTCTTGTTTTGGCTGCGGTTTTTGTGCCTGTAGCCTTCTTCCCCGGCACAACCGGCCAGCTCTATAAGCAGTTTGCTCTGACAATCGCAATTTCAGTAGCTATTTCTACTTTGAATGCTTTGACTCTTACCCCTGCTCTGTCGGCTCTTTGGCTGAAGAAAGGCAGTCATGCCGGTGGTCCTCTCTTTAGACCTGTCAATTTTGTCATTGACGGACTGCGTCAGCTCTATAGCTGGTCTCTTTCTTTGGTGCTCAAGGTCAAATATCTCTTCTTGCTTGTTTTCGCCCTGCTTATGGTGGGCACTTACTGGCTTTCTAAAGCAGTGCCGACCGCCTTTATTCCAGAAGAAGATGTGGGCTATATGATCGTGATTGTGCAAGCGCCGGAAGGTGTTTCACTCAACTATACGGTGGACGTTCTCAAAAAGATTGAAGCTGTGCTCGATAAGCAACCAGAAATAGTGTCTTCTTTTGGTGTCGCTGGGTTCAGCTTTACTGGGACCAACCCGAATAATGCTATTGTCTTTTCTAATTTACGCGACTGGCATGAACGGGCGGGCGATAAGGCTTCTTTGAAAGGGTTAATCGAACGTTTGCGTGGTCCTCTCGCCTCTGTGGGCGGTGCCATGATCATTCCTTTCAACCCTCCTTCTATTCAGGGACTAGGCAACTTCGGCGGTTTCGTTTTTGAATTGCAGGATATGTTCGGTACAGACGTACAGCAATTGGCGCGCGTCACCGGGCAGATGATGATGGAAGCCGGGCGGGAGAAAGAAGTAACCGGTGTTTTCTCGCCATTTACTGCCAACAGTCCGCAATTGATCACAACTGTGCTGCGCGACAAGGCTAGGGCGCTCAAGGTTCTAGTTATAGATGTCTTTCAAACTCTTGAGATTATGCTGGGCTCTCGTTATGTCAACGATTTCGACTTGGGCAACCGAATCTATCGTGTCTACGTGCAGGCCGATGAAATGTTCCGCTCCAATCCGCGTGATATAGACAAGCTCTATGTACGGTCTCAAGGTGGCGACATGGTAAGCCTTTCGCAGCTGGTGCGGGTTGAACGCTCTACAGCGCCGCAGACTATCTCGCACTATAATCTATTTCGCTCGGCCGAGATGAACGGTTCGGCGGCACCCGGTGTCTCAAGCGGTCAGGCCTTGGCGGCGATGGAGCGGCTTGCTAAGCGGGTTCTGCCCCAAGGTATGAGCTATGAGTGGACCGGAATTTCACTGGAAGAGAAAGAGAGCGGACCGCAGACCTTGCTGCTCTTTGCCTTGGGAATAGTGGTTGTATTTTTAGTGCTCGCTGCACAGTATGAAAGTTTTGTTGATCCTGTCATCATTTTGCTATCGGTGCCGCTTGCTATGTTAGGCGCTCTGCTTGCGCAGTGGCTGAGGCATCTAGACAACGACGTCTTTTGCCAGATTGGTCTGGTGATGCTGGTTGGCTTGGCCAGTAAGAACGCTATTCTCATCGTCGAGTTTGCTAACCATCTGCTTTACGCCCGAGGGCTCGATAATGAAGCGGACCTTCAAGACCAGCTTGTCGCCGGAGCCGGCTCTGAAGCTGTGGCTGGGACTGGCTCTGAAGCCGATGCTGGGGTTGGAGCAGCCCTGGGGGCAGAACTAGGGGGACCAGAACTAGGGGGAGCAGAACTAGGGGGAGAGGGACCTCCCGCAGTGTCATTAGTGAAGCTGAGTGCTGGTGCTGATAATGAGGCGGCGATGGTCGGTTCTATGCCAGAGGCGTCACGGTTGCTTTCAATTGATGAAGCTGTAAAAGAAGCTTGCGCGATTCGTTTTCGCCCCATTCTTATGACCTCGCTTGCCTTCGTTATGGGTATCTTACCCCTTGTCTTTGCCACCGGAGCCGGTGCCCATAGTCGGCATTCCTTAGGAACAGCTGTTTGCGGCGGAATGGTGGTTTCTACCATCTTGAGTTTGTATTTCGTACCTGTTATTTACTCTGTGGTGAAAAGCTTCATGCATAGGCTTAAACGCATTCGACGCAGGTAATAGGCAATAGTGAGCAGTTTGGAGCTGGTCTTGTTTGCCGAATGTCTAGATATTTGGCTAGAGCACTGAAAAGCCTGGGCCGGTTAGCTTGGGCAAGATTTGGCTCTGCTAGAATGGCAGAGGGCTTTTGCCCTTTTGCTTATCGGACATTTAGATATGCATCTTGCCCCCCAGAAGTACAGTAAGAAAATCGGCGACAAGACTTTCGCTGCCGCGATTGCTTTGGGTCTTCTGGTCGTTATTCTGCAAGATTCTGCCGCTCTGGCAAGAAGAGCATATTCAACCGCCGAAGCAGAAGGCTTTACCGAGGAGGCTTCCATTGAGAAAGCTCCTGCCAAGAAAACTACACCAGCAAAACAGGCCGCTCCTGTAAAGCCGAGAGGGACTTCTGCTAGATTACCTGCCCCCGGTCAACGTAAGAGTTTGCCTAAGCTCAATGACGATTCTGTTTCTAGTGAAGGAACTGGGGAGCCGGCCGATTCTTCTAAGCATCTGAAGAAAGACAGTGGGGATGCGAAAGTGTCGGTTTCTGGCTCAACCGCCGAGACTCTTGCTGAGGCGATGCACTATGCCGACAATATGCAGTTCGCTCAGACTACGGCATTACTCGATGCTACCAGGCTTTATCGAAATCTATCGGCGCAAGATTACGCCGCGCTTGCCCAGCTTTATCTTAGAGTAGAGCATTATGACAAGGCAAAAGAACTTGCTGCAATGTCACTTTCACTCGGTCGGAAGGACCCTGGGATTGTCAGCTCTGCTATTGATATTTTCACTGCTACCGGCTATTTCGATAAGGCTGTGGACTGTGGAACAACTTTTTTAGAGGGACGTAAGAACAAGAATGTTACTCAGTCCTTGGCTCTTGCTTTGGCTCGCTCTGGAAAGTTGCAAGCGGCTTTCGATTGCATCGCCGATGGCTTTAGGCAAACCAATAGCTTGCCTTTCGAAGCTAGAGAAGTTCGCGCAGATCTGTTGGTGAAAATAGGTTCCTACGGTGAGGCTCTTGATGTCTATGAGGGTCTAGAGAAGGCGAATCCAGAGGAAGCATTCTATGCCATCTCGGCGGCAGATATTTTGTGTAAATTGGGAAAGCCTGACAGCGCTATTGCTAAGCTTGATAGAGCCGCAAGGGTTTCCCCCCTTGATCCGTCTTTGTTTGCATGCAGAATTGAGGCTCTTTCTGCTCTTAGAAAGTCTGCTGAAGCTGAAGCCGCAGCCATTGAGCTCGTGAGGTTGCAACCAGGGCGCGAGGAAAGTTATTTATTGGCTGCAAAGGTCTTTGCCGATCAACGAAAGCTGGACCGCGCTCTCTTGGCCGTCGAGCAAGGAATAGAAGCTCTAGGAGTGGCTGATGTTTCGAAAGGCTCTCTCAGGGCGAGTCATAACCAAAAGTCCGAGCGGGTCGGTTCCGAGTTTCCTTTATCTGCCAGCAGTTTTGCCGGCAATCGTTACGAGCCGCATTTACCCTTGCGTCTTCTAGTCGAGAGATTTAAGTTGTTGCTCAGCTTAAACAAGAGTAGTGAAGCTCTCAGCCAAATGAGGGAAAGCCTTTCGAACTTACCGGGTGCGGTTCCTCTTGAGTTAGCTTTGGCAGAGTCCAGTTTGCAGGAAGGTCCACTGACTAAAGAAGCCATTGCAAACTTACGGAAGCAGTGCGGTTGGACAACCGAAGCCAAGCTGCTATTAGCTAGAAATGATCTGGCTATGGGGCGCTACCTGAATGCTGCAGCAGCATTCTTGGATGCTTATAAGAGAATCTTGCCTGGTGATTCTAGGCGCGTCTCTGTAGGGCTATGGATAGGGTTGTCTTTGGCATTGGGTGGAGAGAAGGAAAGAAGTGTAAAGGCAATTAATGCTCTTTTCCATGAGGTTGAGAGGGGAGCAGATTCAGGCCCGAGTCTTAAGCTGTGCAAGGAAGTTCTATCAATTGCGACCAACAGCTGGAATGACAATCGTGGTCAAGAATCGGCGTCTCAAGTTTTGTCTGTGGCTAGTGTCCTTCGGGATGAGTTCTTTACAGGGGCGTTCTTGCTCGCCTTTGGGCATGAATCAGAGGGCAAGAGCCTCTTAGAGGCTCTAGAAAAGGAAGCTCCCACCGGCTCGGAAGCTGCGGTAATGGCGAGTTATTTGCTTAAGGCCAAAAGAGCACCTTCACTTTTCGGGCAATCCTTGGCAAGCTTGACTAATTTAAGCTTTTTGATTCCGGCGTTGCTCATTCTCTGGACCGGAGTTGGACTGTTGATATTCTTTAGGCGAAGGAGATTGGCTCTATCGGCTGGCGGCAACACTGTCAAAGAACAATTAACGAGCAGCCATCGGAAGCGAGATGCGCAGCCGACCCGGGGGCTTGATATCACGGGCGCAAACAAGGTGGAAGAACAAGGCGCTATATTGACTCCAGGTTCTAAGTCTTCCTGGAGTCCGGAAGAACTTCTCGGGCGCATTAAGCCGCCTGCTGAATTAAATATTGGCGGAAGTGCTTCTCAGGCATCTATGAAGGGGGATAACCGCTCTCGCCCCGGTGAGGCGGATGCATTGTCTATAGAGAATTCAACAATCTTTGTCAAAGAGAATGCGATGGAGGAGGGCAAGATTCTTGGGGGCGGCGGTTCTGCAAGTTCGGAAAGCAGTGAACGCCTTACCAAAACATTTGGAGTGAGACGCGGAGAAAAGTTGGATTCTTTGGCTGAAATTGTTCAACCGTTATCGGTTGAGCCCCTCATGGATGCTCAAAAGTCAGCAGCAGTTAGGGGTTCCGCCCATGGGTTCGAAGCCCGGTCGGTTTCACCCAGTCAGGCTGAACTTTGGGCTTCTAAGTTAAACGAAGTGGAGTGCAAGAATGTTGCTGAGGCTTCGTCTGAAAGGTCTTTTCTGATCGAGTTTGATAGTTCCGAAGTCGAGAACTCTTCAGACAGTTTAACCGGGCTGAGTCTCCATGGTAGCGTTTCTTCCGAAGCCAATACTGATAGTCAGGGGGCTCTTGAGACCCCGGAAGCTGGACCTAGTGACGTCCCGCTTAAGCCTGCTGAGCCAGTTCCGGAGAATAAAGTCCCGACTCTTGAGGACAGTCATGGTTATTTTAAGAGAAAAACGAATAGAGCGTTGACACGTACTGATGGTTTGCCGGTCGGCTCTGGAGCATTTCCTGGTCCAGAGTACCGGCCTATCCAGCTTGGCTTGAATGAATTGCGACCAGTCTTGCCCTCTACAGCGTCAGAAGCAAAGATTATTCAGCCTCTTTGGCCTGGCCAGCAAAGCGCAGAGTAGTTTGCTTAAATCGCGAGCGTACTTGATATTAGTCTGTCTGGTTTGTAGCAAGCTTAGACTGGATGGCGGAGGGGCAGAGGCTGGCAACGCGATTACCCTGGACTGAGACTTAAATTTTAGATGCACTGATTCGGGCTTTGCCGCCGGATCAGGGCTTTGCAGCCGGATCAAGGATTTTCAGCTTGACTAATTGAGGATTGTAGCTCGCTTGACGGGTTTGCGTTTCACTGAGGCCGTTCAAGCTAAAGGCCCATTCTATGTCGAATACTTATGTGCTTTGGGTATATAAGGGGTGACTATACTTAAGGGGTCGTATGATTTGAGCAACGACAAAGTTCAGGGTAAGGAAGTTGGGCCTGAGGCGGCAAATGACCGCAAGCTTTTGAGCGAGCGCAATCTGACTGATGCAGCCACCTTTTTTGTTCAGTCGAGCCAGCAGTCGGCTCTAGAGACAGGTAAACTCGCAGACAAAGGAGTTGTACCTCGCGTGATTTTAGCCGATGCGTCGGCTGGAATCACTTTCGGTGATGGTCTAAAGCCTTCAGAGTTGAAACCGCGAAGCGGAGAAGCTCAAAATCCCCAGGAACGAGGACTGGGACGTATCGATGCTAGCTTCTTTGCCAATACGGTTGAACAATCTGTAGGTGATGGAGCGAAAGTTAGACGTGACAGCGCCGGGCAGATTCGAGGCGTTATCTATGGCGACGGTAGCTATACAGGTATAGAGCGAAATAATACAGGCGTAAGTCGAATTATCAGAGCTGATGCGCAAGGCAATGTGAGGAGTATTGATGCTCGCCAGCCGGATGGAAGCTGGGAAAGCACATCATCAGAAGGAACTAACCTCAAGAGGGGAACACCTAGAGTAGCCGTACTTGAAAATGGCAACATTGAAATTCAGCGGGCAGATAGTAGTAAGGAAGTTTATGGAACCTCGGGGGGGCGTGTTTCTCTTGATTCTCGAGGAAGAGCCATCTCAAGCGTGGACAGAAATGGACTGACTAGGGATTACACCTACAGTGCTTCCGGCGAACTGACAGCTATGAAGGTTGCGGGAAAGGATATGGTGGTCCAGGAGTGGCGCAAGGAAAATGGACTATGGAATGCATACGACAAGGACGGCAAGAATACAGGTAGGCAATTTGTCGGAATGGTTAGCGTAGATGCAGCTGGCACGGTCCGTACAGTTGATGGCAAGACTGGGGCGGAGACTATCCTTGGTCTCGATGGCACAAGAAAGACAGTTAATCTAGAGAGTAGAACGCGAACTTTTGATAATGGTGCCAGAGTAATCTTGGACAGTGCCACTGGTTTTCCCGGCCGAGCAGTTTTCAGAGATAATTCATATAGACAGTATGACATCGGCGCCGATGGTGCAGTCAACAGTACAAAGTTTTTCAATAGCAAAGGGATTTTGCAGTCTGAATTGCGTCGCGAGAATGGCAATTGGAACCTCTACGATGGACAAGGTAAGCCAATTCCAGTGCCTCCTATTAAGGATGTAAGAGTAGATGGTGAAGGCAATATGCGAATAGATTGGCGCACTGGTAGCCATCATATGTTGAAAAATGATGGCTCGGCTCTAAGGTATGACACTGCTGGAAAGCTGTTGGAGACAGAAGGATTTAACGGTTCCAAGAGGCAGTTTGCATATGATTCTAGGGGTGAACTGTCAGAACTACGATTCAAGCTCAAGACTGGCGAGCCCCGAGTTGCCAAAAGAGAAAATGGCGTTTGGAACATTTACGATGGCGAGGGTAAACGGTCTGGTGGTGACCCCGTAGATAGTATCAGTGTAGATCAGAATATTGGCATGATTACTTGGGTTGACCGAAAGAAGGATACTGTGCTTCGCATTCCGATTCTGGGTGATCCAGTAAAGACAACACTTGATGGAAAAATCGTTAGAGGTCGCAACTAATCGACTAGTCACTCATCGACTAGTCAACCCATTGATTAGTCACTCATCGACTAGTCACTCATCGACTAGTCACTCATCGACTAGTCAACTCATTAATTGGTCAGCTCACATACATTTGCGCTAGGCATTTACCAAGGGTCGCTTGGACTTAAATTCGTTCATTCATGTCTTCGAGTGCATTGAGCTAGTATGATGCTCTGATCCAATTCTAATTGTCGATATGGTTTAAACTTCGCCAGTTTTTAGACCTTGGCTGTGCTTGAGCGTTGAGATTGTTTCGGATTGCCGCTATTTATACCAGTGAAGACTTTCAGTGACTCTGGAACCGATACCGTGATTGCGGTGCGCGATTGCCTTATGTATTTTGCTCCAATATAGCCTCGCTCTAGGCAAGAATCCATAACTGATGCGGTTCTGCCGTCGTCTCTAGAAAGGCACGCTCCAAACGATAGATAGAAATTCAAATACTTTCTACTGATTCCTCCTGCCGTGTCCGAGACAAATTCAATGAATGCTCTAATTCTATTGCTTAAGTTCTGAGTCGTGAGCGTGTCCGCGGCTGCTAACTTGGTGCCAATGCATTCATTGTTTGTGCAGATTCTCGAGCCTGCATTTATTGTACAGTGGGTTTTTCGATCATTATTGAATGGGTTCTTGCTTTCCTCTTCGGTCGGCTCTTTGGCTTCTCTTCTGACGAACAGTCTTGCGCCTGTTTCGGTTCTGACTAGATTTTCCAACTGCAGTATCGAAACTGCCGCTACAATTTGTGCGCAGTTGAGACCAGATTCAGCTTGTATTGCGTCAATAGTTTCGAGCCCTTTCTCAATCAGTTCGAAGACCCGTCGTTCTTCTTCAGACAAGGTGGTTTCTAGCAGTCCGGATGTTGTATTTGTCTCCTTCGGAGTAGGCTGGCTTGGGGCGTTATGCAGATTGTCATCATCGCTAGCACCGGCTGTTTCGTAGAATTCTACATCTTGATATTCATGTTGGACTTGGTCAGATTCAGAGGACTGATCGCCTTTATTGCTGTTCGGTTCTCTTTCAAGATGTTGTTCTAGTTCTTCTTCGTGGCTTGCCTCTAGCCAAGGCGGGGTTGCTAGGCTGCGCCTAGTGAACAGTCTATCGAAATGGAGAGAGCTGACTCTGTCGAGCTCGATTTTGCTGGTTTCGGCGATGGCTGCGAGAATACTTTTTTGAATGTGAAGACTTGAAGAATTAGCAATGTCTACAATTGCCCCCAGAAAGCAGGCATTCAAAACAGCACCATGCTGTAGAAACCAAATTGCGGCGTACCAGGCCCAGATATTTCTGACTCTCTCAAAGAAAGTGCCAGTAGATAGACTAAAGGTTTTTTTGCATTTTTTGCATTTTGCAGTTCGATCCGCAGCACAGATCTCAATATCTGTAGATGCGCAGATTCTGCAGGATAGAGTTGATTTTTCACAAATCCGTCCGGTGAAGTCTTGCCAGCAACTCTCGTTACTGGGGTATTTCTCTATGAACTTACCCCACAGAGATAGCAGGAAATCAGCTTCTTCTTGTGTTCTGGACCGTTTTTTGATCTGAATTCTACCTTTACTGGCTTTGTTCATCTCTAGAACCCTCGTCGCCGCTAAAGAGTAAGACGTAATTTCTGCAGAAAAAGTTCAATGATTTTGGAAAAAAGGGTTTAACCGTTATCGGTTAAACCCTTGCTAGTCAGTGCAAAGCCGCAATACAGCGGCGTTACCTCTCACTCGTCCGTTAGATTAAAAATTGCTGGCACTCGCCTTTATTTGCTCACGCTCACCTTGGCTTCTGCGACTTTGGCAAAGAAGTCTTCACCTTTGTCATTGATTACAATGAAGGCAGGGAAGTCTTCAATTTCGATTTTGAAGACAGCCTCCATGCCCAACTCTGGGAAATCTATAGTTTCGACCTTCCTAATCGAATCTTTCGCAAGTCTGGCGGCGGCACCGCCTATGGTGCCCAGGTAGAACCCTCCCCAGCGCTCGCATGCTTCGCGAACTATTTTGCCTCTGTTTCCTTTTGCGAGGGTAATTAGACTAGCTCCTCTAGACATAAGTAGGTCTGAATAACTGTCCATGCGTCCTGCAGTTGTCGGACCAAAAGAACCTGAGGCATAACCATCTGGAGTTTTGGCGGGTCCGGCATAATAGATGGGGTGCAGTTTCGTGTACTCTGGAAGTTCTCCGCCATTCTCTATTATTTCTTTCCATTTGGCATGGGCGATATCTCTTGCGACGAGCATCGTACCCGAGAGCATTAGCCTTGTGCCCACTGGTTTTCCAGAAAGCATCTTCCTGATTTCCGTCATTGATTTACTGAGGTCTATTTTGATAGATTCAGTTTCCAGGTCGTCCATTTCAACTTCGGGTAGATACTTGGCCGGATCCTGTTCGAGTTGTTCCAGCCAAATACCATCTTTGTCTATTCGACCGAGAATTTGCCTGTCAGCGCTGCAAGAGACTCCTATTCCTATTGGCAAGGACGCTCCGTGTCGTGGCAGTCTAATTACTCTGACATCGTGGCAGAAGTATTTACCTCCAAATTGGGCTCCAATACCCAGCTCTCTAGTTATTTCAAGGACTTCCTTCTCTAGCTCTAAGTCGCGGAATGCTCTACCGGTTTTGTCTCCTTCTGTCGGGAGTGAATCAAGGTAGTGGCAGCTGGCAAGCTTTACTGTCTTTAGGGTCATTTCGGCAGATAGTCCACCGATAACGATGGCTAGGTGATAAGGTGGACAGGCTGAAGTCCCCAAGCCTGCTATCTTCTCTACGAGAAGTTTTCTAAGCGATTGCGGATTTAGAACTGATTTTGTTTCCTGGAGTAGGAAAGTTTTGTTCGCCGAGCCTCCACCTTTTGCTATAAAGAGGAATTCGTATGCTTCACCGGGCTCTGAATAAATCTCTACTTGCGCGGGTAGATTGCTCCCGGTGTTCGCTTCTTGATACATAGAAATTGGAGCCATCTGGCTGTAGCGCAGGTTGCAGTCACCATAAGTTTTCTTGATGCCCTCGCTGATTGCGACTCCATCATCGGTGCCGGTCATTACTTGCTCGCCCTTGTGTGCGACAACAATAGCTGTTCCAGTATCTTGGCACATCGGTAGGGTGCCACCGGCAGCAATCGCGGCGTTTCTAAGAAGCTCAAGCGCGACGAAGTGGTCATTTGGTGAGGCTTCTTTATCGTCGAGAATTTTGCGTAGATTTTCAAGATGGCTTGCTCTTAGTAGATGAGAAACATCTTTGAAAGCTTCTTTCGAGAGCATTGTCAGCGCCTCTGGTTCTACCATCAGCATTTTCTTGTTGCCGAAGGAAGTCTCTTTAACGTGCTCTTTGGTCAAGAGCCTGTAATTCGTCTTATCCTTGCCGAGCTGGAAAATGCTGCTCTTACTATGTGACATGGCTCCTACCTCGATGAACTGCAGATGCTTGAAAGAGTCCAATTCAATTGCTTTGAAGTTGGAAAGGTTTGCAATCTTTCGACTGATGCTCTTGGGACTCTCGAATGTCCCCTAAATGACCATCGTTTGGCTCGCCAAAAGCTCTCGAATATCTCTCGGCTAATTTTCAACAAAGTTATTGACCAAATTATTGAACAGAAATGTTTGTTGAGTGATTAGCCAAGCATGGCTTGCAAACAGTATTGAAGGTTTTTAGCTCTCCAAACCAACAATAGTTTATGCTGTTTTCGCTGCTTGCTTAGCTCAGCTCCTTGATTTTTTTATATTGTTCTTCTGCTTCTTTTGTGCGATTTTGTTTATAAAGAAGTCTGGCATAAGTGTTGAGAAGGTCTTTGTACTCTTGATCTTTCTCATTCAGTTCGGTTTCCTTCATCGCTATTGCTTGCTTGAGCAGGGGCTCCGCTTCAGCTAAATTGCCAAGGGAATATTCTGTCTGAGCCAGGGCGATCAAAGCGGATGAAAATGTCTTTTGAGCCCTTTTCTTGTTTTCTAGCCATTTATCTTCCGGTTGTTTGTTGTCCTGCCTTTTACTCTCTGGCGGTTTGGTTTCTTGCGTTACAGAGGCTGTCGTTTCTGATTTGTCAAAGCTCTGCAGGTTTTTCTCGGCGATTTCGAGGGCTTTTTTAAGTTTGTCTTTTGCTTCTTTGTGTTCTTCTATTTGTCGGTGTTGTGAGCTGTACTCTAGAAGGATAGGTACCATCTCTGGATTCTCGTGGTTGCCAAGTTTTGCGAGGGTGTCAAGCTTTGCATCAAGACCGAACATCTTGATAAGTGTTTCCTCTTTCTTCTTGTGAAATGCTCGGTCCTTTTCGGTGGTATTGTCGGTGAGAGTAGTCTGAACGCCACCACTGGTGGTGTAGCTTTCGCCCTTACTTACCTTTTGACCGTTCCAGTAGACGACTTGATCTTTGCCGCCTTTATAGCCGAGTGTGTAATTGACCGTGAAAGGAGCCTTGATACCTTTTGGGAGTGGCGCAAACGGTGCTGCTCTTTTGACGCCGATAATTGCTAATTTATCAGCGCTTTCGTCACCAGAGCTTTTTAAAAGACTTGCAGCAATCAGGCTTCCGTCTTCATTAAGTTCAATCTTCACTGGAACCTGAATAAAGAGTAGTCTTTTGGGCACCCACCATGTTCTGAGAATTCTGGTCCACATATCGTCGAAGTAGGGCTTCATTTCTACTCCGTCCGCGCTCACTCCGCTCTTGCAAGGAAGGGCGAACTGGGCGCTAACTTTGGGGACTCCGGCGGGCAGCTTTCCGAAGGGAGCCGCTTTTGTAATTGTCTTCAGCGCAAGTTCGTCAATTTCTTTGTCGCCGCAGGAGTCTTTCACTCCGAGTTCGGAAATCGAGCCGTTTGCTTCTATAGTAAAGCGAACTACAAGCTTGTCATTGATAGTTTCGCCTTTGGCTTTTGGCGGATTCCAAAGCGGTCCAATCTTGTCGCTGACCGCTTTCATATAGGGTCCGATATCAATTTTGCCGGCTTTTGGATCTGCTGGCTTTTGCGCGCTGGTTTGAGAATAGGCTTTCATATCGATCGATAGCGCAATTTGACATGCAGTTAGACTAAGGGCTAGGCAGATAGCTTTATGCGGTTTGATTTGCATTTGAGGGTCCTGAGTCGTGGTGAGGAGCCAAGATATTCTTGCCGAAAGTTTAGTTTGGGTTTAGCCTTCACTCGGCAGGTGAAACTGTAAGTGTAACTGCTGTACCGAATGAAAATTGATCATTGGATATAGAGCTGGAGCCTTGCCGGTTGGCGGTTTTGGCGTCTAGCGGCAAAGCTAAACCGTTATCGGTTGAGGATGTCAAATCCCATTCAGGCGGCTTCGGCTTGGATGTTATCGTAATTCTAGCTGGATAGAAGCACTTAATAAGTTCGGTTCTTTCTTTCATGCCGCCGATTCCCATTGAATGTGAACCGTCCGCTTCGATTCTCACCGTTTTGGGATCGAAACCTTTGCCGTTGTCTTTTATTGTAAAAGTCGAGTCGCCGACTTTTGATGCTCTAATTTCAACCTCGACGGCTGTTGCTTCAGCGTGCTTTTCAACGTTATTAAGGCATTCTTGAATGATTCTGAATATGTGTAAGGTTACTAAGTCTGGATAGCGGGGCAATTCTCCCTGAAAAACCAGTTTGGTATCAATTCCGGTCCTTCTAGACACTCTGTCAAGCAAGTCTTCTACGCCTACTTTAAGTCCCCATTCTTGAAGTTGGCGTGGAGAATACTCATTTACCAAATCTCTTAGCTGCCTTACGATTTCGTCAACAATCTCAATTGTTTCTTCGCTTGAAAGTTTTCGATCGCCAGACAAGTAGCGTTTAAGCATCATTAAGTCAGCTATAACGCTGTCGTGGAGGTCTCTGGCCAGTTGATTCTTCAACTCCTCTTGTTGGTTGAGTAATTTGAAAAGTAGATTGTTTCGTTGCAGCTCCAGGCGTTGTTCGATGGTGTTGATGGGTTTGCCTTGGTAGAGAAAGCCTTCTGTAGGCTGCAGATTTTGATTGGGTTTGATTCTTTCTGTGTAGGCTACTTCAAGAACTTCGTTGAAGAGTGATTCTAGTTGCAGCTTTGCCGCTTCGCTGGAAAGTTTGGTTTTATTTGCGACCCAGACAAGCTTTTGTCCCAATTCGATTAGTTGAAACCTGATTCTGAAACGAGAGCCGAATTCAGACATCGTGATGTGCGGAACCTCGCGCTCCGGAACTAGGAAGAACTCCACAATGCCGGTTCTATCTCGCTCGCCGGCGCGGCAGCTAATTATCAATGGTGCTCCAGTCATTTTCCAGCGAAAGTAGCTGGTAGGCAGTCTTGTCTTTGAGCGCATTTCCTGTTTAGAAACCCAATCTATAGGCTCCTGCAATCTGGAGGGATGACTGAACTGCAGGTTGGTTCTAAATGCTTCATCTGGAAAACGGGCTTTTACATGGTAGTGAGCTAGCTTGTATAGTGCAAACGCAAGCTCTTCTGCCTTCTTGTAAAGCAGAGCTTTGTCAACTTCATCCGCTCTTACCAGTGTTTGTGGTTTGAGGGCTTTGTCGAGAAGAATGTTGATTGATTCGAGTTCGCCTTGTTGCAGTGTCATATCAAAAGAAATAGCTAGTTTTCGTTGTCGACGCTACCGAAACCGTTTTGTACCGCCCAGGCAATCAACTGTTCTCTAGAAGATAGACCCAGCTTCAATTGAAGAGTCTCGCATTGCTTTCGGGCGGTAGCCACAGAGGTCATTCTGTGATCTGCAATATCTTGATATTTCATGCCTCTTCCCAGCATGCTAAGAACCTCCATCTCGGCTCTAGTGATTTTTTTGTATGTTTTAGTCACTTCATCGGAAATCAGCCCCGACTGTCCTTCCATTACAGCCTTGATGGTTTCTGCAACCTTGGCCACTCTCTCGGATTTGAGTAGGTAAGCTGATACTCCCATAGAGAGCACCGACTGAATGAAAGCTACACGGGCTTCTGCAGAGAATATGATTAATTTGGTTTTTTCGCTGGCGGTCTTTCTGAATGACTCTAGTGCTGCTTTAGGTCCTAGATTGCCTGGTAGGTGAAGGTCCAGTATGACGACGTCAATTTCAGAGTTTTTTTCCCTTAGCAACCTTAAACCGTCATCGCTTGAGGTTGCGCTACCGACTACTTTGAAACCGAATTGGCTTAAGCCCAGCGTCAGTCCATCTAGCGTTGCAAAGTGATCTTCGACGATCAATAACCTGGTTTCTGATGACATCCGTGTTTTGAAGGCCCTTTAGTGTAATTGAGGACAAACTTTCACATTATGTACCCAGGAGCCGCCCTCTAGGTTTGCTTTTGTGAAGCTATCATTTTTTCTGCCGGTCTCAAGAAGGGTTGTTTCAATTTGCTACTAGATTGGGTTAGAGTCCTGCGCTGCCGGGAAAGTAGAAAGTGTCTGGCAGATTGTTGTTGGATAGTTTTTGTGGCTGATAATTTTGAAGACTGGGCATGCCAAGATTGATTTGGGGAGTAAAGTAGAAAGAAGGGGCGTTATCTACGCTCGAAAAGACCCAAGTTAAGGCGGAGTTTTATTATCTGACCTACTTGATTTGTTATAAACAGTACGTAGTTCAAAGCTAATTCATGGTGGACCGAGGGAAGCAGTGTCGTTCAATTTTCTGAAAAAAGGCGCCAGTACTAATCGATACCCGACCGATATTTTGATCGGCGAGCTCTTCGTTAAGGCTGGGATTATCACTCAGAAGCAGCTAGACGACACGATAAAGAACACAGCAACCAAGCATTTGCATATGGGACAGATGCTCACGATGGCTGGCTTGATTAACCATCGCGATTTGCAAGCTGCTGTTGATGCTCAGGCTATGCTCAGAGACAAGATAATCGAGATGCCAATGGCTGCTCGTTGTCTCAAGATTGCAGTAAAAACCGGAGCCTCTTTCTCAGAGCTTGTTCGCGAAGAGCAAGCCATTGCAGATCAAGCTGAGACGAAAACAAACCGGCTTGGTGAATTGTTGATGGATGCCAACATAATCAACAAAGGACAGTTTGGTCAGGCTATGGGGCGAAGTCTGGCGACAGGGCTACCGCTTGGACGCATACTAGTTCTAAACAACTCTATACCTGATGGACTGCTAAGGTTGGCTCTTGAGCTTCAAGTGCGTGTTCGAGACGGCATGATTGAGCGTGATGAAGCTATCGATTCGTTGCGAGCTGAGGCAATTAAGGCTGCGGTTGAGGCACCAAGTGATGGCGAAGCTGGAGATGACTCGTTCGATAGTTTGAAACCTGTGTCCAAGAAGAAAGTTCGCATAGGTGAATTGCTTGTTAAAAGCGGATTCCTTAACGAAACCGATGTTATCAGTTGTCTTGAGTTGGGCTTGTCCTCCGACCGCCAGATTGGCGAAGTGATGGTAGAGCAGGGTTATATTTCGTTTGAAATGCTCAATGTTGCCTTGGCTGTTCAGCAATGTATCGAGGAAGGTCGATATAACCTGCAAGAGGCTGCAGAGGCAATTAAGTTAATGCAAGCCAATGGACGTATATTTCCTGAAATTCAAGACCGCATCAACGGAACTTATGTTCCGCCTCAGACCACGTCGAGCGATCCTGGTTACAGCATGCATGAGTCGCCAAAATCTTCTTCTACAAAATTGAAGCAGCTTTATGATGGACCAGAGTTACATGGCGATTTTTCCGGGGGCAGCGATTTAACACAGGTGGACGAGGCGCCTTCGCTGGCTACTCTCATGCGCTCGGTAGCCGGCGAAGGCTCATTTGATGAGCCGCAGACTACACCTGAAGATGCTTTGCAGGGATTCGAACAGCTTACCGAATCGGTTGACGACGATTCGAAAGTGCGCAAGAGTAGTTCAACCGATAACGGTTTAGCTAATGAAACGACTCATGACAGCTCCTCTGAACGTTCATTGGAAGACCTTCTTGCTTCTGCGGAAAGTTCACTGGGTGGTATTCAAGGGGCTGAAAGCTCTTCTGAGAATCCAGAAGCGGAAGCTGCCTCTTCTAAATCTTCTGGCGGTTCTCCTTCCTCTGCCAGTTCCGGTGCCTTTGAATCGCTTTTGCTGGCTTCTAATGTAGTTAATCAGTTTGATATCGAAAAGGCGTTTGCTCTGGTTCGCGAAACCCCTGAGATGTTCGTTGATGTTCTGAAGCTGAGCGGTCTTCTCACCGAAGTAGGCAAGAACGCAGTCTTGGAATGTTATCGACTGGTGAAGACAGGAGAACTTTCTGACGAACATGCCATTCAAGTTCTTGATTACTGCATAAATCAAGGACGATTGAGGGATCTTACTCTTGAAGGCGCCATGATCGAGCTAGGTTGGACCAGAGAAGAACCTCTGCCCAGTGATTCATTACAGGCTGTAGGCTCTATCGCTAAGGAATTAGACCTACCTAGAACCGACAATGAGCTGGAACTTCAAGCTAGTGTTTCGGAGATAGCAGTTTCTGAAGTTTCAATGGACGCCGAGATAGCTCAAGCCGCAGATGAAGTTTTCGTAGCTCCCGGAGAAGAGGTAGCTGCTGCCGAAACAGGTAGCTTGCTTAGTTTGTTTGGACTATCCGACGAAAGCCAAAGCTCTAATCTGGATGACAAAGCCGAAGAGAATCTCGCAAATTCTGAATTCGAATCCAATGGTCCCTCTGCGGATTCCCTCATCGCTTCGTTAGCTACCCAGGCTTCCCCTGAAGCCCAGGAAGCGGAGGAAGAAGCGGCTCGAGAAAATGCGGCAGCATTCGAGACAACTGCTGTATTCAAACAGGTTTCGGACAGTGAAGTAGAGGCGGCAGCAAGTAAAGCTCTTGATGCAGACAAGGGTTTTGATGATGGTCTGTCGCTCGATAGCCTTCTCGATAAGTTGCAGGATGAGCCTGAAGCTGCCTCTGTTGAAGTTTTTTCAGCCGAATCGGTGAGCGCCGAAATTGGGCTTTTGGCCGATGGTGATTTGCCGGAAGTGGGACTTGGTGATCTGATTTCTTCCCTTTCGGAAACCATAGATTCAGCAGTTAGTGGTACCAACTTACAGGACTCGCTGGAGCCTGTCGCTGAAGTTCAACCAGATGAAGATGTAGATTTGCGGTCGCTCTTTTCTGGTCTCGGTGGCTTGTCCGAGGATGAAGCTAGAGCACCGAAATCAGCCACTCTTAGACCAGAGCCGGGCTCTACGCCGGCTCCAGCACCAGCTCCAACTCCGGCTCCAGCACCAGCTCCGGCTCCAACGCCGGTTCCAGCACCAGCTCCGGCTCCAGCACCAGCTCCGGCTCCAGCACCAGCTCCGGCTCCAGCACCAGCTCCGGCTCCAGCACCGGCTCCAGCACCAGCACCGGCTCCAGCACCAGCACCGGCTCCAACACCAGCACCAGCTCCAGCACCAGCTCCGGCTCCAGCACCAGCACCGGCTCCAACGCCGGCTCCAGCACCAGCTCCAGCACCAGCTCCGGCACCAGCACCAGCACCGGCACCAGCACCAGCTCCGGCTCCAGCACCAGCTCCGGCTCCAGCACCAGCTCCGGCTCCCGCACCAGCTCAGCGTCCCGCTGCTTCTAGTTCTCGCTTGCCCAAAATGAGCGAGTCTGATATGAATGCCGCCAAGGCCGCTCAGATTGCCGCTATGTCTTCGGCTTTGACCGGCATGGCCGAGATGTATTACGAGCAAGAGAATTTCCCTGAAGCTCAGAAGGCATACGAACGTATTTTGAGTTGGCGGCAGAGTGAACTTGGTCCGAACCATCCTGATGTGGTGGATGATTTGAATAACCTTGCCGGTGTAATTTGTGTGCAGGGTAATTTTGCTGAGGCCGAACCTCTTATAAGAAGAGCAATTGAAATTTTGGAAGGATTTGAGACTCCAGAGCCCCTTAAACTGGCTGAGAACCTTACTTCGTTGGCTGGCATTCAGTTCCAGCAGGGGGTTTTTGACCAAGCTGAGCCGCTGCTGGCCAAGGCGCTTGTTCTTAAGGAACAGGAGTTGGGTGCGAACAATCCTGAGTTAGCCGATAGCTTGAGAGATTTCGCCAAACTTCTCAAGAAACTTGGCAAACTGGAAGAAGCTGAGAAGCACTATCACCGAGCAAAAGTTTTGCTCGGTAAAGCTTGAGTCTATTTAATCTTTTGCACTGAAACTTTTTACTCCCTCATCCGTACTTCTCTTGTGAGTGATTTGTCGCAAGCAAAGAGGTATATATGTCGTTTCCAAAGATCTCGCTCCTGGCTGGTTTTTCAGCTTTCGCTCTTTTCTTTAACTTGAACCAACCCGCCCATGCTGGACGTTTCAGTACATCCGGTGCTAGAGGAGCGTTGTCTGGTTATGCGCAACAAGGTCAATATGGTGCCAGAGCCGGCATGTCCGGCGTGGCTTATGGGCAAGGCGCTGCAGCCGCTCGTGCGGCAAGATTTCAGGGACCCAATGGAGGAACTGGAGCCCGTGCGGGCTTTTCTGCGGTGGGGGCGCAAGGTTTGCTGCATGCCAGCGGCTCTGGTGGAACTACGGCAAGCGGCGGCAGTTGGCAGCGAGGCGGTGGTACTCTGATCAAGAAGGGAGAAGGCGGCGCCCACCAGAGTGCTTTTAATGGTGCCACCGGCGGTGGTGGTACTCTTTCCCGGCAGGGTGAGTGGCAGTATAAAAATGGTGAGGGTGGTACCTCTCAAAGAGGTTTTCAGGTTAGTGGTGCTGGTGGTGGCAGTGCCAACGGTTATAAAACTAATCAGTATGATGCTCAGTCTGGCACTGGGACTAGTACTCGTGGTCGAGATTATAATACTGCCAGTGGTGAATCTTACGGCTATGACGCCAGCACCAGTTACACCAAGGGGCAAGGTTTCACCACCACCGTTGATACTCAAAACAAGAACGATTACACAGTGCAGTACCAGAAGGGGACCAAACCTGTTGTGCAGACAACTAGCCCTCCGCCCACTAGCAGTCCTGCTCCCGATGGAACAACCACCCCTTAGCGTATAGGCTACCTAGCTGGTCTCTTATTCAGTTACTTCGTTAGACCTTCTGGCTGGTTTCTTGTTAAGACACTTAGTTGGTTCTCTAGCTTGTTCTCAATCTGATTCCCTTGCGGGTTCTCAATCTGGTTATCAGTCTGGATTCTTCCAACGACATCTAATAAAGATTTGTGCCGCCACCATCTACTTCCCTCCGCCAAAAACGGAGGGAAGTTTATTAGTTGCAATTTATCTGGATATTTTGAACTTTTTGCTCTGAAATTACGTCTTACATATTACGAGGACCGAGAATTCCTCTCCCAAAGAAAATTCGAAATCAAATTAGAAATCATGGAGAACCATATTATGAATAGAGTAAATGTTACCGGCCGACGTGCCTTCAATCTACTTATGGCCCTGTCGATACTCGGCGGTGGCATGTTGTTCCAGGAAGCTAAAGCCGATCCGCACGGCTATGGAGTGAATGGCAGACAATGCAGGCAGCAGAAGCGAATCGCTAACGGTATTCAGTCTGGTTCGCTGACTGGAAAAGAAGCCTATAGACTAAGCAAGCAGCAAGTTCGTCTCAATCGTCGCGAGAGACAAATGCGCGCCGATGGCGGTGGCTTAAGCTGGGCAGAAAGAGCAAGACTAGAGAAACAACAGAATCAGCTCAGCAAAAATATTCATGAGCAAAAGCACGACGAGCAGACTCGTTAAGTTAAGTGCTGGAGCTTATTGCAAATCAGTAATGATGGCGTTGGCTTTCGGTGCGGTGAATAGTTTATAACTTAAGGTGCCTAAACCTGCTTCTGCAGCAGAGAAGGCAACCGCACCGAGAGCTAGTGCCTTACCTGGAGCGCCGGCACGAAAAAGTGGCTTGGCTGCAAGTGCTGCGGCTGCACCACTGAGACCGTGTTGTTTCAAATCGAGAGTAGGAGCGTTGGCGAAAGCCTCGCTCAGAGAAGTTCCGTTTCTTTTGGCGCTCTCGAGCACGCTTAAGTCTTTACGGCTGATGCCGTTATTGTCCCAAACAAAGGCGTCTCTATTCAAACCTTGCAAGTTGTCAAAATGTGTTTCGCTAGACTTTAGTGTGCCTGCTAGACCAAAGCGCAGACCAGGATCTTTTCGAGCTTCTTGCAGCTCTTCTCGTGTGATAAAACCGTCACGGTCCTTATCTAGTACGTCGAAGTTATCTCTGAGATTTTCAATCAAGCCCTCGGTATCTACTTGAGTAACGGCTTGGGCGCCTTCATCCAGCATACGATTGAAGTCGCGCTTAAACTGGTTCAAAGCCGGAGCAATCTCTTTGGCAGCCTCACCGGCTCTTCTCTGTAATTCTTCTGCCGATTTTTCTATCTCACCGGTCACCCTTGGCAGTTCTCTCGAAAGGTCACGCCCGGCTTGATCAATCTTTTCCTTTATCTGGGGCAGATGTCGTTCGGCTTGGTCTGCTAGGCCTTGCGCGCCATTTACAATCGGGTTGTCGCCGGCTTTACCTTGAGACTGTCTCTTAAGTAATTCAAAGGCTTGTTCTACGGCATGTCCGGCTTGTCCGGAAGCGTCTCCCTGCGGTAGGCGGAAGCAATCTTTGCTATTTTCGCAACCCATTCAAATTTCCTCAAAGAAAGATTTACAGCGACCTGTGGGTTTAACATAAACCCACAGGCTATAGATGACAATTGGGGGAATTACGCTCTTGGCACCGCTTAAGGTATTCGTTGACTTCGACGGCACAATCACCACGCAAGATACTTTGGAAGTGCTCATGCAGAGTTTGTGTGAGCCGGCTTATCGCGAACTCGAAGATAAATGGGTGGCTGGTGAGATGGGTTCTAAGGAAATTTTGCCTTTACAGCTGCCCTTGGTCACCGGGGGATGGCCGGCTATGCTTAGTCAGCTCGATAGTTTTGCTATAGACAGTACTTTCAAAGATTTTGCCTTTTGGTTAAAGTCGCTGGGTATTCCTTTGTATGTCGTCAGTGATGGCTTCGACTTCATAATTAAGCATATTTTGGGGCGGGAGGGCTTGCTCGAAGGTGGTTTGATAGCCGGTATCAAGACCAATCAAGTCGACTTGCATCCAGATGGCTCAATGACTATTCAGTTTCCCTTTTCTCGGGCTGATGAAGCCAAACCTTGTCGTTCGGGTACCTGCAAATGTCTGGCTGTAGAAAGTGAGAAACCGGTTAGAAGTGTAGTCGTTGGTGACGGGCTTTCTGACCGCTGCTGGGCGCGCTTTGCTGATGTACTTTATGCCAAGGGACGCCTGGCAGAGTATTGCCGGCGCGAAAATCTTTCCTTCCGCCTCTTCCACAACTTCGCCGATGTGCGAAATGACTTAGGGTCTCTAGAGATGATTAACTAAGCCCAAGCCCAAGCCCAAGCCCAAGCCCAAGCCCAAGCCCAAGCCCAAGCCCAAGCCCAAGCCCAAGCCCAAGCCTAAGCCCAGGCTAATTCATGCTGCGTTCAACTGGCTGGTCTATGCTGGTAATGGTGAGCAGTGTGTAGTAATGTCCGACCTGGGGGTCTCATGAAGAAACTAACCGGTGTTTTGCTTCTCTCATCCGCCCTAGCCGCTACGGTGGGACTGAGCTACTTGAGCGAGGCAAAAGCAAGCTACGAAGAACCACGCTGGAAGAGCCTCAAGAAAGACGGCAAGTTTGAGCTTCGGCTCTATCCTTCTGTGGTTGCGGCTTCGGTTACCGTGCCGTTAAACAATCAATCTACCTCCGAAAATGCAGCTCAAGCCGGTAAGGACAGCAAAGCCATGAATAAGGCTTTTGGAGTGCTTGCCGGTTATATATTCGGCAAGAACAAGAGCAAATCTAAAATCGCCATGACCGTACCTGTCACTGAAATTCGCAAAAGCGAGTCTGAGAAAATCGCTATGACCGTGCCGGTGGTTAGTGCGCAGAGCGGTTCACGTTCCGACATGACTATGTCCTTTTACATGCCCTCATCCTACAAAATCGAAGATTTGCCCGAGGCGCTTGATAAAAATATCCAGTTTGCAGTTGTGCCCAGTAAGACCTATGCCACTGTTAGATTTTCGGGACTGGCTGGAGCTGAGGCGATTGCCACTAATACTCGTGAGTTGAAATCATTTATTGAAAAAAGCAAACTAGAGATAATCGGTGAACCGATATCGGCTTATTACAATCCGCCCTGGACTTTGCCGTTTCTGAGACGCAACGAAGTCTGGATTGAAGTTAAAACAGAGCAGCCTTAATCATAGCTTTAGTTAAGTCAGCCCATCGCTGCCTTAGTCTCTAGATGAGTTGTTTGAGAAACTTGGTCAGAGCAAGCTCGTAAAGCTTCTGGTCGCAGTCTGCAAGAGTACAGTGGCCGCTGTTGGGAAGAATCAAGAGGTAACTGTCAGGCTTGGCTTCTCTCTTTAGTTTCACTGATTGGCTGGGCGGAACATTTGTATCCTTCTGCCCGGTGATGATCAAGCATGGTGGATGTTCGCCCTTTAGGTATTGAAGGTTGTCTAGTTTTGGCCCTGGAAAAAGAAAATCTGGGTAGATGCTGGCTATGGGTGCCAGGGTTCTAGCCAATCTCTCAGGAGAAGTAAAAGTGCAATCTAGAATGATTGCTTTTACCGGTTTAAGTTTGGCCAACATGCAGGAGACTCCGCCTCCCAGCGACTCACCATAGAGAATTATCTGTTGCGGTTTATAGCCCAAGCTCAGGACATAGTCGTAAACAGCTAAACAGTCAGCCTTGAGATTGCCGAAGCTGGCTCTTCCTTGGGAGCGACCGTAACCTTGATAGTCGTAAAGTAAGAGATCGAAACCTTGGTTGATGAGCATTGCCAGCCGAGGATTCTGTTTAGAGAACCTGATGTCGATATTGCCCCCGGTGCCATGAGAATAAATGACAATTCCCCTTGCTTTTGGTTGTTTGTAATGCGCGGCAGAAATTAGCACTTGTCTTTTGTCGTATTTGACAGGCACTTTCACTGGCACGGCTTCAATAGCACCGACATGGTCACTAATTTTGTGGTTGGCTGGCACTTTTATAGGAAAAAGAATCCTAGAGTCTATAAAGTCGCTATGGAAAATCGGCGCGAGAAACAAGTAGGCAGAGAGACAAACTAGTGCAATCAAGCCGAAGAAAAATAACAGCAAGCGCCAGACTTTTGTTCTCTGGTTTTGACATTTTCTCAGCATGGCAATACCTCGCACCGGCGCCAAATTGTGCACGGTTTTCAAACCAACCGTGCGCCTGCATAAATGTCAATCTAACACTGCCACCAGTCTCGGGGGCGATGGTCAAACAGTTGATTAAGTGTTGCAATCAAGCAAGTTAATTGCTCATCAAGGCCCCAAACTCGGGCTGCTTATTTAGCTTGATGGGCATTCACCCTTTTGCAGCCGAGGGCCGAGTTTATAATCGCCGTTATCGGTTTTATAGCCCAGATACACGTCGTTAGTTTGCGGTACCCGTTCAATTCTCATTCCATGAGCCTCTAAATCTTTATTCATCGCTGCTATGGCGCCGTCTTTATCTCTATCTGGAAGTTTCTGGATACTTTCCTGCAATTGGTTGTATCCCCTGTCCAATTTTTCGAATCTCTCCTGCGAGAGGTTTTTATCGTCTAAGGTCTCTTTGAAGGTTTTGGCGCCTTCTACAGCACTCTGAGCCAGTTCTTTCTGTTGCGGGCTGAGATTCTGCGGTACTTCTCGTTTAGGACTGTTGAGAGCATCGATACCGGCTTTCTCGTTGTCGTTGAATTCTAATGCCAGTTTGTGATCAGGTCCGCAATTGTCGTATCCAGGAATCGGTACTTCATCAAAATCCAGCATGCGGTCTAGAGTGGCTGAGTTTAGAGTTTTGTACTGGCCGATATGCGATTGGTATTGCTGCATGTCGAGCGGAGTGACTAACTCTGCACTACTGCCATCAATAGGGGATTCCCTTTGCGACTCCACTGCGTCGGCAGAACTTTTTCTATCAGCCATATTGCGCTCCCAAAATAGAGGAGATACCTAGACCTAGAATATTGTACCCACTAAGAAGCTTTTATAAAGAAGGAAGGCGAAATTGCCTGCTTCTCTGCTTCTCTGGTTCTATGGGTTTTGCGGCCTAGCCTTAGACTTTAGACGTCTTCAACGCTCCACTTCAATGGTTTGCTTGATTTGCATGAGTGGATAGCTCTCCCGGCTCAAATTAGCGGCTCTGCTGATTTGGGAGCGTGCCTTATCTTCCTTGCCGTTTAGGTGATTCATTAGCGCCGATGCGGCAAGAGACAAGCCGCTTTCTTCGCTTCTGTCCTGTTCAATCAGTTTGGAAAGTATTTCTTTGCTTTTCTCTTGCTTTCCGCTGGAAAGCAAGATGGCCGCTTCCATAAGGCGACTTTCTTTTTTAAAGCTCTCGCTTTCTTCGGCTTTACGGGCATAATCCAAGGCTTCATCGTAGCGCCCCAGTCTCGATAGGGATACAGCTATATTAAGCCAGCACTCGTGGTCGTTTTTGACCATCTTATCTACCTTTTGGAAGGCTTTGAGGGCGTCTTCCGGTTTGTTTTCGCTGAGAAAATAATGCCCCAGTTCAAACCAACCGTCGACCCAGTCGGGATTGTCCTTGAGCAATTGGTCGCATCTTGTCTTGAGTTCTTCTCGGCGACCGGCTAGATTGGCTAGTCGCAGATAGACTGCTTGCATGGTTAGATCTTTAGGGCAATAACCGACATAGGTGGAAGCTGCCTGGAAGGCTGCATTATAGTCGCCACGTTGTCTCAATATTCTCGACCTGGCCTTGAGTAAATTGAAGTTCTCTGGGTCGATGCGCGCTGCATCATCGAGGGTGGCGATGGCTAGCTCAGCTTTCTCAGACTGAGCGGCATAGCAGTTAGCTAGGTCAATATAGCTCTCGATTCTTTTTGAATCTGCCTTGATTGCTTCTTTGAATTTTTCGGCGGCTTCTTGATAGCGCTTCAGTCCTTTCAAGGCGATGCCTTCGTTTGTCAGCATCAAACGAGTGGTTTTCCCCAAATGTTTTGCGGTATGCAGATCGCGCAACAAGCCCGCAAAGTCTCCCATTGCACCATAGGTGCCACCGCGATTGATATAACATTCTTGGCTTTTGCTGGAAATTTTGAGGGCGGCATTGTAGTCTTTTAGAGCTCCTTGGAAGTCTTTCAGCATGTATTTGCAATTGGCTCTTTGGAAAAGAGCATCATAAAAGACTGGTTTGATTGTCAGGGCTCTTTCGTATGCTGCAACTGCCTTATCAAAATGGCCGAGCCTGCGATAGCAATTGCCTAAAAGATGCAATGATTCGCTATTCTCGCCGCCTCTCTTTATGGAAGCAAGCAGATCATGGGTGGCTTCCCCGAACTGACCAGAGTTGTACAGTAAGCGTGCTCGTTCAAGAAGTGCACTATTGTTGGTGGCATCAAATCTTATGGCGCTGTCAAGATTGCTGAGAGCTTCTTTGTCTTGTCCGAGGTCTCCCAGATTAATTGCCTTCAAATACAAGAGCTTAGAATAGATGTCGGTTCTGCTTTTCTTGTCGTTCTTGAGCATTTGTTGAATCGCTTCTTCTACCACTTTTAAGGCTTGCTCCGGTGCCTTCAAGTCGTTCAAATAGAGCGCCTTCAACTCGAAGGCATCGAGATCGCCATCTCTTTCGATGGCTTTGTCGAGATGACTTATTGCATCTTCTTTTTTGTTTTGCTTTGAAAGAATTTGTGCTTTCAATATATCTGCTGCACTCGATGGTCCAAACGATTTTTCCATGTCGTCGACCGCCTGCATGGCTAGGGTATATCGACCGCGAGCTAGAGCAATTGCTGCTTCCTGCTTACAGATCAAAAGTTTGAACTGTCCGGGATTTTTGATTGCTTTCAGTTCATTTATAGCTTTATCGTAGTTGCCCATAGCCAATCTAGTGTTGCTGGTACAAAAGGCGAGAATCGCCTGGGCATCGGCGTATTCTTTTTTCTGACGCAGATTATGCAATAGGTCAAGAAGCTTTTGGTTCTCTCCTTTCTTCTCGTAAAGCCCGCAAAGAGCATAAAGAGCCGAGATATTCTTATGGTCTGCAGCAAAAGCCTTGAGATAATCTTCCTTGGCGAATTCGAAGAATCCCGCCCGAGATAGTCCGTGTTCTTTGCTAAAACGTGCTCTTTCCATATAGTCTTCGCTGGCTGAAAGAGGCATTGTCATTGCCTTCATTCTTTGCTTTCTGGCCGCATCTTCTTCGCCCAGGCGGCTCAGTATATCTGCCAGTTGCAGCACTTCTCTAAAGTTGGCTGCCTCTCTCAAAGCAAGCAGCTTTTCCATACTTTCTTTGGCAAGCTCTAGATTGCTGTTTTTGAAGGCGATGCCGGCGCGCAGTTTTAGGGCTGAAGCATAATCCGGCTTGATCTGTAAGGCCTGCTCTAGTGCCGTCAGAGCCTCTTGGTCACGCTTCAAAAGTAAGTCCAGCTCTGCCTTCTCAAAATAGAGTTTGGCACCTTTGTTTTCTTTAGTAAGAGCTGTTTTGATAAGTTTTTCCGCCTCAGGCAGCATGCCTGTTTCTATATAAATTAAGGCAGCGTCGGCGTAACCCAGTGAACTGTCTGGAAATTGCTCGATAATGCTATTGAAGCATTCTAGAGCTTTGAGCGGCATGCCTGTGATATAAAAGGCAAAACCACGCCATTCCAGTAGGTTCTCATCGAGAAGGCTGCTTTTGCTATTGGTTGAGTTCGTCTTCTCTTCAGTCTTCTGTTCTTGCTTGCTGACTTGTTCTTGTTCACTAAGGTAGTTGGTATCATCTATGATGCCTTGCCAGTTCTGGGCGGCAAAATAGGCGGCTACTCTAATTTTGCGTGCTTCGTGATAGTTGGGCGTTAGAGCAAGGGCTCGCCCCGCTGCCGTGATCGCCTTGCTGTATTCATGGGCGCCAAGATAGGCGCGGGCGATCAGAGTATAGATCGGCGCCTTGGCGGGAGCGTTGAGGGCGTATTTCTCTAGATCTGAAACGGCGGTCTTGTATTGGCCGAGGGAAGCCTTGGCGGTGCCGCTTGCTAGATAGAGCCAATCATCTTTGTGACCGCTCAAAAGCAGCTTGTTCACGTCTTTGAGGGCGCGATCGTAATCACCCAGTTCAAAAAGAGGCACAAGGCGAGCCGTCAGGAGTTCAGTATCTTCTTGCCCCGACTTAAGCAGGCAGTCGTAGTCTTCTAAGGCTTCTTTGTAGCGCTTTTGAGCGACATAGAACCTGGCTCTTAGTAAGCGAGGCATATTGTCACTGCCGGCATTCTTGACGGCGTTGCTGAAAGCTTTTTCGGCTTCATCGTTTTTGCCGTGTGCGGCCAGGGCGGTGGCCAAAATCAGGTTGGCGGAGGGATCATCCGGGTCTAGTTTGCTTGCTTTTTGTGCCAGTGCCAATACTTCATCATTGCGTTCGGTGAGAGCCATAATCGCCGCTTGTCCGCGGTAAACTCTAGCCTCTAATGGGGTGGCCTTCTCTAGTATTTTGTAGTCTGCCAAGGCTTCTTCATAGCGTTTGAGCTTGAGAAATAGTTCGGCTCTAAACAGTCTCAGTTTGTGGTTGTCTGGATTTTTGTCAACCGCTTCTTTCAATTCCTTCAGACCGCTTTCACTCTTATCGGTGCTTAGCTTCAAGAGAGCCTTTTGATAAATAGCTTGGCTATTGCCCGGGCTTAGCAACAATGCTTTTTCATAGCACTGCAGAGCCTCTTTGGGGTGTTTCAATAGGGCTTCCAAATTTCCTTTGGCCACCCACACTTCTGCAGTAATATCAGGCGATTCAGCAAGCTTGTCCAAAAGTTCTTCGCCGACTTTGTATTGACCTAAAGCGACATGGCACTCGGCTATCATCAACTTGAAATTCAAGTCGGGTTTATAGCCGAGCCCTAAAGTTTCTTTGCCATATTTGAGCGCTTTGTTATAGTCATCTAGATGATAGGCGGTAGATGCCGAAAGCAGGAAAGGGAAGTAGTCGGTGGGATAGGCGCGGCAGGCTGCTTCCAGGTCTTGCAGAGCTTCTCTGTAGCGTTTTAGCTCATAAAAGCACGCCCCCCTGACAAGGGCGACGCGCGGATTATCCGGTGACTCTTCGAAGGCGCGATTGAAATCTTTGAGGGCGCGCTCGCGTTGGTTGAGCTTGACAAAAGCGACGCCCCGTTTAATCAAGGCTTCTAGATTGTGCCGGTCGGAAGCGATAACGCGGTTGAGAATCGCTACGGCAGCCTCGTAGTTGCCTGCTTCGAAGGCTTCGGCTGCTTGTTTCATTGGGTTTTCTAGGTTTGGAAGCGATAGACCCGGTACCGCATCCGCTGCGTTGGAAAGAAATCCGAAAGAAAGTGCCAGAGAAAGCGGTAGCGCTGCTGTCAAAACAGCAAGTCTTTTGCCTAGGGCTGTCTGTCTAGATGCCAAAGTTCTATCTCAGGAAGGTAGTCTTGCGACGGCTTTCTCTTGACGGCGCCCAATTTAGCGCGCTGCAAAAGCTATATTTTACTAGATGGCGGTCAGTCCGTCAGATCTTTTACTTCGGCGGATGTAACCGGTGTCATCAACATGGTCGACATATCATCGGCCAGGTCTACTACACCAATAGCTTTCACGCCTCCGGCACTTGCGTTGTCGCCGCTTGGCTCGTAGACCGCTCCGCCGCTGTAGCCTCTGATCGCCCTCATATTGAAGCGATCTAGTTTACGATTGCCGTCGTCGTCGGCTGGTGGTTTTTCCGCTCTCAGCTGGCGACTGGCGTCAATTCGGGTCAAAGACGATGAGTAAGTTCCCTCTGATACATAGATTGAGCCAGAGCTGTAAGGTTGTCCGAAAGTGAGGGCTTTGTCGCCCGGTTGAAATTGTCGCTCCGAATCGACAAATTCGATTGGATGGCAGATATCGTCGCTTTTGGGCTTGATTGATACTACAGCTAGGTCTTTTTCTGGTTTGGCCTTGTGAAGCGTGATATCGTAAGCGGTGCCATCGGCGGTTACTGCTTTGATTTCATCAATGTTGTGTTTCTTGCGGGTTTCTTCCGAGACCACGTGATTATCGGTCAAAATTTTGCAACTGTTGCCGTCATCTTTGACCATAACACCGGTGCCGCCGCCAATTGTCTGACCTTGGCTCTTTAGTTCAAAAAGTACGGTCGATGGTCTGGTTAGGTTGTAGAGGTTGAGAACCTGCTTGTCTTCATCTGTGCCGGTGAAGTTTTTGTAGTTGCAACCGGGGTCCATTTGCCCAAGTTCCATGATGGGCAATTCGCCTGCTGCCGGTTGCTTCGGGCAGCGATTGCCGCCGATGTCGTTTACTGTATCGGATCTGTAGGTTGAGATTTCAGTCATGGCGCCAATATCTCATTCACTATGTGAAAGTTCTGTTCACTGTTCTGTTTTCATAGGGGGGAATACGAAAGATTTTAATCTTTTCTCTGAAAGACTTAGATAAGTTCTGAATCTTTCAGCAAAGCCTTCAATTCTCTTCTTATGTCTTTGATTGAGTCGCTTATCGCCGCTGCCTGTTGCCAGTCGTTGTTGCGGTTGGCTTGCTCTATGGCCGCTAACTCTTCTTCAAAGCGATTGAGCACGTTCTCTGTCGAGATTTGGTCATGGCTATGACTAAGCGCCAGGCGCCTTAACCTGCGCAAGGCTATGCCGGTCTTAGCCAAGTTATCGCTGTTTATTGGTCGTTTGCTTAGCTCGAAATCTAGATTGTCATTTTCGGTTTCTCTTTTTCGTCTTTTCCTTTGGTCGGCTTCGATGGCGGCAGTTTGTTTCATGACTATTTCTGTTATGGCGTCATTGCTTGCTTCTGCTTTGGCTGGGTCATTTTCTTTTTTTTCTTCTTCTTCTTCTTCTTCTTCTTCTTGATTCGGCTTTTTCCCTTGTTTCTCTTGTTTTTGGATTGAATGTTTTTCCAGTTTCTTTTGCAGCATACTGGTTTCGATGCCGAGCATATCGAGATATTTGCCGAAATCAATAGAGTCGTCATCTATCAAGGCATTGATTGCTTGATCTAAGTATTTGCCGGCTGTCGAGTACTGGGCAAGACGTGCTTTTGTTGCCTGGCTGATGGTTGACCCGGCGCGGCGGGCGGCATCTAGGAGTCTATTGAGATTGCGCTTGTCTTTTCTATCTACTTGAAAGACCAGAGAGCGTGGAAACTGACTCTGATCTTCCAGCACCTGCGCTGCTACAAAGCTTAGCCAGATAAGTCCTGCTTCAGTTTTGGCGGCGATTTCGGTATCGCTGCCGGTATCAATGAGTTCGATGGCGTCTTGTAGATATTGTGTGGCTAAGCCGAGTTTGTCTTTTAGTTCAGCCGTGACTGTAAGGTTCTTATATTCGACTAAGAGTTTGAACTCGATAAGAGCCTGCAGCAGTCGTTTTATCTCCGCCCTGATTGGGTTGTTCAAGTCGAGGGTTTCGCTAAGCAGGCTGTCGTCGTTCTCGGTGTCGAGCGTACCTAAGCTAGGGCAGGCAGAGGCGTGCAAGGCCGCCATCTCCAGATGCACAAGAGCTCTTTTGGCAAAGACGATTGCTTCTTCAAGATCTTCTTGTTCTAGAGCTTTGAGAGCTTTTTCATAGGCTCTCTGGGCCTTGCCGCGGCGCATGCTGCAGAGAGGACTATAAACTCCTTCGTTTTTCTCGTCGCGCTCGCCCAAGCGCGCGGTTATTTCTTTAAGAAAGCTGCTCAGGTTTTTGCGCAGCCGTTTGTCATCTTTATCGCCATCGCCGCCGAGAAAATTCATGGTTTCGGCTCCTGTAGAGGGTCTAAGCTGTCATAGATGCAGTTTAGTTCCTCCTTGAGCTCGTTCATAAGGTCTTTAATTTCACGCTTTATTGATTGCTTGGTAGGAATCAGGTCAAGAAAGGCATTTTCACCAAGCTGATGCTCGGTGAATTCCGCCTCTAATATCTTGCGGGCGAAAATAAGATAGAACCAGGCTTTGCAGCAATGTTTCTCAGCTCGTTGGGCTTTCTCTAGGGCAAAAAATCGCACCGCCTGAGTGAGCGCTGCCCGAGCATTTTCGCAAGATGTACTGACCAGCTCGCTTTGATGGTAGTCGGCTCGATCATGTTCTTGTTCGACGTCGAAAAGGGTTTCTTCCGCCAAGACTATGGCTCTAAGTAATTTATCTTTGTACTTGGAGGTGCGGTCTGTTGGCAAGACTTAATTTCCTGAACAAGATGACTGCAATAAGTTTAGCTCAAAGAGAGAGAAGTTATGTATACTGGCAATATTGCAACCAGTGCCGGAGGTAACGGTTATGTCGAAAAATTGCAAACATAAAGTAGCCGGAAGTCTGCACCAGTCCGGACACCTTTAGCCTAATTATTGATATACATGCAGGCGAAGGCGGGGCTGATGCGCGTTCCTTTGCCTTAGAACTGATGGGTGCATATTGTAAGTATGCAGCCCTAAATAACTTACTTAGCGAAGTTGTTTATCAATCTGAATCGTCTTGGTCTCTCTGTATTACTGGGGAAAGAGCCCGCGCCTGTTTTGGCGACGAAGCCGGTAAGCATGTGGTACAGCGCGTGCCGGCTAGCGAAAGTCGGGGACGCAGGCATACTTCTGTGGTGGCTGTGGCCATTCTGCCGCTCTCTCAAGAGAGTGCAGCCTCTCGTTTGTCCGACCAGGAAGTAGAGATAAGCACCCAGAAAGGCCATGGTAAAGGCGGTCAGCATCAAAATAAAGTTGAGAGCGCTGTGCGGGTGATTCACAAACCGACGGGGCTTTCGGTCTTTATTAATGGCCGCGACCAGTATCGCAATAAAGTCTTGGCGCTGGAAATCTTGGCTGAGAAAGTAAGGGAGCGGGAAAGGGGGCTGGCTCAGGAGCGCTTACGGCAGCTCAAGGCTTGTCAGCTTGGGGACGGTGCGCGCAGTGGTAAGCGAAGAACCTATAACTTCATCAATTCCTTTGTGCTCGACCATCTCTCTGGTTGTAAGACTGCAAGGGTCAAAGAGGTTATGGCTGGTCGCTTTGACCTGTTGAAGGGTTAGCCTGCATTCAATGACTAAAGCTCAGAAGTCTTGCGCTCACTAGGTGAGAAATCTAGCTAGAAATTTAGCTAGAACTTTAGCTAGTATTTGTAGCTAAATTTTATAGCTGCATCTTCTAGCTGCATTCTCTCGCTAATTTCTCTGCCAGATTTCTCGGCCTGATTCTTCTAATTGACCAATTAGCTAATCTCCGAGCTGAAATTTCTGCTTAGACATTGGGCTTCACCAAAGCAGTCAGTTCTTCCTGGCTCAGCGGGCTGACAAAGGTCAGGTCGGTGCCGGCGGCGGTGTACTGCACCACCGCTTGGCGCCCAATTTTGCCCTGCCGCAGCTTCTTGCCGTTTATCTCAATTTCGGTCGCTTGGGCCAGGGTGATGGTGCCGCTCGGCGCCTGGTAGACGTCTATGCAATTGACTCTTTTGTCTGTTTTAGACGTGTAGCAAAGTCTAACTAGTTTATTGCCATCTTTGACTTGCACTAAGTCGCTACCCGACAGTTCGAAGCTGCCAAGCTTTGAATCAAATACAGCAAAGCCTGCAAGTTTGGTCATTTCTTCACCGTCTTTGCGCCCGACAAAGTTTATCCGGCAATCTTGGCAGTTGCTGTTGTCGGTATTATGGCTGGTGGCATCAACGATGCTTGCCAGTCTTTGTGCTGCTGCCTCGTCTTTGGTATTAGATGGAATCTTGCCGTTCAAAAAGACCAGCCCAAGAAGGGCGATCAAGATGGCCGCCATAGCCATGGTTATCGATTGCCGTCTTTTGTAACGCCCACTTTCCTTGGCCAGGGCGGCGCTTAAACTTTTCTCTAGATGGGCTGGTACAGGCTCTTTGGCGAGAATATTCTTTATACCTGCTTTCACCGCAAGAAATTTATCCCACTCTTCTCGACAATGCGGGCAAGTGTCAAGATGACCCATCAGCTCGGCTGTTTCGCCGCTTGATAGCTCATTGTCTAGAGCTGCCCCGATTAGTTCGCGGCAGTTTCGGCAAGTCTCTCCCTGGCTGGAATCTTTCATTTCTCTCCTCCAGCTTTCTGTCTGGTGGGCGGGGCGCTACTTTCTTTATTCACTATTTCGAAAAGGGCGTTTCTGGCGCGGGAAAGCCTGGACATAACTGTACCGATTGGAATAGAGAGCAAGTCGGCGATTTCTTTGTAGCTCAAGTCGTTCACTTCTCTAAGCAAAAGCGGTGCGGCAAATTGCTCGGGTAGATTGGCGATGCCTCGGGCTAGGGCTTGGCTTTGTCTTTCTTGCTCGTCCTTTTCGATTAATGCTGTCTCGGGCGTGTTGGCTGGGTCTGGCAATTGGCTCAGTAAATCACTTTCGTCTTCAAGCGAAATTTCGCTCATGCCTGATTTGCGCAGGTGGTCTTTGATAGAGTTTGCCAAGATGGCATATAGCCAGGCGCGCGGATTGGAATCGGTGCGAAAACTTGCGTATGAGCGGTAGGCCTTGATGAAAGTAACTTGAACAAGGTCTTCGGCATCTTCGCGCTTATTCACCCTTAAGAAGGCAAATTGATAGAGCTCGCGTGAATACTGCTTGACCCAGTCATTTAGCACCGAATCGGCGGTATCTATTTTCTTTTTGCCGAACGCAAACATTATCTATTTAGTGCTCACAGTGCTCACAGCGCTCAGTGTCTTTTCTTGGGACGATAATGACAGCCTTGACCCGGGTGCTTGGCAAAGTAATCTTGGTGATACTCTTCTGCCGAATAGAAGTTGGTCAGTGGTTCTAGGCTGGTTACTATCTTGCCCGGCAACTGCTTTTGCTCCTCGGCGATGGCTGCTTTCACAACCTCAAGGTCTTTTGCATCATTGTAGAATATTGCCGACCTGTACTGATCACCAATATCTGGACCCTGCCTATTTAGGGTGGTAGGGTCGTGCAAGTCGAGAAACTCTTTGGTGAGTTGCTTCAAACTGGTCTTGGCTGGATCATAGACTACCCTGACAGCTTCGGCGTGCCCGGTCGTGTGTGAGCAGACATCTTCATAAGTAGGGTCTTGTTTCTTTCCTCCTGTGTAACCAACTGTGGTATCAAGCACGCCAGGCAGCTCTTTGAATGCCTGTTCAACGCCCCAAAAGCAGCCGCCGGCAAAGTAGGCAACTTCGTGACCTTTCTTGCGCTCGATGGCGTCGGTGCCTTTGTTATAGACAGCATTGTCGGCACTCTGAGCAAGGTCTCTGTCTTGGTTTTCTTTAGCACTGGCTAATAATGCTTCTTTCTTGAAGTCTAACGAAGCAGAATTGATGCAATATCTCTGTCCGGTGGGTGCGGGACCGTCGTTGAATACATGCCCTAAGTGCGAGCCGCAGTTTGAGCAGACCACTTCGTCTCTTTCCATGCCGTAGCTAAGATCTTTCTCTACCTTGACACCGCTGTCGGCTGTTGGTTTATAGAATGACGGCCAACCAGTACCAGAATCAAATTTAGTATCTGATGAGAAAAGCGGCTCGCCGCAGCCGACACATATATAGGTACCTTTGTCATGGTTGTTCCAATATTTGCCTGTGAAGGCTCTCTCGGTGCCTTTCTCTCTAGCCACATGGTATTGTTCGGGGCTTAGTTTCCTACGCCATTCGGCATCGCTAAGTTTCATTTGCGGCTGTCCTTTTTGTTCTGAGTAATTGACTGTAGAGGCTTGTGCCTTACTTTGCGAGGCGAGTGTGTCTTTGGCCGTGACAAGAGAAACGCCGCAACCTGAAAGGGCGAGGCTGAAGACTAGGGCTAGAATGGTTGGCGAATGCGACTCTTTGTTACTATTCATTTTAAGTTTGCCTGCACTGAGGTAGGGTTTCAATCTATTAGTGTATACGTCCGGCATTTTGTTTTATTCCAAAAAAAATTATTGCCGATTTGGGAATAAATTGGTTTCGTCTCTCGTTTCAGTTTATGTGAGGCTTTGCCTCGGACAGAAATGAGGAGATATTAAATGCAAGACAAAGCTAAGTCTAAACTGGCTGCTGCCATAGCTGTCGGTCTGGGTTTTACCCTAAGTTCCGCCGCCCGCGCGGGTGGTGTGGAAAGCGGCAGTGTCGCTCCCAAATCGGCGGCATCTAGTTTGTCGAGCAAGATTCTGCTTGCTCAAGCTGTCGACGACAAGTCTCAGCGTGGTGTAGAAGCCGGCTGTAAGGGCAAGGAAGGCTCCTGTAAGGGCAAAGAAGGCTCATGCAAGGGCAAAGAAGGCTCATGCAAGGGCAAAGAAGGCTCATGTAAGGGCAAAGAAGGCTCATGCAAGGGCAAAGAAGGCTCATGTAAGGGCAAGGAAGGCTCATGCAAGGGCAAGGAAGGCTCCTGCAAGGGCAAAGAAGGCTCATGTAAGGGCAAAGAAGGCTCTAAATAAGTCTATAAATAAGTCAGCTAGAATGATTGTGAATGGGGAGGCTTTACTTGTTTCGGGTGAAGCTTCCCTAGTTCGCTTTTGCCTTTTGTTCTTGCGCTTTCTGTTCTTGCCATTCGTGGCGCAGAATGCTTCCTATTGCGCAATCTAATCTAAGCTCTCTGACTGTCATAAAGCTCCGCAATATCCCTTCATTGGTGATGCCCGCTTGTTGCCACTGTTTTTGCACAATCTTATTGTCGGCGGCTGTAATGGCTTGCACTCTGAAGCAGCTTTGGCTTTCGAAAATCAAATCAAGAATCTTTTTTAGAAAGGCTAGCCCGAGACCTTTGTTTCTGTATTCTTTGTCTAGTACCCGCCCAAATTCAAGATGGTCTTCATAGCGATCACATTTCCAGAAATGGGCATAGCCTAGCTTTTCTCCCTCATCGCTTTCGTAGAGATAGAACCATTCTTCCGGACCAAGCAAGCTTGTCTGGTCAAAGCGCTCCTGCCAGTCGATAAGTTTGTGATCTTCCGCCTGCACATACTGGCCGAGCTGGTCTAAATCAGTTGTCCAGCGCAACAGATCAGACAAATCTTCTCGTTCAAACTTTCGCAGATGTGCTTGCAAATTAACCACCGGCCTTTGCCGCTTTTGTCGCCAGTGGTTCAAGGGGGGCTTTCTGCTTATTGAGATAATCTCTGATTTGAGAGAAAGCAGCGATCAAATTGTCGACTTCATCTTCTTCGTTGCTTGCTGTGATCGTGATCCGCAAGGTTTCATCTCCGCGTCTCACCATCGGATAGGGTGCCAGTGTAATGAGAATGCCGTTATCCCAGAGGATTTGCGAAGCTTTCACCAAGTGTTCGGTATCACCAATCCAAACAGAGACGATTGGGAAGTTGGTATCGTTGTCTATATGGAACCCCAAATTTCTTAGACCCTTGATGGCACGGTCGGTTAGATGATAGAGCTTTTTGCGTAAGGCGTCACCGCGACTCTGATTGACTGCCAGGGCAGCAATCAGGCTCTGTAGCGAGGCTGTTGGGCAGGGACCGGACAGGTCATAGGGGGTAGCATAAGCTTTAAAAAAGCTCTTTAGGTTGGCGCTGCACGATATGAAGGCCGCCAGTGATGAGTAAGCTTTAGATAGTCCACCCAGATAGAGAACGTTGTCATAGTTCCAGTCGAAGTGGCGTACTACGCCATTGCCCTTATAGCCATAAGGTAAATCTGCATCGGGCTTTTCACCGACGACCCCCCAACCGTGGGCATCGTCTACATAGACAATGGCATCATATTGCGCCGCCAGCTTGGAAAGAGTTGGGATATCGGCATAGTTGCCGGTCATACTGTAGGCGCCGTCCACAAGAATCATCTTTTTGCGATTATCTTTGTTCTCTTTAAGAAGAGCTTCCAGTTGATTCATATCGCCGTGGTTGAAGCTCTTTAGTTTGGCTCCGCTGTCTCTAGCCATTTTCGCTGCTTCGTACATAGTCATGTGGGCCTGCTTGTCTAGAAACATAATTCCATCATTGCCCATCATGGCCGGTATGACCCCGATATGAATCAGTGTCACCGTTGGTAGTATCAATGTTTCTTCGGCGCCGATTAGCTCGGCTAATAGTTCTTCGGCTTGCACATATAAAGACGGGCTGGCTACCAAGCGACACCAGCTTGGATGCACGCCCCATTTTTTCAGCGCCGGTTCAATAGATTCGATAATTTCATTATCGAGGTCAAAGCCTAGATAGTTGCATGAGGCAAAGTCGGCGAACCATTTGTCGCCAAACTTGATCTTGCGTCCGTCGATAGCTTTTGCTTCGGCATCGAACATTGGGCTTGCTTCAAGCACCGATCTGATATCAGACCTTTGTCCTTGCAAGTTAGCTTCAATCAGTTTGTCAAAAATTCCCATGGTTTCTCCCGATCTATTTCTTTCTTGCACTTAGTTCTTGTGAAAGTCCGACTCTATCTATTTTGCCCGTAGATGTCTTGGGAAGCTCGCCTCTCAAAATGTATTCAGCAGGCAGCATATAGCTCGGTAGTTTCTCTCTTAATTCTTCTTCCAGCAGCTCTTGCGAGATTTTGCTCTGGTTCGAGACTACAAATGCATGCAGAGTATTACTGTATTTTTCGTGGGGGATGGCTATCACCGCTATTTCATCGACACCGTCGATGCTGCTGATGGCTGCCTCTACTTCTCCTATTTCTACTCTATAGCCACGGGTTTTAACCATGCTATCGGCTCTTCCGTGGTAGACAATATTTCCGTCTTCAAGAAAGCGGCCGAGGTCGCCGGTGCGGCAGCATAGGGTGGGATAGTTATGAAATGGGCTTTGAATAAGCCTTTCTCTAGTTCTTTCCGGATCATTGAAATAGCCGGCAAAGACAGTGCCCCCTCTGATGAGAATTTCGCCGATTTGACCTGGCGCAACCGGTTTGAGGTCTTCATCTACTATATAAGCTTCAGTATCATGCACCACTTTGCCTATCGGTACTGAATCCCAATCGGGATGAATGTCTTGGGGACCATAAAGATGATAATAAGTGACAATATTGGTTTCGGTCGGTCCATAGATATTAGAAATCTGAGTATGCGGCAGCGCCTGCGCCAATTTGCGCAGATACGGCAGGGGAAATGGTTCGCCTGCGTAAAGCAGCAAGCGCAGGTCGGGCAGTCCTTTCTCTAGGTCGCCTTTCGAAAGCCAGCCAATATAGGTGGAAGGCACGGTATAGATAATGCTGGCTCTTTCCTCTCGCATAAAGTTTAGAACGGCAGTAGGTTCTTTGCTGCTGCCCAAGGGGGCGATCAATAATGTGGCGCCGGCGGCAAAGGTCGAGAAAATATCAAACACCGATAAGTCGAACTGTAGAGGGGCCCTGTTGAAGACTCTGTCTCTTTCAGTCAGCTTAAATTCTCTCTGCATCCAGTCTATAAAGGTAAAGGCATTGCGGTGGGTGATCATTATGCCTTTAGGACTGCCGGTCGAGCCTGAAGTATAGAGAATGTAAGCAATATCATCCGCCAGCAGGTTTTGGCAGCTGGCGCCGCAAGCAGGCTTCGAAAGTATTTCCTGGCTGCTCATGGTCTGACCATCAACTTCACTGGGCGCCTCTTTGTCGAGGCAAACAAGCCTTTTGATGCCGAATTCTCTAAGGGCTAACGCAGTGGCTTCAAATTCAGAGTCATAAAAGAGAACTTCGATGCCTGCCCTTTCGATGACTGAGCCAAGCCATTTTGCTGGTGCCAGGGTATTGAGGGGTACATAGACAACACCGGCTCTGAGCGCTCCAATCATGAGAGTTATTGCTTCTTTGCGCACTCTCGAGAGAATGCCCACCGGTTTGGCTAAGGTTTGGGCACTGTTTGACCCTTTGCAGTAATTCTGTTCTCTAAAGTAAGAACAGTAAGCTTGGGCTTCTTGGTCGATCTCTCGATAAGAGAAAGATTGCTTGCCTTGTCGTATCGCCTCGCTATTTGGTCTAGTGCTAAAAGTCTGGTCTATAAAATGTTGGATGAGATACTTCATTAATCTTGCTTTGTTTGGTTTATTGCTGCTTCGTCATTATTTATGCAGGGAATAATACCAAGGTTAATTCTTGGAATTTAAGCCAATATGATATTCCCTTAATAGAAATCTTTGTGTAGACTCGAGGGATGTCAAGAACCCTGTTTCCTTTTAATTTATCCGAGGTCTAATCCATGGGTGCATTACTACCAGACGATTCGAATTCTTCCAAGCCTAATAGCCCCGAAGATTTCGCCAATCGCTTCGATAATGTTCAGAACCAAGCGCAGGTGGAGGCGAACCTCAACCTACTCTCTGATAGCCTGAACGGCAAAAGCGCCGCAGAAACGCTCAACTTTCTCAAACAGATAGATAGTAAAGAGCAAAATGGCAAAGGCGCCGACATTACTCTTAAAAAAGAGAATGGCCAAGACTTTCTCGAAATCACTTCGCCGTTCAGTAAGAAGCCTATTCGGGCACAAATTACCGACGGCTAGTTAGTTGCTCTCTAAACCTGTTAAATTAAACGGACATGTTCTCGCTTGAGCATGTCCGTTTAAGCTGCTGAAAAGGCGTCAAGCTAATGCACATTGATGAGATTTCCTCATTTTATGGTGAAGACCGCGGCTGGCTCATGTTTGATGCCGAGAAATTGACACCTGAAATAAAGGCTTATCTTGAGGCTGAAGTGGCGGCCCTTGGTCAAGTAGTCGAACAAGGTGGCTATAAACGCTTAGTTGAAGTGGGCTGCGGCTGGGGGCGTTATTTAGATTGGGCGCTTTCTGCCGGTCTTAGTTATGTGGGGCTAGATATTGTGCCCTGGCTGGTCAAGATGGCTGAACTACGGCTCACTGCTGCACGGGTTAAGTATCAAAATCCGCTCTGTTCGGTGCACCTTCATGAAGCGGAGAAACTAGCTGAATTGCCCTTTCTAAGGCGGTCAGGGCAAGAAACCTTGGTTTGGTTTCCATTCAATTGTTTTGGTAATGTCTCAAAAATAGACCAGGTTATCGATTCGCTTTTGAGTTTGGGTTTGGATTGCGCTATCTCAACCTTCAAGACCGACGCGGTTTCGACCAAGGCCAGGCGCGAATACTATGAATCATGCGGCTACAAAAATCTCAGCACCCGTATAGTCAGGTCAGGGCTCATCTTTAATTCAGAGGAGGGCTTTCATGCCAATGCCTATAATCGCGCATTCCTCTCTGATTATTTCGTGAGAAGGGGCTTTAGCTTGCGTTCAGATCTTGATTTACCGGTCGGTTATCTAATGCATTTCACCCTCAGTAATAAGCCTCAGAGCAGTTCTAAGCTCGGCTCAAATTCATTGTCGTTGGCCGTGAAAGAGTCGACGAGACGTGCTGTTGCTTGCTTTATTGCCAACGATAGTCTGTTTCTGCCAGAGAACGCACCAGCTGATTTGCTGGGTATGAAAGAAGTGGTGGGCGAATTAACTCAGATTTCTTTCGGCAGGGTGAGCTTTCGCTCTGCTTGTGCCATAGGCGAAGGTACGGTCCTGAGGCTTCATGTTTCATTGACTGAAGACAGCACATTGCACGCCGATTTGGTTGGGCATGTTCTAGATAGCGAGTCTTTTGGTGATGGAAGTTTTGAAACCGTAGTTCAGATCGCCAGTGCTGACAAGCTTCTCTGGGAAACAATTTTTGGTTAGGTTTTGGATGCGAGGTTAAATGGTTACTTCCAAGGAAGAGAATCTCAATTGGCAAGATTACAGTGTCAGCAAGAAAGTAAGTCTTGATAATTATGTTGAAAAGCTTCTTTTGCCCTTGGCGCTCTATAAGCAGATGCCGCTCTGCCACGAGGCTGTAGCCGATTTTCTGCAAAGGTCGCAGGGCGAGAGAGTGGAGTTGCAAAAGTCTTTTTTTAAAGAGCTTGATGACTCGGCTTTGATGACGCCATATTGTGGCTTTTTACCAAAGAGCAAGCTGGATGCTTTGCGGGCTGACTTGGAAATATATAGCCGCAGTATGCTCTATTTGGCGAGATTGGCCGCCCATGGCGGGGCTTTCACAATTGAGCAGGACAAATATCTCAAAGCTCTCAAGCCTGAGCGTTTGTCTGCTTTAAGGTCGGCTCTAGCTACCTCTAGATTGAACTATGCTGAATGTCCAGACGGGCGGAAGCTTTTTGCTCATATAGATAGACAGCCGCTTTATGCTGAGATGGGTATAGACATAATGTCTTCCGGTGAGAACTTAGTGCTGGCTGAATTTCAAGTTCGCTATACTTCACCTTATCCGCATTTACTGGTTAAGTTCTTTGATGCATATAAGCGACTAGTGCCTGATCTTTTTGAGAGATTAAAGCCACAGCGCGAGCGTTTTGTCGATAGGCGCGCTCAGTTTATGGAAGCCGCTTATGAGCAGATGTCTAGTATCATGAGTGGTGCACCTGAGCGGGTTTTGATTGATGCCTAGGCCTATCTGGAAAACTATGGGGCTAATTGGAAGGCCCTGGCCGATAGCGCCAATATGATCTATACATTATTTGATGATTTCAAGAAAGAGCAAAATCTTACTGAAAGAAAGTATAGAGGTTCCAATATTTTTGTTTTCAATCAGCCGTCATTGCATCTTTTAGATCCTGACGAGGCGGTCTTTCAGCCTATTAATTCAGAAAAGCTGGAAACCTATCCGGAACTGGCTTGGCATGGTCTGGCGCGCAAAGTCTGCGATGGCAGTGCCTATTTCTTGAACTCTCCGGTTACAGATTTGATCAATGACAAGGCGCTTTATTCATTTTTGCCTGATTTGGCTGTCCTGCTGTACGGCAAAGCGCCCGCGTTGCCGGTCGTCGATGCCGTACAGGCCTGGTCGGTTGATGACCCGTCAGCCCCAGATCGCCAAATGCTTGAGTTTGTAAGGGCAAACCAGGCTGATTTTGTCATCACTCACCGCTATTTAGAAGGTGGTTTGGGCATCAGAGTCGGTGCCAAAGAGACCGAGGCAGAATGGAGTAGTTTTCTGGATACATTCGTAGCCGACCGACCTTATTTGTATGTATATAGAAAGTACTTCAAGATGGAGCCGGATGTGGCTTTGCGATTGCTTATTTCTTCTTTGGGGAGTGATGCTCAGCTTGGTTCTGAACCAGAAATGGCATTGACCGATACTGTCTATGGGCGTTTCTCGCCGGATGGACATATAACAAGCGAGACAGCCTGGTGTTTTGGTGTCTTTGCCGGTGATGTTTGAGGGGCAGTTGCAGCTTTTGTATTAACTGGCTTGCATGCTTAGCTGTTTGAAGCGAGCCAAGTCTTTGCTGGGCGGCTCGCCGAAGAGTCTCTTGTACTCTCGGCTAAATTGCGAAGCATCGTCATAACCTACTTGTGCTGCTGCCCCGCCTGCATCCATGCCTTCAAAAAGCAAAAGCCGGCGCGCTTCTTGTAAGCGCAGTTGTTTTTGGTATTGCAGCGGGCTCATTGAAGTAACTGTTTTAAAATGCTGATGAAAGCTTGATGTACTCATGCCTAGATCTTTGGCTAACTCTTCTATGCGCAGCGGTTTGTCGAAGTTATTGCGCAAGATGCTCACTGCTTTAGCCATGCGATTGCTGTGGTCGATGCTGATCATCTGTCGCAGTCGGCTTGCCTGGCTGCCGGTCAAGAGTCTATAGATGATTTCTCTGACTATCAGTGGTGAAAGAATGCGAAAATCACTCTCGCTCTTTAGCAATCTCACCAGGCGCAAAAAGGCATTCAAAAGATCTTCGTCTAATTCGTTGACTGCTATCGACGGTACATGACTGATTTCAACTGGGTTTTCGGCGCCGATTTCGCTCACCATCATGGCAATCAAGGCGGGGTCTAGATCGAGCTTCAGGCTAAGATAAGGTGCTTCTTTAGTCGCTTCCACCACCCTGCTGATTACCGGCACATCAAGAGAGGAAATAAGATAATTAGCGCAGTCATAGCGCAAGGTTTCATCGCCCATTTGCACTTCTTTGGCGCCCTGAGCAATTACACATATAGCGGGCGAATAAACACCATGCACCGGCTGTGATGGAGCATCTATTTTGACGAAGTGCAAACCCGGTGCTACTTCTGAAATGCCTTCTTCGGGACGGGCTAGAGCGATTGCGCGGGCTAGCTCGCAGCGGTCTGGGTGTTGTTGATAGTTTGATGTCATTTGTGCTTTTCGCCTGCTCTCATTGCCTGGAGAATTATCCAAGTATTCTGTAATTTTGTCATACCAAATAAGCTTGGCACTTTTTATCATTTTAGTATTGCAGCAATTTTAGTCTAGGTGCAGAAGTCGTGGGCTTTCTGCCTGTTTTGGAGTGATTATGCAAAAGCGAAAACTAGGTAGTGAAGGTTTAGAAGTGTCAGCTCTCGGGCTTGGTTGCATGGGCATGAGCTTTGCTTATGGTCCGGCCGGTGACAAGAAAGAGATGATCAGCCTCTTAAGACAGGCAGTAGATGAGGGTATCAATTTCTTTGATACTGCTGAGGTTTATGGACCGTACACTAATGAAGAGCTTTTAGGTGAGGCTTTTGGCGGCCATGATCTTGCCGGTTATAAAGATAAAGTGGTAATTGCCACCAAGTTTGGTTTCAAGCTCGATCCTAGCGGCAGAGAAAGATGGCTTGGTCTAGACAGCAGCCCAGCCAACATCAAGAGGGTGGCTGAAGCGTCGCTCAAGCGCTTGAAAGTAGAGGCAATAGACTTGTTCTATCAGCACCGGGTTGATCCTGCTGTGCCAATAGAAGAAGTCGCCGGTGCTGTAGCCGAGCTTATTAAAGAGGGCAAGGTAAAGTACTTTGGACTTTCAGAAGCAGGCGCCGAAACCATTCGCCGCGCTCACGCCGTCCAGCCTGTTAGTGCCGTGCAAACAGAGTATTCGATCTGGTGGAGGCGCCCTGAAGAGGCAGTGCTTCCTACTGTTGAAGAGCTCGGTATTGGTTTTGTACCTTACAGCCCCTTGGGGCGCGGTTTTCTGACCGGCAAAATCGGCGTCGATACCAAGTTTGATGCGAGCGACTTTAGAACCAAGTTGCCGCGCTTCACCGCCCAGGCTCTTGCAGCCAATCAAGAGTTACTCAGTGTTTTGAGTAAGTTGGCCCAGCATAAAGGAGCCAGCCTCTCTCAGATGGCACTGGCTTGGTTGTTGGCTCGTCGCCCCTGGATCGTTCCCATACCGGGCACCACCAAATTGGCACGCTTGCAAGAGAACAATAAGGCCGTCCAACTTGAGCTCACGCCCGAAGACATGATTGCTATAGAAGAAGCCGCCTCTGCTGTAAAGATACTAGGCGAGCGTTATCCGGTCGAGCTGGAAGAAATGACGAATATTTAGGAGAAGATGATGCTTAAGACTGCTATTAAGACAAAAGCCTATGCAACCAACGGAGCCAACGAGCCCCTCATTCCTTTTGAGATAGAGCGCCGAGCCCCGAGGGCCGATGATGTGCTTATCGACATAAAATACTGCGGGGTCTGTCATTCAGACATTCATAATACTCGCGATGAATGGGGCGGTGCGCTTTATCCGATGGTGCCCGGTCATGAAATAGTCGGCATTGTGACCGAGGTGGGCAGCGCCGTGACCCGCTTCAAACCAGGCGATAGGGTCGGTGTCGGTTGTATGGTCGATACCTGCAAAGAGTGCTCGGCTTGCAATCAGGGACTGGAGCAGTATTGCCAAAAGCAGGTAGTGCTCACCTATAGCTCATTGGAGTTGGATGGTGTCACCCGTACCTATGGCGGCTATTCTAGGCAGATTACAGTGCGTGATCGTTTCGTGGTAAAGATACCCGACTCCCTGCCTTTAGAGAAAGCAGCGCCGCTTTTATGCGCTGGGATCACTACATATTCGCCGCTCAGGCATTGGCAGGCTGGTCCAGGAAAGTCGGTGGCAGTAGTCGGCCTGGGTGGTCTTGGGCATGTGGCTGTGCGTTTGGCAGTGGCTATGGGGGCGAAAGTGACCGTCGTTAGCCGTTCTTTGAATAAGAAGGCCGACGCTGCCGCAATGGGTGCAGTTGACTATATCGCTACTTCTGTTGATGAGGATAGGGCGAGAGCGCAGGAAGCTTTTGATCTTATTATCAATACGGTTTCATCGAGCGCCGATATGGATAGTTATTTGGGCATGCTTAAGCTGAACGGCACAATGGTACTGGTCGGTGCACCGCCCGAGCCTCTATCGGTTAATCCCTTCGGGCTGTTGATGCGACGCCGAGCTTTAGCCGGTTCGACCATTGGTGGTATGCCCGAGACTCAAGAGATGCTTGATTTTTGCGGAGAGCATGGCATCACTGCCGAGGTGGAAGTGATCAAGATGCAGGATATAAATCAAGCCTATGAGCGTTTGCTCAAAGCAGATGTGCGTTATCGCTTTGTTATCGACATGGCTTCGCTATAGAGAGGAAGCAAGTAGTTGTAGGCATTTGGAGCAGCCCCCACCTATAGTGGGGGTTTTCCTCTTTGCCGCATTGGCATTGAAGCTTAAGCTTGATACTTATCAGTGTCTAGCAGAGTCTATTTCCTATGTTTCTTAGCGAAAAACAAAAACAAGCAATTTTGAAAGTGCAGAGCGTTGTCGTTCAGAGCCCATGTTCGGTCTCTTGGGACGATATGAACGGCGATGAGCAAACTAGATTTTGCAATCAATGCAAACTCAATGTTTATAATCTGAGCGCCATGTCCGATACCGAAGCCGCTGCGGTTCTAGCTTTGAACGGAGCAGACAAACCCAGACCTTGTGTCTATTTCTATCGAAACAAGGAAGGGCTGATTGTCACCGATAACTGTCCGCGTCTTTTGCGGCGTCATCGTGCAAGGCTGGCCGTAGGCTGTCTCACCTTACTGACCGGCATAGTCTGGGGCTTGACTCAGTTTGCCGTCAGTAATGATATCAACACCCAGGGCTTACACATCGATCCCCGCTATGGTTATCATTCCAATCTTAGACCGTGGTATTCGCTTGACTATGATATTGCCAGAGAACTTGCTGCAAAGTTGACTCTAGTCTCCTTTCTGATTTGTTTCTTCTTTCCTAAAGCAAAACATATCTCGGTCAAGCGCGCACTAGTAGAGCTTCTTGTTCTGGCAGTGATACCGATATTGGTGCATTTCTTGGGGCTCTTGGTAGTCAATAATTGCGGCGGTCTTGGTGGTGGTCTCTAGATTTCTCGATTGCCCGTGATCATCTTCATTTTATCCACATCCATTTGGGCGGTTGAGGGTCTGAATCCACCAATTTCGATATCGAGAGCCAACCCGCCGCTATAGAAACTTTTGCGCGGTTGCAGGTCGATTTCTTTGCCGTCCATTGAACGAAATAGTCCATAGCCTTTTTCGGTTTCGCCTGCATCGCTATCGCTATAGGGATCAAAGAGGGTGAGATTTGTGCCTAAGCGTCCTTTGCCCAGTTCTTTGGCGACTTGCTCGTCGCCGCCATACTCTGATATCTCTGCCCAGTTGAGTGGATAGCCTGCTAAGGGCTGACCGGCGTGTTTGCCGCCGTCTTTCAAGCCTAGGTTGGCGACATCGTTTCTAAAGATGATTACCGGAGTAACACCGGTATGCACCTGGGTCGATACCATACACTGAGCTTGGGCATGAGATGTAACCCCTTTAGGAAAGGGATCTTTATCTAGAATGCGGCGCGAGATTGAACCGTCTCGGGCGAATTCGTAGGTGAATATTTCGTTGGCATTGACTTTGAACTGCTCATTGACCATTTCCAGAACAGCGTCTATTTTTGGCTTGGTGTGACCGTTTCGCAGCCAGTAATAGAGATTTTCGGCAAAGATCTGCTCTGTTGATATGGTGGCGTCTTTAGCTTGCTCTACCATGCGCGCCTCACTGTCGCTAGGATAGTCGCCGCCTTCGACGTTATACCTGATAATCTCGCTGTTTTGGAAATTACCCGGTGTGAGAAACTCACGCCAAGAAGAAAGCCCGGGTACTGGTCCGGAAGTGAAGCGCAAGGTCATGGCGCCTTTTGGTCCGGTCTCGGGTAGACAAAATGGTTGCGCACAGGCAACACATTCGATAAGGGGACTTTCACCGAGGAAGGAAGTTATCACCGAGCTTGCCATGTTGTTTAAGGCAATGACGCATTTAAGGCGCACTATTGAGCAGATATGTTCTTTGTCGGCTGGTCTGAAGTTTTTAGGATCGACCTGGCAAGAGTTGCTTGAGACTGCAGCAAAGGTGAAAGATCTGCCCGCTGCAGGGATGTTTATAAAGGGTCGATATTTGTCGTTATGTATTTGTTCGGGATGGATTCTAGCTAGATGGCGCGGTGAAGGCAGGCTCTGGCAGCTATCCACCGCCCCTTCCAGCCAACCAGTTTCCATTTCAACCGACTTGAGGGTAAGACCAGGCGGCAGCACCGCCTCGATCATTTCTTTTACTTGTTTTACAGATTCAATTTTGTTGCCGTGTAGATCCTCCATTGTTGAGCCGCGTTCAGCTGGTCTCAGAGAGGCTGCCAGAGCCTTGTTTAGTAGCTTTATCGTATCGTCGAGCTTGTCTCTGTCTTGGCTTACATAGCGGTTGATGTAAGTACTGCCGAGTTCGTCGGCAATAATTGTGTTTTGACGCACAGTGCCCACCAGGGTATTGACGCCAGTCACCGGCAGCGGTTCGCCGTCGTCTGCGCATGTAGCTTTGCCAATCGGCGGATAATTGCTGAGCGATACGTATCCGAAATGCGGATCGTCCACAATTACTCGGGAGAGATTATTGGCTGCCACAAGGCAGGCGGCTTCAACACTGGTTTGGGCGCGAGATCTGTCGATGTAATACAGGGCCAACTGACTCACAGTGATGAGGGTCGGCAAGATTATGAAACAGATCACTGCTACGGTGAGCAGCATGATACTGCCCCTGGGGGCACGGTGTCGTCTATTCATGGTTCCACCCTAGGTTATTTCTGCTGGCGTGATCTGGCTATGGCTTCTCTTTGCTGTCTGATCAATTCACGCTGCCGCTCAACTTCCAACCTTTGTTGTCTCACTATTTCAAGATTGCGTTGCACATCTGGGGCATTGGCGCCGGTGTTCTGCTGAGCCTGTTGTCTTATCTGCTGGCGCTGTTGCTCGATGCGCAATCTGTCTTGTTCAATCGCTCTTCTCTGCGCTTCAACCGCTTCTCTCATTTTTTGCACGGCTTGCTGGTTTGCGAGATCTTGAGCGCTCTGACCTGGATTGGGGTTCGGGTTTGGATTGGGATTCGGATTGGGGTTCGGATTGGGATTCGGATTGGGATTGGGATTAGGGTTCGGGTTGGGATTAGGGTTTGGATTGGGATTCGGGTTCGGATTGGGATTCGGGTTCGGATTGGGATTCGGATTCGGGTTTGGATTGGGATTCGGGTTCGGATTAGGATTCGGGCTTGGATTAGGATTGGTAGGCGGTGTGGTGCTTCCCAGGTTTGCCACCAAAACTTGCATCTGAGGGGTGTCCTGTCCGTTCACGGGATTGATGAGGAAGATGTAATTAGATGGATACCAAGCTCCGGCTGTCCAGTAGGCATAACCTGTCCAGGCATTCTTGTGTGCGTGCATGTACTGTAACATCGCCGAAAGTGAGGCGCAGGCGCCTGGATCTTTTGTTACACCAATTTCTGAGAGGAAGGCGGTTTTGCCGTTTGCCTCAAGCCAATTGGTGAAGCTGGAAAGAGTGGCTACCGCATCTGTGGGTGAAAGATAGTCAGTGTGTTTGCCGGAGCCGTCATGGTCTAAATATTGGTGAACGTCGAAAGAGAAATTATTGATAGGGTCGGTGATCTTGATCATCTCGGCGGCATTGAGCTGCAGATAGTTGACCGGGTGCATCCAATATGTTGCCGGCACCAAGATCAAGTTGGTGGCGCCTTGCGCGCGAATGCCGTCTATGGCTGCCTGGGCTGTGGCGCGCCAGGTGGCTGCTGTCATTGAACTGCCTACTGGTTCATTCATTAAGCCAAAAACAACCTTTGGATTATTTTTGTAATGTATTGCCAGCTTGGCCCAAAAGTCGGCGAACATTGAGTTTGGATGACCGCCTGGTACGCCTACGGTTTTGTTGTAATAGGCTCCGTAATTGTGAGGGTCCAAGATCACATACAGTCCACGCGAAGTGGCATTGTTAACCACTGGGTCCAGCAAAGCCAGTTCGCCGGCGCTTAATGGTCCGTTTGCCGTCGGCTGCATGCGCTCCCACGAGAATGGCACACGCACGACTGTCAGACCTTTCGATCTGAAGTAAGAGAGTTCTGATACAGAGGGATAGACATAATTGGTGTTGTAGATGCCTGGCACTGTCTGGGTGTTGAATTCACCACCAGATATGTTGACGCCTTGCAGTCCCATGCCGCCATTACCGGCGGTGGCGGCGGTGCTGGCTATCGTGAGACCGAGAGCGGCTGCGCAGAGTCCAGACCAGAATGCACGGACGGCGCCGGCAACCGGCATAAGCCGGCTGTTGGAAAATTTTGACATAATAGTATTCCTCGCAAACCGGTAGTTCCAAGAAGGGAACCCGGAGGTCGTCATAAGAGCGCCCCTTTGTCTGGAGTCAGAGTGACTTTGCGAAATGACGGATGAATCTGCGAAGACGATTCATCTGAAGTATCTGATTGGTGGAGGGAAAAAGACGCTGTAGACTATGTAAGCCCGATAGCGGAAAGGTGGTAACGCTTGACCGTGAAATTTTCTCTTGAAATTATCAATCGAAAGTCCCTTTGAATTGGGCGAACCTCATCTCTGGCAACTTTACAGCCAATAAAGGGCGAGTAAAGAATGTAAATTGTGCCTTCGTGCCGGGTAGAAGTAAAATATGTTGGACAGAAATAGGTCTTATTAATGAATAACGCGGAAACCAGTTCTAGAAAGCTCTCATTTCCTAGGTTATTACTGACTAGTCTTCAGAGTCTTTCTCTTGCCTTCACCTCTTCTATGTTTATTGCTGGCACTGTTCAAGCCAAAGAGCCGGTTGGCGCAGCCGTCAAAGCGAAAGAACCAATCAAGAAGGCTGCAGGGTCCTATTTCCCCATGCAGAAGGGCACTTGGTGGAAGTACCGAATTACCCGCGGAGACAGTGTCTATGACTTTACTTTGCGGGTTGTAGATGTGCAGAAAGAAAACAATGAAGATGTTTATGAAATTGACACTATCGCCCAGCAGACCATAAAAGACTGGTACGTCAGACGCGGCGACCAGGTCTTGCGTTTACGTCAGCATTTTGGCGACAATCCCAATGCTAGAGTGGTCTTTGAGCCGCCCTATCTGCTTATGGTCGAGCCTCTGAAAGTGGGTGGTAATTGGCAATGGCAAGGTAAAGGCATGCTTGGCGTCAAAGTAGTCGACAATAGTCAGGTCGAGGCTTTTGAAGATCTCGATCTTGAAGTGGGCAAGTTTAATGCCGCTAGAATAGTAAGCAATGTCAAGCAAGACAAGTCGCGTTTGCAGAAATTCTATTGGTACGCTGCCGGTGTGGGTTTGGTTAAGTCGAAGGTAATGAACGGTGATGTAACATCGATCACTGAACTTATAGACTACAGCTTCAAGCCCCGCAAATAGCCGAGCTTGAAACTATAGTTCACGTTGGATTATTTCTTTCGTGTACCCTGTCTTTACTGATTTTCAGCAAGACTGAAAGAGTCTTCGCTAAACGGGTGCTGAAAGCCGCCTAGCGCTTTTTCCACCCCAGTGACAAGGCCTGTGCCAAGTCCGCCTAATACATTCAAAGTTTGTCCTGGAATACTGGCCAGCATCAAGGGGGTTGGTCCATCATTTCTAATTGTCTCTTGCGCCAGGGCTTTGCTGTACTTGCCCATTATTTCGCCTTCTTTTCTTACGGTCGAGATTGCCGGGCCGACAACCAGGGCGGTGCTGACTGCCAATACCTTGACAGGCAGCATGGCAGTTTCTTGCAAAACTTTTTCTCCTTCATTACTGTCTTCGGCGGCAAAAGCGCCGGGGGCAAGCATTAGAAGTGCGGCGAGGCTGGGAATAAGTTTGTTCAGGGGTTTCATGGTAAGCTCCTCTTAAGTGATTAATTTATCTTGCATACTGGGTTCGCACCATTTGAGCTTAGCCAAACCGAGAAGAGTATTCGTCGCCCTTTCAACAGTTTGTTTATTGTTGGGAGGCAGCTATTGGTCTTGCTTACAGGCTCAAGAAGCACAGGCAGTGCAAAGCGGTCAAATTGAAGAAAACGTCAATAATACAGAGGGTGTTTCTAAAACTCGCTTTAGATTGAAGCGTCCGTCTGCTGGCTCAAGTTCAAGTTCTGATACTGCCGGTAGTGCAACGGCTGGTGAGCCTCCAGCAAATAGTGCTCCGGTGAATAACATCCCCGCTGCTTCGACTATGTTAAAGCCGGCTACCCTTGGCAGTGATGCCATTGATAAATTAGAAAGCCCAGTTAAGTCAGAGAGCAAAGATGATAGTGCCGGCAAGCAGATATGGCGTCCGGGGGTGATTTTGACAGGAACTGCCGGCACCGAAGTTTTGAGCTTGACCTGCGACCTCGGTCTGGCGGCTAAGCAAGCTGCCGACAACCCGACTAGCCCTGAGGCGGCATTTATTCATGCCGTCGCTCTCACCCGCTCTACCAAGGTGGAAGAAGCATTGCAGGAAGCCCGTCGTGCCAGGCGTCTCGCCCGAGAAACGGGAGACCCTGATTATTTCAACCGGGCAGTAAAAGAGTATGAGTTATCGCTGGCACACGAGCCTGAAAATATCTGTGTGCGCTACAGTCTCTCTTGGGCCTATTATATGCAGGCTTATTTGTTGTGCGAGCGTGTGCGCAAGGAAGAAGCCGCTGCCAATCCGATGCCTGTGCAAGCGCGAAAAAAGAAGAAAGGCTTAGATGGGCTCTTAGCCGGTGCGGCAATAGTGGGCTCGGTTTTGGTGGGCGAGAAGCCGCCGCCGGATCTTTTGCCCAAGATACCCAGTGCTTTGCAGGGGGCGCCTGCCTGGCTGATTCCCAATATCAAGTCTTACTATCAAAAAAGTCTCTTCGAGCTTGACGAAGTCATTAAGAGAGACCCGAACAATGCCTGGGCTCAGGCTTACCGCACTCATCTTGCCGAAGAATATGACGGTAATTCTGCTGCTGCTTTGCAAAAGCTGAGATCGTTGAAGCAGCGATTTCCCGACAATCCGGCAGTGGCATTCTTTTTTGCCGATGCCTCGGTGCGCAATGGTGATATCGCCAGTGGTGCTGGTTCTTTGGGGCAAGCTTTGAAAATGCGCCTGGAGGGCAAATAGTAAATTGGTCGAAGTAAGACGAGTAATCTGTCCTCACGATTGTCCCGACACCTGTTCGATGATTGCCAAGGTGGAAGATGGGAAAGTCATCTCTGTCGGTGGTGATGAAGAGCAGCCCTTCACCAATGGTTTTTTGTGCACCAAGACTAATCATTATTTGGAAAGGCTCTATAGCCCCGAGAGAATCTTGCATCCGCTGCGCCGAGTTGGTGCCAAGGGTAGTGGCGAGTTTGAGCAGATTAGCTTTGATGAAGCTATAGAAACGATCGCTGCCCGCTTTAAGAACATTGTGCAAGAGTTTGGCGCCGAGGCTATTTTGCCCTTTAGCTATGGCGGCAATATGGGTAAGCTTGCTTTCGCCTCAATGGACCGGCGGTTCTTTCATTATCTTGGCGCCAGTCTGCTCGACCGCACCATATGCGCCACCGCTGCCACCGAGGGCTATCTTTATACTATGGGGGCAAAGATGGGCACCGACCCTGAGGGGCTGCCGCATAGCCGATTGATAGTGGCCTGGGGGGCCAATCTGGTTTCTTCAAACACACATATAATGCCTTTTGTGAACCAAGCCAGAAAGAACGGCGCAAAATTGGTCGTAATCGATCCCCATAAAAACAAAACGGCGGAACAAGCCGATATATTTTTGCAGCCCTTGCCGGGTACCGACGGAGCGTTGGCTCTTGCGGTGATGCATGTACTTATAAAAGAAAATCTTTATGACTCAGACTTTGTCGAGAAAAATACAGTTGGTTTCGCTCAGCTGAAAGAGCATGTTGAAAGCTTCACACCTGAATGGGCGGCCGCTCAAACTGGTTTGACCGTTGATGAGATAGTTGATTTTGCCAGGTTGTACGGCACGATAAAACCCTCATGCATCAGGCTCAACTATGGTCTAAGCCGTCATACAAATGGTGGCATGATGGTGCGCGCCGTCAGCTGCTTGCCCGCCCTGGTCGGCACCTGGGGCAAGGTGGGCGGCGGTGCCATGCTCAGCGTCAGCGGTACTTTCCCTCTCAACCAGGCTGCTCTAGAGCGCAGCGACTTGTTAAAGAGACACCACAAGGTGCCGCGTACAATCAATATGATCAAGTTGGGTGAAGCCCTGGATGATAAAGAAAACCCAGTCAAAGCTCTTTTTGTCTACAACAGTAATCCGGCGGCGGTGGTGCCAGATCAAAAGCGCGTCATAGAGGGTCTCAAGCGTGATGACCTCTTTACTGTTGTGCACGAACAGGTGATGACCGATACCGCCCTTTATGCCGATATAGTTTTGCCGGCGCCGACGGTCTTTGAAGATTTTGATCTCTATGGTTCCTACGGGCACCTCTATCTGCAGCTGAATCAGCCGGCTGTGCCTCCTCTTGGTGAGGCGACTGCCAATGTGGAAGTTTTTCGCGCACTGGCTAAAGCAATGGGCTATACCGACCCATGCTTTGACGATAGCGCCGAAGACATGGTCAGGCAGGCTCTGCAGCCTACAGGACCGTTGGCGGAACACCTAGAAGGCATTAGTTACGAAAGGCTGAAAGAAGAAGGCTTTGTTCGTCTTAATGTGCCTTATCCTTACGTACCTTTTGCCGATGGTCATTATCCCACCCCGAGCGGCAAAATAGAGCTTTATAGCGAGACTCTACTAAGAGCGGGTTTGCCTCCTCTGCCTGTTCACAGCCCCAGTCTTGAAAGTCCAGAAGCGGCTCCAGCACTGGCTGCACGTTATCCCCTGCGTTTTGTCAGCCCGGCTGCTCATCATTTCCTCAATAGCAGTTTTGCCGATATGCCGACTATGCGTCGCCGCGAAAAGTATCCTATTTTAGAGATGAATAGCTTTGATGCAGCCTGTCGCGGCTTGCAAGACGGGGCTTGGGTGCGGGCTTTCAACGACCGAGGTGAGACATTTTTCAAGCTCAAGATAACTGATGCCGTCAAAACTGGTGTCACCTGTCACGTTAGTCTTTGGTGGCGAAAGTATTCGCCCGGCGGCAATAACTGCAATGTCTTGACCAGTGCCGAGGCTGCTGACATGGGCGGTGGCGCTACATTTCACAGCTGTCTAATCGAAGTGCAGGCTAGCCATGAAAACTTCGACTGATGGGCTGCTTTCTTATGCTTCTAAGTTGTCTGGCTTTTGCGTTTGTTTTCTAGCCATTTTTCTTTTGACTGCCTGCAGCAAAGCTGAGCCGCCCAAGCCCGAGGCCGAGATACAACTCAATGCCGTCGTGCCGCCGCAGCTTTCAATTGATGCCGTGCGTTTCGATACCACCGGCTTGACCGGGGTTGAGTCGGCGCCGAACACTAAACGCTGGACTAGCGGTCGCGCTCTTGAGGTCTCTTTACGCTGTATCGAGGTGCCGCCCGATATTCCTTGCTCATTGAGCAACAAAGAGGGAATTCGAGACTATTTCAGACGCTGTGCCATACAAGGCGGCGGCGGGCTGGTAGAAGCCGATGTAATCAAAATAGGGCAAGTGCCCTGCGCCAAGACAATTGTGAAAGTACCGCAACAGCCTAGTGGCACTGCTTATGTCGGTTCCATCACCATACCGCTTGCCCAGGGCAGCTATATCATCAGGGTGCAGTCGGTGGAAACCGGCATAACTGGCATGCGCGAATCGGCAATTTTGCACAATCTTACTGCGTCTGGCAAAGTTACAATCAGCGAGGGTGGAGTCTTGCAAAATTGGGAGCGCGACCCTTATGACCCGAAGATCAAAGGTGATGACTTGGTCTTGCGAAATCAATCTGAAGACGAGCGCTATGACAAGCTTTTCCCAACCCATCCGCTCACCAGAGTGAGAGTGGCGCTTAAAGCCATTTTGCGAACAATCAAACTTGATAAGTCGGTTTTGATGGCACCACCGTTTTTGGGTCCTTAGTATTTTATTTTTTTCGCAGCACAGCGGCTGCGGCTAGTCCTTCACTGAATGGCGCAAGCTTTTCAAATTTGGGGGCGATGACGAATTGACCGTGTTGGTTTATAAAACCCATTTTTTGATTATCAGCACTCACGGGCGCTAATCCATTCTTAAAACTAGGTGTTGTGTATTCACTCAATAATGGACCCCTGGAGTCTTGTATTTTGAAACGGGGAGCGATTACAACGGTACCGTTTTTGTTGATAAAGCCTAGGGCGCCATTTTCTGTAAACGGGGCAAGCCCCTCTGAAAAGCTGCCGACGCTTTGATACCTGGCAGGGATTTTTACTTTGCCTTGGTAGTCAATAAAGCCAGCGCGATTCTGAACCACATATGGTATCAGTTCTTCAGACGGTTGCCCTAGCTCATCAGCCTCTACTCTGATGACCTTTCCATCGGCCTTCATAATCGCCATTTGCCGTTTAGGAGTCCGGGCTAGTTCAACCACAGCTATGCCGTCAGTAAATTCGTGGGCTTCAGAGCAATAGGGTCCTATTTTAGAACCACTTTTATTGATGAAGAAGCGGACTTCTTCGTCTTTGAAGATCCCTCTCACTAGTGCTAGTCCATCCTTAAATTGGTGGGCTTCTTGGTACTTGGCTGCTATAACGAGCTTGCCTTTGGTATCTATGAAGCCCCAGCGGTTTTCCGCCATTGAGACTGGCGCCAAGCCTTCGCTAAATGGTAGTGCAGAACTATATCGATGAGGTATTACCGACTTCCCGGAGGTGTCAGTATAGCCGCATTTTCCGGCAAGATTCCGTTCAAGGATAAGCCCGTTGCCGGTGTCGTCTTTCTTTTGAAGTAGGTTCCTCTTTCTTTCTAGCACGAGTTTGCCGGACTTGTCGACAAAGTCAGGGTCGTGCCACCACTCAAATCGGCTTGCGTTTACAGCGGCGTGGCCGTCGCGAAAATCACTCGCATTACGAAAAGTGGGTTTTATTGCCCATTCACCAGACTTATCTATGAAGCCATAGATTAGGTCGTTGAGTTCCGGAAAACTATACTTACGAGAGTTTCTAAGAAGGAAGTGCGGTATTTCAAGCTTGTTTGCGCTGGTGAGAATGCCTGTATCAACAAGCTCGCAGGTGCAGGTGTTTTTGGCTTGTGTCAAGGTCATGCAAAATAAAGAGCGAGGTTTATAGCCGGTCTCTCGCTCTATTTTATTTTGTTGAGTAGCGTTCAGCATCAATTGACTGGAGATATTTAGATTCGCTAGCTGTGTCTTATCTAGAGTCAGGTTCGACTTTGGGCATGCCAGCGTCCTCCCCCGGTCCTTGAAAGGAAGTCCGTCTGCGACTGCGCTTGGAGCGACAAGTAGGAAGCTGAGCAAGGTGATTAGCAGGCTCACTCGCAGTTTCTCTAGCTGAGTTTTAAAGATGTTGTCAGGCTTCATATCGACTTTTCAGTTCTGATCTTTTCTCAAGATAGCAGACATCTTTGTTGCTTGCCCTATTTCCTGAGTTTTGAGCCGGTCTTTCGGGGTTGCGAGAGGATTGATATTTAGTTATTCGACACAGCTAGGGGCTAGTACCCTCCAATTGGGCTTTTGATGATGATACGTGTCCTGGGGCGGCTGGTCGGTGAATAAAACAGGCAGCACGGAGCATTGTCCAAGACCAAGTCATCTGTGTTTGTCTAGATTCTTTGCGTGCATGAATCGTCTGCCTGACGTGGTACAAAAAAATTGGCTGGGTCAAAGGAGTTGCCAGTCATTTGCCTTTTGTGGATGTGGGTGCCATCATTGAGCGTTGAATTGACAGAATCTGAGATAAGAGCGCTAGAGGATTTGAAGAAAGCAGCAAGCGCAGATGGTTCAATATTTAGGGACTACTATTGCTGCGCAGATTTAGCATTGGATTGGATTGAACAATACCCTGGCGCTGACACAACTACTGAAGCGCAGAGAGCCTTCTTTTCGCAGTTGTTGACCTCTTATGGCGCCTTGGATGCAATCGTGAATCTTTTCTACCGAATCAACTTGTTAGCTAAGGCTGACCGAAGATTCTTTTCAGTAGAGGATCTCTTGGAAGTTTTTCGAACTGATGTTTATACCTTTCATATCCTGTTTGGTGCGCTCTTGGACTCAACATGCAATATTGTAAAAGGTCTTAGCTCTGAGCCCGAGCTTGTCCCATCTGGCTCTTTTGGAGAGTTACGCAAATGGTGCATTGATGATACCGCTCGAAGCAGTGAACTGATTTCTGAAGATCTTTGTAGCCGAATCATTGCAGCCGATTGGTTTCCGATAATTAGCGATCTAATACACGAGTTGAGGCAGAGTCAATCTATAGTTTGTATTGGAATAAATGATCCACCAAGTGAATTCTATTTTTACACCATGAGAAACTGGAACTACAAAGAATGCGCTGTACCGGAGCAGTTAAAAGTTGGGGGTTTGACTTTTTTCCGTCCTCATGTGGGCTATTTTCTTGGAAGAACAATGTTTCTTCTCAACGAGATATGTTTGACAGCAGTCGCCAATTTGGGTATTTCTTATATTGACAGTAGGTTTTCGCGACCCTATCTCAGTGAAATTAGAAAGTGTATTGATTGTGCGATTTCCGCATTAGAAGCTGGCAAATTGGACATGACCCTACTTTTGTAGAGAAGTCGTTTATCGAACTCTGAAACTGTTTCGTCGAGGAGGTCCTGCTGTCAGGATTTTGTAAGCTCTAGATTGAGAGTGCGTAGCAGCAGCGACTAAGGTCGCATTTCGGTCTTCCAAGGCTTTTCAGAGTTTTCAGATCTGGAGCGCAAATTTGGCAATCAGCGCGGCATGTTTTTGGTCAAGATGATTTGTTGTATTGACCTTACAATGAACTTAAACGCGCTCGTATACCTATGATTTCTATTGACCTCTGATTGAAGTTGACCTCTGCCAAGAGTGGTATTCTGCAATACTAGGAAGCCAGAGTTGAGTGGAGATGCCGATGCCTGAAAGTGATAGAATGCGGGAGCAGCTAAGGCGGGAAGTTCTGCCGTATTTGAGAAGTCTTGGCTTCAAAGGCAGTTTGCCCCACTTGAGGCGCGTTCACGAAAAAGGGATTGATCTCCTTTGTTTTCAGTTCAACAAGTGGGGCGAGCCTAAGCTTGTTTTAGAATACGGATATACAGGTAGGTTTGAACCATGGTCGTTTGGATACGGGGACATGCGAACTACTACTGAGAAGAATGTTGTTGTCTGGGATTTAGACCTCGGATACAGAGGGCGATTGAATCCTATGAATACCAATGCTCAGAATGATTATCCGGAGTACTGGTTCTCATACGAGGACCGTAGATACTTTGAGTGTGCGAAGGAGATTCTCGATTGCTATCCCATTGCAGAGAAGTGGTTCAGTAACATGAGGAATTCTCCAGAGAACCAAGACATCGGGCTTACTGGTTTGGTAGCTATGAAGGAACGGAAGGATAGAAACTCTTCAAATCTATAGCTTCACACCAAGGGGCTTTAGCCCATTCTATAGTATTCTTTGCTATTGCGCGGTTCCGATTTCACAGCAGGAGCAGATTGTCTCGCTAAAGATTGGTGTTCTAGATTGGCAGTTTGAAAGGCTCTGAAGGAGTGCTTAGAGAGGGCATTTTGTGACCCCACCCATTTTCTTGAGCTGAAGGAGAAGTTGGGATAGACCGAGCACCGCTATAGAAGCGCTTCGGTTATTTAGTACGCAACGTTAGCCTGAGACTTTCTTGTTAATCTTGCAATAGCGAATGAGTTCGCGACATTAGCCTTGAATTCTGGTTGTCTACTAAGCCTGTGACCAGTTGTGAGCAACGAGACCTAGAATAAGTGGGACGAGATTTTGGTTGTCTCTAATCTCGATGCAGTAGTTGCTCAGAACGTGCTCTCTAGGGGGGCAGTATTCATAGTCGCTGACCTGTCGTCTGCAGTTAGTGGGTCAGCGCTTCTGGAACAATGGTTTTGCGATACGCTCCAGGGCTCTCTCCCGTTTCTCTTTTGAATGCTTTGGCAAAGGCTGCTTCGGAACTGTATCCCATGGCTAATGCGATTTCCTGAATGCTCATGGTGCTTCTCTTGAGCATCGTCTTGGCTTTCTGCATACGCCATGATGTCACATATTCAAGTGGGGGTATGCCGGCTAGATTTGCAAATTTTACCGCAAATGATGTCCGTGATAGTCCAACGCTATCAGCGAGAGCTGCCACTGTCCATGGTGCTTCAGGTTTTTCATGAATGAGAGTAAGAGCTTTGCTAATCTCTGGATCGGACAGAGCCTTGAGCCAGCCTGTGCTTTTGGGGCAGTCTTTCATTCTCTTCATATGAGCTCGGATGATCTGGATGAAAAGTAAGTCAGTCAGGCGGCTGACTACGATTTCCCCGCCAGGCCGTTCTTGTGCTGTTTCTGCAGCAAGAAATCTTATCGTTGATTCAATCCATGGTTCTGACTCTAGTTCTTCAGCTCGAAGGTATATAAGTGGCGGCAAGCTTTTGACAAGAGGGTTGCGAGACCCAGCCTCTAGCTCGAAGCAACCCATTAAGAGAGTTGTGGCTTTGCCGCTGCCGCCAAGTTTCAATACTCTTGATTGCTCGGTCTTGCTTTTCGCTGCTTCGGAGATTGATATTAGGGGACTGCCGAGGTCGTCTTGCAATAAGCAACTGCTGTTTGTGGCTGCCACTGCCAGATCTCCTCCACCCATCACGATTGGTTCTTGACCTTCCACCGTCATAAAGCAGCTGCCACGCAACACCATAAGAAAGCCCGCGTGCCCAGCACAGCCTTCCAGTTTCAAGCCCCACGGCGCTGAGAATTCAGCCTGGCAGTAGAGCGAACCTTTAAAGCTGATGTTGTTGAGAGCATCCGATAGAGAATCCATTAATACAAAACCTTTTTGTTTTTCTGAACGATTGGACAAGTTTTTCGTACTGATGCGCATAGACCGTTCGTCTAGACGAACTATATCATGGTTTGGTTGTTACTTGTTGAGCAGCGGTATTCGAGAGTTTTCAGACATTTGCAAATGCCGCTGTCGGGGAGATTTTATGGCCAGGCTTTTAAGTTTGAGTTCTAGCAGTCGTTCGGAAGGTTCTATTACCAGTAGGCTACTAAAAGAGTTTGTTAGCGAGTGGAAGCTCGTTCATCCTAAAGATTCTGTCTTAGAGCTTGATTTGTCCAAGGAAAAAGTACCTTATCTAGACGAAATGCTTCTCAGTGCCATTTATGCGGACCCGCAGGCTCGTGCTGAGGAGCAAAAAGCAGCGTACAAACAGGTGGAGCGCTATACCGAGGCCATCACTGATTCTGATGTTTATGTCATGGCTGTACCTATGTATAACTTCAGCGTGCCTGCTGTGTTTAAAGCTTTCATTGATTTGATTGTGTTACCTGGTGTCACTTTCAAGATGAATGGATCTGCCTTCGAGGGCTTGCTGAAGAATAAGCGAGCATTTGTAATAACTGCAAGTGGTGGCAATTACGATCAGCCCCCAATGTCTAAGATGGATTTTCTTGAGCCTTATTTGCGTTCTGTTTTTGGCTTCCTGGGCGTTACTGATATTTCCTTTGTAAAAGTGCAGGGTCATGATGCCGCTATAGTCGCACGCGAACAGGAGAATGCGTTGACAAAAATTCGTGAGTACGTAAAGCGTGGCTCACTCACGGCAGTTAAATAGGAGAGTCTGATGAAATTAACAATGGCTGAATCTAGAAGGACTACAGACCTTATAGGAAAAGCGTTGCTCTCATTGTCCATGGTCTTTTTGTCGACAGCTCCTGCTTTTGCCGGAGATCGGTGGTCTATAGATAGTGAGCGATCCAAAATAGATTTTGCTATCAAAAACATGGTGATCAACAAAGTGACAGGCAACTTTAGCAAGGTCACTGGTAATGTTGTTTATGATGGCAGAACTACGGAAAATGCTGCTATTAATGCATCTGTCGATATTAATACAGTGGACACAAAAGAGCCCAAGCGTGATGAGCATTTGCGTAATAAGGATTTCTTTGATGTTGCTAGCTATCCGGTGGCTACGTTTAAGTCAGGTAAAGTAACCGGCAAAGACGGCACTAGTTTCGTCATTAACGGCAGTTTGACACTTCGCGGTATCACCAAAGAAGTCGTATTAGTCGCCAAAAAGACTGTTGCTGAAGCAAGTGCGATGCATCTTGTGGCAACAACACAACTCAATCGCAGAGATTTTGGTATTAACTTTGGGCCAAGTGCCATGATTGGAGATAAAGTTGATTTGACTCTAGACATTCATCTGGTAAAGGCAGTGGCAATTGGGGGTAAGAGTTCTCGCCGCTTTTCATAGATGTAGTCTATTGCGTTAACGGCAAACCTAAGGTCAATTAATTGCCGAGCATGCAATAGACATTTTAGGTATTGGTCTTTGGCCTTTCTGCAGGTACTCCAGTCAGTGCAGTACAGATAGTTGGTGATTCTGCTTGCTAGAAAATAAGGTTTAGAACGGATCTTGCAGATAGGCTTTAAGTCTAGAGTTTACAGAAATGACCGGTGAAGACACCCTTCAACTCTAGTTGACAATGTTCATTCTATGAATGCCCCGGCACGACATCCTTACTTCCCAAGCTCCTACAGCTTCCTATCTCGTGAAAGCGGTCCGAAAATTGTTTCGTACTCTTTTGTTTTCGAGCCTTTCTCTTCGTTAGGTTTACCAGGCTTTCTATTCAAATAGGTCATGATTGTCAGGTCAGGGCGCGCTTTCCTTATTTTGTCAAATCCTGCTTGGGTGACGCCGGCTCTTCTGATATCCAACAAGCCAAGATTCTTGAGAGGCAAAACTAAGGGAATGAGGTCGTCCTTCACATCATCGTTACCCGAGAGGCTCAGTATCTCTAGCGAAGGTGCTTGCGCCAGGAATTTCAGCGCTTTGGTGGAAACTCGGGTGTGAGCCAGGTTTAGTACTTTGAGCCCTTTGTACAGTGGTATGTATTGGAGGTTTTCTTCCTTAAGTGTGTTGTTGCTTAGAATAATGATTCTGAGCATTTTTAGCTCGGTTAGGTCTTTGAGAAAGCTGCCATCCAGTTCATTGGCGAAGAGTCCAAGGTATTGAAGATTCTTCATACTTTTCAGGGCTCTTAGGCCGGTATCGCTCATCTCAGACTTTTCTAAATCCATCACTGCGACACTGGTAAATCTAGCAAGATATGGCATGGCTTTGGCCGATCTGCCTTCGTCTTCATCAGCCATCGATGCGTATCGCATCACAATTCCATCAAATGCATTGGCCGGAAGGTTGTTTACTAAAGACGGATTCAAAAAGAAATTATGGTTGGGGAAATAGAAAACAAATTCGCCAGGTGCAATCTCAACTGTTCCTTGCGCCTTGACTGAGCGACCTAGTTTTTCATCGTGGTTAAAGCAAGGCTTGTTGAAAATGGCTAGACCGCCAATAGATTTATCTTTAGGGAAATCGATTAGGCGCTTAGCCTGAGGCTTCCATGCCACGTTGCCCCAATCATATTGATTTTCAATTTTTCTCTTCTTCTTTGCCTCGGGCTCTTTGGCCGCTATGCCGGGTTGCGCCATGTAAGAGCAGGAAAGAATTAACCCAAGTAGGCTTAAAACAAAGATTGTCTTCTTCGTTGCGGGGCGTTTGTTTGATTCGATATTGAAAATTTGGTCTCTTAAACGATTATTCATGGCTTAGGCTTTATTCGACAGTAATATTATTGCATTCGTTTGTTTCGAAAGCTGCCTAAAGAAATGAGAATTGCCATTATTGGTGCTGGGTTTGCCGGTCTTGCCGCGGCATACAGGCTCAGGCAGGCAGGCTTCAGCGATTTTTTCATCTTTGAGAGAGGAAGCAAGCCCGGCGGCACTTGGCGAGACAATACTTATCCTGGTTGCCAGTGTGATGTGCCTTCGCATCTCTATTCGCTTTCCTTCTTTCTTAAACCTGATTGGTCTCAGTCTTATGCGCCGCAGGCTGAGATACAGGACTATTTGGAAAGTTTTGTCGCTCACAGTCAGCTGAATGAGCGCATTCGGTTTAACTGCTTTGTGCGTTCTGCTCAATATCTAGAAGACTCTAAGCAATGGCGATTGACTATTGAGCGGATTCCAGCTGAAGCGACCCCCGATACTTCTCAGTCCCCTGGCACTCCTGAGTCCCCTAGCAACCCCGAAATCCAGCTATTCGACATTGTTATATGTGCCACCGGTCCCCTCAATCGCCCGGTCATACCGGCTTTGCCTGGGCTTGAGAGTTTCAAAGGTCATTATTTTCACTCTTCTGCTTGGCCCCAAGAGCTAGAACTTAAGGGCAAGAAGGTTGCTTTGGTGGGAACCGGTGCCAGTGCTATACAGATCGGTCCGGGCATTGCCGGGCAAGTAGCGAAGCTTGTTATATTGCAGCGCACCCCTGCTTGGATTATGCCGCGTTCGAGTCACACCTACGGCGCATTCTGGAAGAGCTTGTTTGCAGCTTTTCCTTGGCTCATGCGCCTGCACCGTTATTTTCTTTATTGGCAACAAGAAGTGCGGGCGGTGGGCTTTCTTGGTCTTGGGCCTCTTTCCTCTTTGGCGCAGTCTCTGGCTCGGCAGATGGCGCTCTGGCATCTCAATAGAGCCGGTTTGTCGAAAGAGTTGAGAGAGTCACAGATACCCAATTATAAATTAGGTTGTAAACGCATTTTGTTGTCCGACAACTGGTATGAAACACTGAGGCGCAGTAATGTAGAGTTGATACCGCAGGCGGTGGTAGGCTGTACTGATAATGAGGTGCGCCTCTCAGATGGTACGATCAAGGAAGTCGATGTTATTGTCTTCGCCACCGGCTTTGCCGCCACCGACTATTTTGCACCTCTTACTGTGAAAGGCTTGGCAGGTATAGATCAAAGAAGCGCCTTCGCGCAAACATCTGCTAATTATCTCGGTATCTGCAAAAAAGATTTTCCCGACTTCTTTATGATGGTCGGTCCCGGCACCGGGCTTGGTCATAATTCTATTATATTCATGATGGAATGTCAGCTGGACTTTGTTTTGCAGGCATTGAATTACAAAAAGAGGGTTTCAGGGCAGGAAAGGAAAGCTTTGAGAGTGAGAGAGACTGCGCAGTCGAATTATTATGGTGCTATGCGCAGACGAATGAAAAATACTGTTTTTGAGAGTGGCTGCAAGAGTTGGTATCAGTCAAAAGATGGATTTGTCGATATACTATATTCAGGGTTCACCTTTGAGTATTGGCTTGCCACCCGTCGTTTTAAGGCTGAAGATTTCATTTTAGACTGAGTTTGGGGTTTGTTTGAATAAAGCGATTTTAGCGCTCTCTCTTCTTTTGCTAGAACTTTCGTTCGGACTTTTGTTCGTTTCTCCTGCTTTTTGCAAAGATACCGCTGGCAGTTCTAGGGCTGGCGTCAATAGACTTAAGGTCTGGACTCTTGACCAAAAAGGGCATGCGGGCGGTAACTATACAGTCAATATTTGCTCAGGGGCAATTTGTATCAGGGCTCGCGATTTTGATTTTTATGTTGTATCACGTGCGCCGCTCTGGGATGTTTATGCTTACAATCCAAAGGCTAAGACATACTTTAAATGGAAGCTTGAACAGTATGACGGCTTGCGTAAAGATATGATTTTTGCCTCTTGGATGCGGGAACATAGATGGATCCAGTTTGCTAAGAGTTTCGACAAAAGAAACAAATTACCATTGGTGTTATATAGGGTTGATACCAAAAGTGATACCACGCAAGGTGAGTCTGTCCGGGCTGCTGTTTTGTCGGCCGCTGCCGATATTCCTGTATCTGCCTCGGCTCTGAGAGTGCATTGTCGTACTGTGAAAGTGCCGCAAGTAAAAGAGTTGGCTATAGCCGGCGATATTCCGCGCTCTTTGTTTGGTTTGCGTTCTAACGGTGCCTATTTCGCTACTTACTCCGCCAAGCCCGAGATCATAGAGAGCAGTCGCTTCGATTTGCCCAAGGGTTATAGCTTGGTAGCGTCTGATACCTTGGTTAGTGGCGGCGCCGACACTGGTTTTGCCGAACTCATCCCCGACCTAGATGTTAAGCGCAAAGGTAAGCACTAAATATACTTATTTAGGCTTAGGTGCCCGAGTCTAGAGCCTTGGCATTAGCGCTTAAGCTCATGCTCTCAAGTTTATCTCTGTCGCCGGTGAGATGCTCTGCTTGGCTATAGTTTGAAATTTTGGGCTGTCCGAAAGAGTTGTTTTTTGTATCACCAATCAGGGCATCGCTGCTATGTTTTGCTGCTGGTGCCGCATGAGCATTATTAGCAGTGTGATGTGTGTTTGTGTGCGAATTGTTGGGCGCCGCTGAGTGATTGGGCCCCGAATGAGTGGGGTGATTGACATGAGCGGTGTGATGCGGCGTATGCTGCGCCAGAGAAGCTGTATGCTTGCCGCTCTCGGCTAGATGTTCGCCTGAGGGCATCTGCAGTTTGTCGCCAGGATGAATAAGATCTGGATTGGCTCCGACCACGTCATGATTGGCTTGGTAAAGGTCTGGCCAGTGCTGGCCGCCGCCCAGATGCTCTTTAGAGATATCCCAAAGATTGTCGCCTGGCTTCACAGTGTATTCGCTTGTTGCCGATGCGATATTTTCTGCACTGCCGCCCGGCAATTGCAACTCGGCGCCCGGCATAATCAGTCTCGGATTGTCGCCTATCACACTCTGATTCATTTGATAGATTTCGGTCCAGCGCGTGCCATCGCCTAGTTTTTCACGGGCAATGTCCCAGAGGTTATCGCCGCTTTTCACTGTATAGTTTGTGGTTTCGGCTTGAGCTTCGGGCTGGGCTCCGACCTGAGCTTCGGGTTGCGCTTGTTGAGGCAAGTTCTCAGTCGGTTGCATGGTTTCCGCTTGCTGACCATAGCCCTGCGGTTGATAGCCTTGTTGTTGATAGCCTTGACCATTCAGATTGGTTTGAGAATAGTTATTCTGAAAACTAGAGCCGAAGTTGTTTGGATCGTTGCCGGACGGACCCATGGCGGTATAGGCGTTGCCATGGGCGCCTTGACCGGGTGCAAAGTTGAGATTGCTTCCCTCGAAAAGAGGCTTGCCTGGTGCATAAGGTCCGTTTACATTGAGCTGTGGTGCGTTGGCGAAGCTTTCGCTGAGGGGGCTGCCGACAGAGAGGCTGCGAGCAGTTGCGAAGAAGTCTTTACCGGCACCCAGCTGCTGAAAAATGGGGGCATTCTCGGGAAGCATAGAAAGGTTGGTGGTAATGTCTCCACCGTCGGCATCGAGTAAGCTGAGATCGCTTCCCCCGTCTCCATCTATAAATCCGCCGTCGCCTCCGCCATCGGCCAGTCCGTCGCCTAGGGCGCCGTCTAAACCATCAGGGAAGAAGGTAGATGGGTCGAAAACATTGGTGAGGGCTTCCTGCACCGGGGCAAAGAAAGCGCCGAGGGCTTCAAAGAAGTTGCCCAAAAGGCTTATGTGCCCGGGCATCTTGAGAATCATCTGTATGAGCGGTGACATTTGCTCGGCGCCGGGTGTTAGACCGGGGGCGCCCATGAGTGATTCAGCGCCTGGGCTGACCGTGCCTAGGTCGAAGTGGTCCATTCTGGGCAAGAACTTGTCGGCACCGCCGCCTGCACCAGCACCCTTAAAGAATGTATTGGCCGCAGACACGTCCTGAGGTTGGCTCAGTTCTGTGTTGAGGTTGAGCGAACCAGCGCGAAAATCTGAAACGCCTTTGAGAGCGTCCGCATTTTCAACGGGTAGCTGTTTATCTAAAGACATCTATTGGTAAGGTCTGGCGTAATTTAGGAAGCCCCCCATTATTGGGCCTGCTTCGGGGTGATGTCAAGTGAAATCTGCAGTGAGACGAGCGGTCTACAGGCTAGGTTCTGACTGGTTATGAGTAAGACTTTCTTTTGTCGTACTTACCCCACTGAATAGCTTGTCAAGAATCTGTTTTTGATCACAATAGTATACATAAGCGAACCGCACAAACTGGCGTTTGTAGGGAAATTAGGAGACCTATTAGGAAGCACTTCAGAAAATCAAAACGATTTAGGAGATTTAGGAAACTCTTTTAGCGTAATGGTTCGCTGCAACCCCCAAACAAAAGAATAAGGAGGCATGCTCAAGAAATTTTCACGTTGTTTCGTTTAAACATGATTCAAGGAGTAATCACCACATTAGCGAAAACCTGGCGCAAGCCAGAGTGAGAGTTTCTCTCCGGTAAGTTTGGTACCCGCAGGAGGCGTGGCACCGTAAGAGCCGGCTTAACCTAAAGAGTATGGCTAATTTTCAACCAGCTGCTACCGGGAGGTGAGTCGCAGCTGGTTTTGTCCCCTGATACCGAATGAGGTGGCGCCTCATTGGCAGGTATAAGTATATTGGCGGCAGCATTTTCGGGGAATTTATCGATCATGAAAACTGCACCGAGAATATCGGTTCATGTGGGTACGCATTTCCATAAAGAGGAGAAACCGAAGAGCAACACAGCAGATCTTTTCAAAGGTTATTCAGAAAAGGTCATCGCTGCGGGCTACAGAGCATATTTGCGCGGCGACCGTTTAGACAGTCGCTGTTTTGAGCATTTTGTCGACAAGAGCAGACAGCATAGAGAAAAACAAGAGAGACTCGGTGTCAGACCGCATCGGGTCGCGAAAGTTACGCAAGAGATAAGCGATGGGCGATTGCGCCGTTTGGAGGGGCGCCATGTCTGGGCTTTGACTTTGAGAGAAAACGTTTCGCAGTTTTTGCTCTCGATTTTTCGGCTGGACAAAAACGTTAGAAGGCGAGGTTGAAAGAGCGCCACATACTCTGTGTATACGGTGCTTGAGCCGGACTGAATAAGCTGCCGCCGAAATTGCCGAGGCGGAAGTTTAAGGCGGTGCCTCCATAGGGTGCCATGGCTCCATATGGTGAGTAGGCGCCATATGGCGTGTAGGCTCCGTACGGTGCGTAATTGCCATATGGCATGATTCCGTATGGAGAATAAGTGCCATAGCCCGGCGTGTAGCCGTAGTACATGGGGTTAGGAATGAAATTGCCGGTGCCGTATGGTCCTATACCATACGGACTATAGCCGGTGTAGGCATTGCCGCCAAACCGCTCTGCCAGCCCCCGATAAGATGGTGTAACTGCGTAGCCCAAAGGTGGTGCACCAAATGGAATACCATAGCCATAGGAGTACGGACTGGTAAAACCTGGTGCCACTGGAAAGATCGGGTTTATCTGCCAGGCATTAGGCAGCGCTTGAAACGATGTTTCTAGTTTGTTTGTAAATGGCTTGACCCCACCGGGAGTATCATCTTTTAGTGGGATGATACGTCCATGTTCGTTGGTGGATACGCCAACGCGACTCAAATCTATCGGCAATGTTTTCGGTTTGGCTTTCTTTTCAGGAGTAACATCCTCCATAAAAAGATTGCCGCTATTGTCGAAAAATCCCTGTCCCGACTGATTCTCTTGTTCGGGCGGCACCTGATTAGTCACCTGCGCCAAAGCGGGCAGGCTGGCTAGGTTTAGCGAAAGCGCCGCCAGGACGGCTAGAGGCAAATGGCGGGTCTTGCTTTTCATTATCTGTTTGCCGAGCCGTTATCGTCTTGCTGCATGCTATCGCTTTGGGCGGCGGGATTAACCACGGGCTGCAGGCTTGGGTCGACAGCCGGTTGGTTGCCGGAATTGACCACTGGAACTATGCTCGCATTATTGGTGCCGGGAGCATTTGTCGATGCTGCGGTGCCGCCATTCTGAGAGTTGCCCGAGGCCACATTTTCATAGGTGCTGCCGGGTCCGGCGTTATCGCTGAATACATTTTTCACTTTGCCAATCAGAGAGATGATGGGCTGATAGATTTCATCGGGCAGTTTGGTTGAGACCGACTGGCTGATGCCCATTTTGGCACCGGTCACTTGGGCTACCGGTTTTTGTTCGGCATCTAGGCTAAGTTTAGAGGCAATTATGTCTACCCACACTTTCACTTTTGCTTTCAAGCCGCTGATATTGCTTATCTGCACTGTTCCATCTGGTGTTTCATTGAAGTCGAAAGCAATGGTCTTGTCAAAGCCCACGTGTGAAACGCCTGGGGCATTTATTGGCTTAACTACCTTTTCGCTCAGGGTGACTTCAATGTGCTCGCCGCCATCTGTTTTGGCTACACCAATTTTGCTGGCTCCCACTTCTTTGAGAGCAGCTGAAGCCTCGGTACCGAGTGTGCTGGGATCGATTTCTCTATAGTTGGCGCTCAGTTCGGCAAAGGCTTTATCTAAATCGCTGTCGGCTTGAGCTAGTTCCACTGAGGCTTCTCTTGCTTTATTGAGAAAATCAGTGGCACTGACGAAATCTTTCTGAGCCAAGGCGCACTGCCCCAGTCGGCGCATGGTTTTCATTGCCTGCTGTTTGCGGGCGGTCTGGGCGTCTTTGTCGAGGCTGTCGATATCTTTGTTTAGCTCAGTCAAGAGCTTATTGAAGCTGGTGCTGGCTCTTTTGTAGTCACCCTGGTCGAAGGCGGCCTGGGCTGTGGCATCCATGCGGTCTAATTTGGTTTCCTGGGCTAAAGCTCCTTGGTGGACGGTCAAGCAAAGTCCGAGAGACAATGCCAGGGAAAGGTTTAAGCAATTTCTTGAAGCGCGCATCGATATCAATAGCCTCGTCTAACTCTATTTGGATAACAGCATTATTGCCAACAAGATAAATGTTACTCTAGTTGCACCCCGGCTTGCATGAGATTGTCTTTTGCTTAGATTTTGGCTTAGATTTTGGCTTAAATAAGGACTGGCGCTAAGGTGTCGACTGACAACGAACTGGACCCTGCCAAACTAGATTCTGTAGAACAAGATTCTGTAGAACTGGCTCCTAGGCGAGAGATTATCTCATGGGCTATGTTTGACTTTGCCAATTCCAGCTATACGACTGTTGTCACCACCGCCCTCTTTAATCAATATTTTGTGGGCACCATTTGTCGGGGGTTGAGCAGTGCCGAAGCCACAGTCGCCCTCACCAATTCGCTGGGATTGGCTAATCTTTTGGTGGTGCTTACGGCTCCTGTCGTAGGCGCCCTAGCCGATGCCGGTGGTCTTAAAAAGAAACTGCTTTTCATTGCTACCGCGGTCTGTGTCGTTGCCACTGGCTGTTTGGGCTTTATGCAACAAGGTGATGTGTGGCAAGCCATGGCTCTTTTGGTAGTTTCGGCTTTTGCCTTTGGTTCGACTGAATATTTGATTGCCGCCTTTTTGCCTGAAATTGCCCCGAAAAGGTTGATGGGCAAAATCTCGGCCTTCGGCTGGACCCTTGGTTATGTGGGTGGACTGGTTGTCCTTGCTTTCAGCTTGCTCTATGTTTGGTTCGCCCAAAAACAAGGCTTGGCTGCCGGCGACTATGTGCCGATTATTTTGTTCGGCGTGGCTGTGGTCTTTGCCCTTGCTGCCTCGCCCACCTTTCTTTTCTTGAAAGAACGCAATAGCAGCGCTGCCGCCAAGTCGGCGTCGCTTTGGTTTGATATCAGGGACTCTTTTCTTTCTGTAATTGGCACCATATCTAGTGCTAGGCGCTTTAGAGACCTGTTTGTCTTTCTCATTGCTCTTTTCTTTTTTAGCTGTGGCACCACCACCGTAGTGGCGATAGCGGCTGTTTATGCCGGTCAGGTTATGTCGTTTACAACACAAGAAACTCTTGCCATGGTCATGCTTGTGCAGGTTGCCGCCGCAATTGGTGCTTTTGGTTTAGGGCTTTTGCAAGACAAAATAGGGTCAGTGCGCACATTGGCTCTTGCTCTTGTTCTTTGGACTGTTTCTATCGCTATGGCTTATTTTGCTCATGACAAGCCTGTTTTTTGGTTGGCATCAACTTTGATGGGTGCAGCGATGGGTGCCACAGGCGCCGCCTCTAGGGCTCTTGTTGGGCTCTTGTCGCCTGCCGCCAAAGCGGCTCAGTTTTTTGGTTTATGGGGTTTGACTGTGAAGCTTGCCGCCGTGGTAGGGCCGATTACCTATGGACAGCTAACCGCATTGACAAAGGGAAATTACCGCGCCGGTATACTTTCGACCTTGAGCTTTTTTGTGATCGGCTTATTGTTAATTTTCTTTGTGAACGAAAAGCGTGGCAGGAACAAAGCCGCAGGCACCACTGTCAGTTAATTTATTGGCGGCAATTGTCGCAGTCTTTAAAGGAGGTAGGTATGAAACAAGTACCTCGCGAGTATATAAGAGTCGGACGCCCTGACGTTACCGAAAGCACCCTCAATGGCTTTGTGATTGATGGTGAAGATATGGTGCGCAGACGTATCGCCGAGAGTGAACGGGCTACTGCTGAGATGCTGGAAAGGCTCGCAGGAGATTATTCTAGAGCTGTTCGGAAAGCCGTGGCTGCAAATAGATCGACACCACTATCGGTGCTAAGAATTTTGGCCCGCGATTTTGATGTGGATGTGCGCTTTTCTATGGCTGAGAATAACAATCTCCCAGAATTGGTGCTTTCTATACTGGCAAAAGATGAAAATCCTTATGTCAGTGCAAGAGCACAGGCGGCTCTGGCGCGCAAAGCTAGCTAGGTAGAGCGCCGATTTGACTGAAAGTTATATCGACTGAAAGTGAGAATCACCAAAAGTCAAGTGGGCGGGCTGAGCTTGCCCATTTGACCTTTGGCAAAGTTGGCTCTAGCGAGATTGGCTCGGAGAGCGCTGGTTCTTGCAAGATTCTTTGCCGAATTTTTTGCAGAGATTTTTGCAAAAAATCATTCAGAATTGCTATCTCATTTCGATGAGTTGTATTTCTTCGTGCTCTCTAGCCGGCTTGCGCTCTTGCAGCATTACTTTTACTGACGGCAACTGCTTTTTGATGAAACTACAGCCGGAGCGGTGTAAACCGACCGGCCTGGCGATGATCAGTTCTTTGAGATTTTTCAAATAACCATAGTCTTTGAGGTTGGCGTTGTCACTGGCGCAGTTGTAGAGAGTAAGCTCTTCTACATTCTTTAAGGAGCCCAGTGTTTCAAGATGTTGGCTCTTCAAAAGAGCCGAATCTAGTTGTAAACGTCTGAGCTTGTTTAAGTCTTTTACTAGCTCTAGACCTTCGGCGGTGATAGGGCCGGTCAGGGTGAGATTGGTTAGATTTTTCGCTTCTTTCAGTTTCACTAACAGTTCGGGGAAGTTTTCATCTGTGCTGACTTTTAGCTCGCTGAGATTGTTTAATATCTTTAGTTGGCCTACCGATTGTGTTGCTACTGTAGTTTCATCAAGTGCCAATAAGCGTAAATTAGTTAGCTGGTCTAGCGCCTCTAGTTGTGAATCGTTGAGAACAACGTTTCTTAGTACCAGTCCGCGCAAGCCCTTTAGTTTTGTCAGTGGCTTAAGATCAGCATTGCTTATATTGACATTGGCTAGGGTCAGCTGAAAGAGATCATTAGGCTGGAAGCCGGTCAGCATAGCAAAACTCGACTCAAAAGAGTTGCTGGTGAAGGCTAGGGGGATGCCCTTTTCCACACTGATGCGACCCCTGGCGGTGAGGGGAATGCTTAATAACTCCTGCACGGCTTTGTCATAGAGAGCGGCTTCTTGTGGGAACTTGTAGAGACTAGGCTGAACAGCATAATTGAGTGTGCCGATTGAGAATTTGGCGGGAAAGTCAAAGACTAGTTCAGTACTTTCTTTTGATTCGCTCTCGTTTTTGTAAGAGACCGTGGGAATGGTAGGAGTGGTCGGAAAACTAGTGTCAATATTAGAATCAGCGAGTTCAGTTGAATCAGGCATAAGCAGATTTGACTGGAAGCTTGGGCTGAGCTGATCACGGCTTGATTCTGGACGCTTTGTGTTTTGATTATTGCTTGGGGTGCTGCTGTTGTTTTCATCACTTTTGCTGTCTTTGCCCTCTTTAGGTAAGAGTGAAAGGGCAGTGACAGTCATAAGTACCATTGAGATCAAGACCGTGGCGGCTAGTATCCAGGGACCGGAGCTTTCAGTTTTGTCAGGTCCGTCTTGGTCTTTCTTGGTCTTTTTATTTTTGGGAAGGCGGTTGGGCTCTTTAGACCTGGCGGCGCTGGCATAACTGGTTTGGGAGAGATCTTTGCCAGCCAAGATTCTCTTTAAATCTTCCGCCATTTCTTGAGCGCTTTGATAGCGATCTTGCGGCAACTTCGCCATCGACCTGGCAACCACTGTCTCGATTGATTTGGGAAAGTTTCTGCCGCTCTTTTCTGAGAGTGATTTAGGCAGTTCTTCTAGATGCAACATAACTGTATCAAGAGGACTGCCGCCGTCTAGTGGCACTTGTCCTGTAAGCATTTCATAGAGTGTGCAGCCAATGGAATAGATATCAGATCTGGTGTCTACGGTCTCGCCCATGCATTGTTCTGGGCTCATATAAAAGGGGCTGCCGAATATCTCGCCTGTACTGGTCATGTGCTGGTCGTCCGATTCATCGTCTAGACCGGCTAGTTTGGCGATGCCGAAATCGAGTATTTTTACGCTGGTCTCTCCGTTTGCTTCATTGGTCAAAAGTATATTGGCCGGCTTCAGATCTCTATGAATGATGCCGTGTTTATGTGCATAAGCGATACCGTCCAAAAGCTTGAGAACCAGCTTAACTGTGTCGATAAGATTGAGTGGGCCTTTCTTGAGAATGCGTGTTTCTAGATCTTCGCCCTTCAAAAGATCCATGGCATAAAAGGGCAGCCTATTGTTGTGTATGCCTAAATCATAAATATGCACCAGGCTTGGATGCGATAGTCCGGCAATGGCTTTGGCTTCTTTCTGAAAACGTTTCCAGTTTACTTCATTGACCAGTTCAGGCGATAAAATTTTGAGGGCGCATTTTCTGCCTAAAGCCAGATGGTTGACTTCATAGACCGTACCCATGCCGCCCCGACCGATTGGTTTGGCAATTTGAAAGGCGCCACCAATTATGGTGCCTTCTGGAAGGTCTTGCGTCTTTCGCTGCGACTTGGCGTTGTTGCCCCAAGCACGAGTGATCGTGCGCCGCCTTCTATCGTCAATATTTATTCTCGGTTGACGGGGCGGCTCCACTTTGACCCTTATCTTAGACTTTTGGGAAAACCAAGTTCATTCCAGTCTTCCTTAACTAGTACTTGAGTATAACGTGTATTGGGGATGATTGATTTCAGTTTGTTCCAATCAGTTGTGGTCCATGATTCATCAATTGGACAAATTGAAAGAGCTTTCAGCTTGCTGAAATGTTTCTGGAAGATTGCAATAGATTTAGGCGTCAGTGCTACTCTAAGGATTACTAGGCGTTTGAGACCTTTGAGAGTCTTCAGTTTGGCTAATTGATTGTCGGTCAGATCAGATCGATTCAGCTCCAGCTCTTCAAGATTTTGCATGGTTGATAGATTATCTATATCTCTGTCGCTGGCTTTGCCGTGTAGCTTCAGTTTGCGTAAGTTTTTTGAGTTTCGCAGCTTTTCCAGGAGCGGCGAATAAGATCCTGTCAGGTCTTTGGCATTTAGTACTTTCAGGTTCTGCAAAATTTTGAGACCGGCTAGTTCGTCAAGGGTAATCTTGGTTTTCTTGATTTCTAGCTCTTCCAATTTTGTTAGTTTGTTTAGGTATTTTATTGATTCACCTGAGAGGCTGGTATCTGTAGCATCAAAAGATCTTAGCCCTGTCAGTTTTGCTAGATTGGGCATTAGTTCGTTTACGTTTCCCTTCAGCTCTATAAGTGAAACACCCCAAAGTGCATCTGGATCAAAGCCGGTGATAGCCTTTGAGTCTATGCACAGGTTGGCGTGCGCGTAAAATAATAGATCGACATCGGCAGGTACTGGGAATCTGTCTTTGCACGGTATTGGATTTGAGAACAAGATTTCGCCTTTGGCATTCTTGGTTCTACAGACCAACTTGCCGATTTTCACTCCGGGAAGAAAAGTAAAGATCTTTTCTTTCTTGTTCTCGCTGAGGACGGGACCAAATTTTTTGCTTATATATCGAATATTTTCTATCGACTCTGAGGTAAGACCCGGGTCATAGACGTCGCTATCTTTCAGTTCAACTTCGGTTTCAGGTTCTGTTATTTTGCTTTCTGGGGCAGTGACGATTGAAGCCGCAATTTCTTTGGGCTTTTCCGCAGAGACTTCGGGCCGATTTCCTTTCAAATCTGAAGTTCTCGGAGGATTATTTTTCGTTGCCTTATCTTTCGGTTGAAGGGCTGTTTTCGGAGCATCGGTCAGTGCTCCGCCTTTAGCGGGGAAGTTCTTTAGTGGGCGATAGAGCATCAAAGAAATACTTATCGCGCAGGCTAGTGCTGTCACTATACCGGCTGAAATTAAGACTTTAGCTGCTTTCTTTCGTTCAGGTTGGCTTATATCTTCTTCTTCATTCTCCACCGAGGTAATCTTGAGGGTCTGCCTCATGGTTACCCTGCCGCTGCCTAGAGTCTCCAGTTTGCCGTCTTCGATTGAGTTTAAATAGATCGGCTGCAAACCTTTACCCTGTTCGATTCTCTTCAAGTCGACCGCCAGGTCTTGCATGCTTTGATAGCGGTCGTCGGGGCGTTTCTTCAGGCAGCGTGCCACCATGTGTTCGATTCCGTCTGGAAAGTCTTTACCGCTGGCCTCTTTGAGTGTCGGCGGAGTTTGCGACTGGTGCATGCTGATAGTGACGAAGGCGTTCTCACCTTGAAAGGGCAGTTTGCCGGTTAGACATTCAAACAAAGTGCAGCCCAGCGAATAAATATCTGAACGGGTATCAACTTTACGACCGGTGCACTGTTCCGGGCTCATGTAAAGCGGGCTGCCGAAGATTTCGCCCGGTGCGGTTAAGCCCTGATTAGCCAGGGTCTCGATGCCTGACTTTTTGGCTATGCCGAAGTCAAGCAGTTTGACGGTGGGGCGGTCGTCATTATCAACTACAAGCATTATGTTGGCCGGCTTTATGTCTCTATGCACGATTCCGTGGCGGTGAGCATAGAAAAGACCATCAGCCACCTGCTCAAAAATCGGTATTAGGTCTGAAAGAGGCAAGGGGCCAAGGCGGGCCAAAACACTGTCTAGTCCTTCACCTTCCAGCAGGTCCATGGCATAGAAAGGCAGAGTTCCTTCGTGCAGTCCAAGGTTATAGACTTTGACGATATTGGGGTGGTCGAGCTTGGCAATCACTTTGGCTTCTGCTTGAAAGCGCAGCCAGTTCTGATTGTCAGCGTCTTGTTCGGTTAATACTTTGAGGGCGAAGTCCTTTTCTAAAACTTCGTGGCGGGCACGATAAACGCAGCCCATGCCGCCCTTGCCTACTTTGCTCAAAATGCGATAAGCGCCACCCACGAGGGTGCCGCGCTTTAGTTCATTGCCCGCGTTGCGGGTTCTTTTATTTTCCTGAAATTGACTATTAAAATGACCGCTACAAACCGTCGAGTCGGCTTCCGGTAAGTTTAGTAAGCGTTGTCCGCTGCTTTCCTGGGATTCCATTTTTGAACTCCATATAGAGCTAGACGAGCAAAGTTAAACTAGGCTTGGAGAACCAAACCGAATTTTTCTACCCTTCTAATATCTATCTACCCGGCTGATATATTTATTCTGTATGCTCCGCCCATGTTTAATTCATTGACAAAGCCTTCTCATTTTTCGTTTTTGGGCGCTATCAATGTTTTTAGCCTTTGCGCTATCATAGGCAGACTTTAGATTTAATTTTGCGAGCTGTTCAGGCGGAGTGCTGACCGATGAGCCGGGCTAATCTAGTTTTTTATATTAACGGTAAGAAGCACGAGGTGGGCAACCAGGCTGCCTTTCAGCCACTTACAGACTATTTGCGCTATGGCCAGTCTTTATGCGGCACTAAAGTGGTCTGCGCCGAAGGCGATTGCGGAGCCTGTACTGTTCTAGTCGGGCGGCCGCGTTCTAATGGGGGGCGCGGTTTTAACTATGTGCCGGTTAATGGCTGCATTCAGTATCTCTATCAGATTGATGGTTGCCACATTTTGACCGTTGAGGGTGTAACTGGTTGTCAATCGGACGATGCCGCCGCCTGCCGCCTCAACCCCGCCCAAGAGGCGATGGTGGTTGAGAACGGTTCTCAGTGTGGCTTTTGCACGCCCGGCTTTGTCATGTCTTTGTCGGCTTTAGCCTATTGCGACTATTACAAAGACTATGCTTCCAACCAGGCTGATAGCCTAAAGTCGGCATTAACAGGCAATCTCTGCCGTTGTACCGGCTATGAGGCGATAGTGAAAGCGGCTTTGTCGGCGCGTTACGACCAGTTTCAGGCGCTTTCGCAAGTTTATGATGAGCCAGCGATTTTGAATGAGCTAGCTCCCCTGTTGCTTGACGATGTACATGTTGAGAAAGACAATCTGGAAGGGGAAGGGCGTCAAGTTTTCATACCCGCATCGGTGTCTTCCTTATGCGCCTATTTGGCTGAGAACCCAGATGCGGTGTTGGTGTCAGGTGGTACTGATGTTTCAGTCAATATGAATAAACGAGAGTTTCGTCCGGCTAAATTGGTCAGTACTGCCCGTCTTGGTCTTGACCAAATTGAAGAGCAGGATAAGGACGGGCGAGTCTTAAAAGTAGGCGCCAGTGTCAGTTTGGCTCAGTTAGAAGACTATATGAAAGAAGCCTGCCCTGAGTTTTACAAAATACTCTGGGTTTTCGGTTCGCCCCAAATTAGACATGCCGGCACCTTAGCCGGCAATATCGCCAATGGCTCGCCCATCGCCGATAGTGTTCCTTTCCTTATGTTGGCGCAGTCTACAGTTGAAGCCACTTCTGCCCAAGGGGCGAGGCTTGTGCCCATGAGTGAATTCTATTTGGGCTATAAAAAGCTGGCTCTCAAACCAGGTGAGTTTATCAGCGCTGTCTATATTCCGATGCCTGTCGCCCACGAGATAGTCAAACTCTACAAGGTCTCTCGCCGAGAACATCTAGATATCTCAAGCTTCACCGCTGCTTTTGCTGTGCAACTGGATGGCGGGCTAATCAAGCATATTAGAATCGTCATGGGCGGTATGGCTGCCACTGTTATGCGGCTTGGTGAAGTAGAGAACTTTCTTACTGGTAAGCCCTTCAAGCTGGAAACATTTAAACAAGCAGGCAAGCTGGCCTCTTCTTCTCTGGAGCCACTCACCGATGTGCGAGGCTCTCGAGAATATCGTCTTAAGCTGGCTGAGAATATTTTTTCCAAGCTTTATCATGAAATTGAAGAAGAAAGTCTGGTGAAGAAATGAGCGAGCATAAGAAAGATAAGGGTGGACTCAATCATGATTCGGCGCAGTCTCATGTGAGCGGTCGTTCTGTTTATATCGACGATATGCCCTGGCAGAAGAACGAGCTTGTGGTCGATTATTTTGGCTCACCTGTAGCTCATGGCAAAATAAAGTCTTTAGACCTGTCTCGGGCTAAAAAGGTACCAGGAGTAGTGGCGCTTTATACTGCCGCCGATTTGCATCACAACAAGTTTGGACCAATATTGCAAGACGAAGTCTTGTTGGCCGAAGAGCAAACCGAATTTATTGGGCAACCGATTGTGGTCATTGCTGCTGAAACCTATGAAGCGATAAAGCAGGCCAAAAAGCTTATCAAGTTAGATATAGAAGAACTTCAACCTCTTCTAAATGTCGACGATGCCATCGCTGCCGGTGCGTTTATAGATCGGCAGTATGTCATTGAAAGAGGCGATGCGGCGCAGGCTTTTGCTGACGCCGAACATATACTTGAAGGGCGCTTGGTCATGGGCGGCGCCGATCACTTTTATCTGGAATCGCAGTCATGTTTGGTCTATCCCGGTGAGAATAAACAGCTCGTAGTGCATTCTTCCACCCAGGCTCCTACCGAAGTACAACATGTTGTCGCCCATCTGCTTGGCTTAAATATGAACCAAGTGGTGGTGATAGTGAAGCGTATGGGCGGCGGCTTTGGCGGTAAAGAGTGCCAGGCCACTCACCCGGCTGTCATGGCTGCCCTTGTGGCCTTGCGCACTGGTCGCCCGGCGCGCTTGGTGATGAACAAAGACGACGACATGATGTATACCGGCAAAAGACATCCCTTTCAAAACGACTACAAAGTAGCATTTGACGGCGATGGTCGCATTCTTGCCCTAGAAGCCAGCCTTTATGCCGATGGCGGTGCTTACAACGATCTTTCCACCGCCGTTTTAGGGCGAGCCCTCACCCATATCGATAACGCCTACTATCTGCCAAATGTTAGTGTAAAAGGGCGCATCGCTAAAACTAATTTTCCGCCCAACACAGCCTTTAGAGGTTTTGGCGGACCCCAGGGCGTTCTTACCATCGAATGCATAATGGAAGAAATTGCCGCCTATCTAAAAGTAGATCCATTTAAAGTCCGCCGCATCAATTGTTATGGTATCGATGATCGCAACACAACTCACTATGGGCAGTTGCTTGAAAATAACAGTTTGCCTGAGCTGTTTGATCGCTTGGCGCAAAGCAGCGACTATGAAAAGCGTCTGGCTGCCGTGCAAGAGTTCAATCGCACCAGCAAGACTCATTTGAAGGGTTTGTCTTTGACGGCGGTGAAGTTTGGTATTTCATTCACCAATAAGTTTCTCAATCAGGCCAATGCCTTAGTTAATGTCTATCTTGACGGCAGTGTGCAGGTTTCAACCGGCGCCACCGAGATGGGGCAAGGGGTTAATACCAATATCAAAGCCATCGTCGCCGATGAATTCGCCATAGACTATGAACGCGTCATTGTCATGGCTACATCTACCGAAAAGAATAACAATACTTCTGCCACTGCTGCTTCCTCAGCGACAGATTTGAACGGCTCGGCTGCTCAGCTGGCCTGTCGAGCAATCAAGGCGCGCATGCAGCAAGTAGCGGCTGATTATTTTGCTGCGCAGGAAGTTGGTATTGGTGCGTATCCTGAGCGCATTCGTTTTCAAGACGGTATGGTTTTTGATGAAAGAAAGCCGCATCTCAAGCTCTCTTTCGATGACTTAGTCGGGCATTGTTATCGCAATCGAGTCAGCCTCGGCGAGCGTGGGCACTATGCCACACCATCTATTTCATTTGATTGGTCAAAAGGAAAAGGCACACCTTTTCTTTATTACACCAATGGCACAGCTGTCAGCGAAGTAACCATCGACCGTTTCACCGGTGCACTCAAACTCGAGAGGGTTGATATTTTGATGGATATCGGCAAGTCCATCAACGAGGGTCTGAACCGTGGTCAGATTGCCGGCGCCTTTTTTCAGGGTATGGGTTGGTTGACCATGGAAGAACTGCGTTATTCGACCAAAGGAGCTTTGCTTAGCCATTCGCCCACTACCTATAAAATTCCCGGCATCTTCGATCTGCCCGAGCATTTCACAATAGATCTTTTAGACCGCGAGAATAAGGTGAATGTGCGCGGTTCTAAAGCTGTGGGCGAGCCGCCCCTCCTGCTTGGCATATCGGTGTGGACTGCGGTCAAACATGCGCTTTCTTTCGTTTCGGGCAAGGCAGTGCCGGTGCTTAATGCACCAGCTTCGGGCGAAGAGATTTTGCAGCGATTGACTCACTATCTAGAAGGCGCCGGAGGCGGCCTGCCCGACGCCGATAGCGCCTGGGGCGTAGGAGGCTCTGTTTTGTTGCGGGGGCGCTCGACCAGTCGGGTCAAGTCTAAGGTAAGCGAAGCAAGACGATAGCGGGTGCACAGTTGACTGAAGATTTACTGAACACTGCTCTGGCGCTTAGAGAAAAGCAAGAACCTTTTGTTTTGGTCAAAATTGTGCACACTGTCGGCAGTGTGCCGCGTGAAGCTGGTGCCGGCATGATTGTTTCTAAAGCCGGTCGTGTGGATGGCACCGTTGGTGGTGGTAAGCTCGAAGCCCGTTGTCTCTTAGAATGCGAAGACATGCTCAGTGGGCAAAAAACAGAGACGACACGTTTTCATAAGTGGAGGCTGGATAGTGATATCGGCATGACCTGTGGTGGTTCGGTGCAGGTATACTTTGAGCTTCAACTGGGCTGCGATTGGCGTGTGGTTATTTTTGGCGCCGGTCATTGTGCTCAAGCTCTAAGTCGAGTCTTGTCGGTGCTGCCCTGCCGTATTGTTGTGGTGGACAATCGCAGCGACTGGTTGTCCAAGTTGCCAGTGCACAGTCATATCGAAGCAGTGACAGTGAATACTCATACAGATTATGTCGAGCATCTTAAAGAGACCGATTTTGTTGTCCTGATGACCATGGGACATAGCACCGATAGTCCGGTTCTGGTCAAAATCTTGAAACGCTTCCAGACTAATTTGCCTTACCTTGGTGTGATTGGCAGTGAGGCTAAGCGCGCGCGGCTGGTTAAAGATTTGCAAGCGGCGCAATTGACAGAGCGCAGTGGTGATTTCTTTTGTCCGGTTGGTCTAGATATCGGCGGTAATTCCCCGGGTGACATCGCTGTATCGGTGGCTGCTCAGCTTCTGTCGGTGCGAGATAAATCTTTGTCAGATAAAGACTAACAGGCGCCTATCAGCTATTGACGCATTTTTCTTGTTTGATCAAGTTTGGTATTTTGCACCAATCATCAACACAAAATTTCGCTCCCAGACTAAGCAGTTTTTCAGTCTCTCTCTCTTTGGTGTCCGGTGGGCAAAAGCCTAAGTAAGCAATCGTGGTCAGTCCGGCTGCCACTGCTGCTTTTACTCCGGTGGCGCTATCTTCCACGGCAAAGCTTCTCTCTTTATGCGCACCGGTTTGCTCAAGGGCACGCAAATAGACTGCGGGTGATGGCTTTTGTATATCGGTGGCTTCAAAAAAGTTTGTGCCGAAAAACTGAGCCAATTTATCTCCTTGCCCATTGCGGCTATAGCGCATTGCCGCCAGCCCTCTTTGTATGGGATTGTTTGAGACAAAGCAAAAGCTGAAGCCGTCGTTTTGCAGCATAGAAAGAGTTTCAATCAAGTGCGGCGCCATTTCTACACCGTTTGCCTGCAAAGCCTGCATCATGCGCCACTCGCGCTGGTCGTAGAGAGTCTCGAAATCGACCTGTATATTGAAGTGGCGCCCGAGATTTTGGCAAAGAGTCTGCCTGCCCTGCCCATGAAAATGCTGCTGAAACTCGCTTACAGTCAACTCTCTTCCTGCTTGAGCCGCGTATAGTTCATTGAAGCGGGCAACCAAAGAGGGAACAGTCAAAATCTCGGTGCCCATAAGAGTATTGTCGCAGTCAATAAAGAGCCACTTCTTTTGCTTATTTGCTTCCATCAGTTTTCTGATTCATTCCCTTGTATTTTGTCTTGTGCCTTATCGACCAAGAGATTATAAAAGTCTGCAAAGCCTTGCATAGAAGGTGAGACCCAAATTACTTCACCGGTTTTAGACTTTAGTTTAAAGCCTTGTGCCCAGGCAATATAATCTACAGTGTCTAGATTTTGCCATTTGATGCGATTGCGCTTGCCGAAACTGTCTGATCCAATAACTTCTTCTTGGTTGTAGGTAACCATGCCTCTTTTCATAATTATCAGTGTGAAGAGACCAAGACCGGAAAAGAAGGCAAAGACAGTAAGCAGCCAGACCATGGTTTCTGGCTTTGTTTTGCCCGGGTTGAAATAAGCAAAGACAGCCAAACCGGCAAAGAAGATCATGGTGACATACATGGCGGCATAATAGCCTTTGCTGTAGTTTAGGCTGAAATAGCCGTCCTTTTCTATGCTTTTAATGTCTTTCGGGGCAATCGCTTTCATTATCATCGGCGTCACCACCGAGACGACCAGCACTGTCCCGGCGGTGCTCAGGAAGTCTGCCGGCATTGGCTTGCATCTCCTTTCGCTTGCTCTTTCTTGCTCATGCGACTGAGCTGCTCTTTGATTACATCGTCGGCAGACCGGGAATTGTGGCTGCTATATCTTGCTTTCAAAAGGTCGATTATTTCACCATCGTGGGGGAAGCGACCAAGCATCATCTTAGAGAAAATGCGTTCTTCGCCCGCATCAATTTCAAAAAGCCCACCGACTGTTTTGTGCAAATCAACTCGCACGCCGAATTCTCGCCCGACCGCAAAGGCTAGAGCTTCCGCCCGCGGTTCATAGCCACAACCGCCGCAGTAGGTTATGGAAAGAGAATGCAGTTGTGGTTTTTGGTTGTTCAACTTTTGTCAGTTCAGTGAGAGTTTCACCAGGTTGGGCGATTTCAGAGGTATTAAATCTGGCTTGCCTGAGAATAATTGTACCCATTTAGATTTTCTTTCGGGCTGTGACAATTCTGTGATCTTGAAGACCCGATTAAGAATTGGGGGATGTCAGTCGGCTTCGCCCGTCTGGCCAAATTAAGATTACCGACTTTTGCAAAGTGGTATGACCAGAAAAAGCAGGTTTAAAAGTAAGGCAAACAGTGAGCAATTTCAGCAGGGAGAATCCAAGTTTTCGCGCCACCGGCGAGATGGCCGCCATCTCGGCGGCAACGGTGATTGAGGCTACCGGACCAAGTCCGGCAGAAGCCGCCATGTCGGAAGCCGATAAGCTTTTTCTCAAGCGTATGGCCGCTGCCGAGGAGCTATCTAAGACTAATCCCTCTCTTTATCAAGTAAAGATTCTCAGCTGGGCGCTGCTCGGCTATTCGTTCATGATTGTCATGCCCATTTTGATGGTCGTGCTTGCCCTTACTTTACTGTTTCTTGCATTCAAGTTTCACGTCGGCTTTTATGCAGCAAAGCCTCTGTTGCTATTGTTATTGGGCTTGATGGCCGCTGTCGGTTGCTATCTCAAGGCTCTGTTTTTGCCATTCCCCCAGACTGAGGGAGAAGAGCTTAAGCCCACTGATTACCCAGACCTATTTAAGAATGTGCGTGAGCTGTCGGCGCGAGCCGGTGTCAAGGTCGACAGAATCTTTTTGAACTATCAGGTGAACGCCGCTGTGGTGGAGCGTCCACGCTTTGGACTATTTGGCTTTTACGAGAATCACCTGATGATCGGTTTGCCCTTGATGATGATTCTAAGCCCCGATGAATTTAAGTCGGTTATTTCTCACGAGTTTGGCCATTTAGCAGAGGGACACAGTCGCAAAAGGAAGTGGATTTACCAGATGAGCGGGCGCTGGCAGACCATCTTGGAGGCTCTCAGTCGCAGTGAATCGCTTCTCTTGGGGCTAAATCTCAAGTTCTATTCCTGGTTTTGTCCATACTTCCTTGCCCTGACGAGGATCATTATGAGGCAACATGAACGTGAAGCCGACGAATTGGCCGTGCGCTTAGCTGGTGCTGAGTGCCACGCTCGTTCTTTCCTGCAAATCATTGCGAGAGGAGACCGCTACTCCAACTATGAAATCAATTGTCTTTTGCGTGAGTATCCCCATGATAGTTCACCGCCATTAGACTTTTATCGCCGCCTCCAAAAGCGCTTGACCGCGCCGATTACCGATAAGTTGGCCGCTATAGACGCTCTCGAGGCTGATTTGCTCGCCAAGCCGTCTCCTTATGATAGTCACCCTCCCCACGCTGAGCGCATAGCCTGCTGCGAAAAGGTCAGTACCCTCAACCACTTATTACCCAGGCTGAAGGCAGAGAAATTGATTGACCGCTTTTCTCTGATGGAACCGGTGCAGGAAACTGCTCTGGAGTACTTCTTTGGTGCTCAATATGACCATCTTATGGAGTTTTGCTGCCAGGATTGGGCGAAAGTAAATGAAGCCAGTTGGAAAGAGCGTTCGGAGGATATCAAGAAAAGAGAGGCGCGCAATGCCGAGTTGGAGAAGAAGCGGAGCGATGGTCAAGAGCTGAGCTTGGAAGAAGAGCTGGAACTGGTCGTCAATGTGCATGTGCTCAAGGGAGAAGCAGGTGCAATGCCTCTTTATGAGGATCTGTACAAGCGCTATCCGGAAGATCCAATTGTGGCCTTTCAGCTGGCGGTGCACAGTTATTACGAAATGCGAGATAAGGAAAGAGGTCTTGAGCTGTTTGGAAAGGTAGCCAAACATGGCAAAACCTATCGCTCTGAAGCTTGCGCGCATTTGCTCAATCATTATGACAAAGCGCATGACCATGCTAATTTCCGAGAGTTTGAGAAGCTCTATACTCAGTATGCAGAAGAAGATCAGAAGTATCAAATTGAACGTAGTATCGTCAGTGGTGCTGATCAGTTTAAAGCCCATTCGGCTACAGCCGAAGAAGTGGAAAAAATTCGAGCGGCGGTGGCGGTGCAACCCGTAATCAAGGCTGCTTATTTGATCGAAAAGCAGATGGCTGTCGCTCCTGAAGACCGCATGTTTGTGCTTGTTGTGCGCTTAAAGGTCGACCCAGAAGGTTTTGGCGGTGATTCGAGCGGTGCCGTCACCCAGGCTACACTTGCTAAGCTCTGTGATGATGTGCCTTTCCCTGCTGCCGGTTACGTTTATATTGTGCCTTCCGGCGGTGATTTCGTCTTGAAAGCAGCCAAGTCGATGGAGAACGGCCTTATTTATGGGCGAAACTGATAAACTTAGGGCTTAGCGATCGCGCTTTGCGGGAGACCTTTTATGGCTAAGAAAGCAAGTAATAAGAAGATTCATGCGGCTGAAAGTCAGGCGGTTGAGAGCCATGTGGATGATAAGCAAGTAGTCAAAAACAAAGAGAAGAACGGACATAAAGAAAAGAAGCAGTTCAAAGAGCTAGGCAAAGAAACTGCTGCCGTCAAGCAAAACTATGACAATCCAAATCCCGAGATTCTGGAAGTTTTCGATAATCCGTTTAATGACAAGAAAGCCAATCGCAACAACGTCTGCGGCACCATACACATCGAGGCGCCTGAATTCACCACGGTCTGTCCTATTACCGGACAACCTGATTTTGCCAATATTGTTATTGATTATTGCCCCGACAAGCTCTGTGTGGAAAGTAAGTCTCTCAAGCTCTATTTGGGGGCTTTCAGGCAGTTGCCGGAATTTCATGAAGCCTGTGTCAATCGCATCGCCAATGATTTGATTGACAAGCTTAAACCCCTTTCACTAACTGTGGAAGGGCGTTTCACGCCCAGAGGCGGTATTCCTTTCTGGCCCAAGGCTTTCTACGAGAAGTCCCGCAAATAGGCTGTAATTAGAGTATTCGGTTTGCCAAGAGGGGGCTTGTGTGCAGCCAATCCCTATTTACGTTACGTTTGCTGCCTCGTCCTTGACATTTTGCTAGAATATCTTTCTTGCATTTGGTGAGGGACTAATGGCTTCGGCTTTGGTTGTATTTTCGGGCGGTCAAGACAGCACAACCTGTCTTTATTGGGCTAAGTCCCAATATGAGAGGGTTCATGCCGTTACCTTTTGCTATAACCAGAGGCATGCAATCGAAATAGACAGCGCTCGTAAAATAGCGGCGATGGCTGGGATAAGTCATGAGATCATCGATCTCGGCGCTATCTTCAAGGGGCTAAGCCCGCTTACAGATCACAGCTTGCCGGTGGATCATTTCGAAGTTGCTGACTCTAAAGAGCCTGCCCTGCCATCGGGTGTGGCCTCTACTTTTGTACCGGGTCGCAATATTCTTTTCTTCACTATCGCTGCCAATCGTGCCTATGTGCACGATGTCGATAGTATCGTGGTTGGTGTGGCTCAGCAAGATTTCGGCGGCTATCCCGACTGCAGGCAAGACTTCATCACCAAGCTTGAAGCGGCTCTGGTCAGCGGTCTCGACCGCAAGTTGGCAATCGTCACGCCGTTGATGAACATGACCAAGAAAGAAACGGTGGAGCTTGCTCAAAGCTTGCCTGGTTGTCTTGATGCCTTGGCATATTCCACCACTTGCTATGAAGGTCTCTACCCGCCTTGCGGTAAGTGTCATTCTTGTGTTTTGCGGGCCAAGGGTTTTGCCGAGGCTGGTCTGAAAGATCCTCTTTTGGCAAGAGCTGTAAGTGTTCAAGTGCGTTAAGTTAGGTGTAAGAAAATGGAACTGGTTAGTCGTATGCAGTTGGATGAGAGCGAAGAGCGCGAAGAGCGCCTGGCTCTCTCTACAGTTACCGCTTCAAGGCGGCTGCAGTTTTGCGCCGGTCACAGAGTCTATGGTCATGAAAGTAAGTGCGCCAATCTGCATGGTCATAACTATGTGGTATTTCTGTATGCGCGCTCTGAGAACGAACTCAATGGAAATGGGCTTGATAGTCTTGGGCGTGTCGTTGATTTTGGGCAGCTTAAGTCTCTCTTCGCCCCTTGGATAGAAGCCAATTGGGATCATGGTTTTATTGTTTCAAGAAATGATTTGGAAGCGCAGCAAGCACTAAATATGATACCGGGGCAGAAGCTGTTTGTGATGGAGAATAATCCTACAGCAGAGAATATGGCGCGCTATATTTTGCTGGAGCTGGCTCCTCGTCTGCTTAAGGGTAGTGGTGTTCGCCTTACCAAAGTAGTGCTTTGGGAGACAGAGAACTGCTTTGCCGAAGTGGAGTTGGTGTAGAGCTTATGTTCGGTACCAATCCGGTAAGGGCACAGGAAGCCGGAGACGGGAGCAGTCTTTGGGTGCAGGAGATCTTCTACACCTTGCAAGGCGAGGGGCCTTTCACTGGAGAGCCATCGGTCTTTATAAGGCTAGGGGGCTGCAATCTTGCCTGTTATTTTTGCGACACTGATTTTGAATCGTCCACATGGCGTCCGACTCTAGCTGAGATTTTCGATAAAGTGAAGGCTTTACAGTCTAAGGCTAGACTGGTGGTGATCACAGGCGGCGAACCCTTTCGTCAGAACATAGTGCCTCTGGTGGGCGGTCTTTTGGAGCGTGACTTTACAGTACAACTGGAGACCAATGGCACTCTCTATCAAGATTTGCCTTGGTGTTCCGATCTATTTGTTGTTTGCAGTCCCAAGACACCGCTTTTGAACGAGAAGCTGGCGGCACATATCGATGCCTATAAGTACCTCATAAAAGACGGTGAAACTGATGAAAGAGATGGTTTGCCGTCTTTCTCGACCCGGCAGAGCGGTGCCCCCGGCGCTATCGCCAGACCTCTGCCTGGTAAAAGCGTCTTTGTCATGCCTCTGGATGAACAAGACGAAGAGCGCAATGTGCTCAATATAAAAGCCAGTATGAATGCGGCTCTTAAATATGGTTATCGACTAACATTGCAAACTCACAAATATTTGGGGCTGCGCTGAAAGCTCTTTGCTAAAATTAGGCAGGTCAAGACTCTTTTCGTCCGGTTGAGAGCAGTAAATATGAACACCACTGAGCACGCCAAAGAAACTGAAAAGAATTCGAAGAAGTCAGGACTTTCTTTGTTGGTTGTCTTTGGTAGCTTGCTCATCTTTATTGGTACTATTTCGATTGCTTATTTTGTCGGTTGGTCCAGCACCTGGGAGAACTACCGAAAACAGCCTCTTATTGGCGAAGCGCCGATTCAGATTCAGCTGGTCAAGGTTGTGAAGAATATTCCGGCTGGTGGCAAGATCGACTCTGACAATGTTGAAGAAGTGAGAGTGATGATGCCTAAGGTCTATAGTGATTCCTTTGGATTTGCTGCCGATTGTATGGGTGGGCGCCTCAAATGGAGTCTAAGGCGCGGCGAGTATGTCTCAAAGCACGACCTTTTGCCTGAAGCGGAGGTAACCCCTTGAGCAACGAAACTATCAAGCCGGGAGAGCAAGAGGCTGGCGCCGTCGGCGGGCGGTCCAAGATTTATAAGCCCTTTGCGCTTTATATGTTGCTTTTGCCCTTTATGGCCAGCTCTGGCTTTCTGGCTGGTAAGGAAATCGCCCAAGGCGAGTACAATTCGCAAAAGATGGAAAAGATTAGCAAGCAGGTGCGGGTCGTTAAGCTGAAAGTGGCTGTGCCACCGGGAGTGGTGTTAACCGAGGCAATAGTCTCGCCTGCGCAAAAGGCTGATGTTGTTTTTGAAGAAGTAGATATATTTGCCAATCGCTCCATCGGTGATGAAGTGGAGAGCCTCAAGTCAATCATCGGCAAGAAGACTAAATATGGCTTGAACAAGGGACAAGTACTTGTACAAAGAGATCTTGAGTAAGGAAACCAGATGATTAATGGCAATGAGAACTAGAGCAAATTATGTTATTTAGGCTCTATTTCTACATTAGTCTCACCGCCTACGCAGTGCAGTCAGTTTATTGGATTTTGCGAATTCTTTTCGGTTTCAACAGTTTCTTTTGGTTTAGCTTTATGCCTTATGTTTGGTTGGGCTTGTTGCTTTGGTCGGCGCTTGCCTTGCTTGCTTATTTATTGAACGGATATCTCAGGCGGGCAATGGCGCCTCTGGTTTTTATTTTAGGCACAGGATTGGCTTTTGCCATAGAACAGTTAGGGGTCTTGGCTGTCTTTTCAGAAACTTTGCCCGCTTACAATTTTGGCATGCTCACCCCTTATCTAGAGCTTGCTGTGCTTTTCAGTTCAGCTTTTGCCTTATTCGTCTTTGCCAAAGAGCCAAGCACTTAAGAGCGTTTACATTTCTTTTACGGGGGGCGAGCTAAGCTCAGCTAACCTAACCCCCATTTGAGTATCGTGAGTTTTCTATGACTAAAGCAAGCGCCGAAGTAGTGGAGACGCAAACTAAGCGTCCGCAGGAAGTTCTCATCGGTTCGAATGCTGAAGGCACCAACAAGAGTGGTGCGCTGCAGAGCGAAGCTGATAATTTGAGGTTTGCCAAGCCTAATAGCGAGAAAGAAACGCCGAGATTGGAGACGGCTCGGGCTGAGGTCGCCGCCATTGAAAGTTCCCGAGTGCCTTCTGAGCAAGCAATCAAGACATTCAAAAACGAGAACCTGGCTATGGAGAGAATCGGGGCTGAAATCTTTAGAGATAGCTCGGCCAGGCATTTAGCTCGACTGGAATCTAGAGACGGTCAGGGCGGCATTTCTAAAGTTGATATGGAGAAGTATTTGGCAGCCGCCAAGGCTTACAAGGGCGGCGACAAAGAAAGTCGTTATCCCAAAGATTTCGTGCGGGCGGTTGATACTTTGCGCCGCGGCTATGACAGCGCTGAATTGCAGCCTTACAAAGACGAAAAGGGTAATTTCAGCAAGCAGTCTTTTGGGCGCGGCATTTTTGACCGACGCGATCGCCTGGCTGAGCTTGAGAAACAGTCCGCAGATCAGAATGTTGCCAAAGCCCCAGATAAAGCTTCGGATAAAGCGCCAGATAAAGCTTCGGATAAAGCCCCAGAAACTTTGGTGGCTCCTTCTGAGCAGAACTGGAACAGCAAGGGCTTGAAAGAAGCCTCGACGATAAAAGCCGGTGAGGGTCCTGCTGCTGCCGCCGACCGTATTCTTCAAGCCTTGGGCGGCGACTTTTCACGCGCTCAGCATAAGCAACTGACCCGCGCCTTGAAAAATCAGTATATAGATGACCATGGCGGCAAGAAAGATTCTATATTTGGTTTGAAGGTCGGGCACAGTATGCTTGATTCGCAAGAATCGCTCAATAAAATTCTGGCGCGACTGAAAGACAAAGAGCTGATCGATAAGCTCAAAGGCGTCTAAGATACTGCATAATCTTGAGAAATCCCCTTAACGGGGATTTTTTTTCTTTTGAATTCGGCTCAGAAAGCAGTCGAAATTATCACGGAGGTTTCACATGCTTGCCCTTAGATTAATAGCACAAAGAGCTGAGGCGCAAACGCAGCAAAATTGAAGCCTTTTCGTGGGGAGGTAGAGATTCGCGTCCGGTAGTTCGAAAGAGCTATCGGGCACGATTCTTTTTAGAGCTTTACGGCTATAGGGCTGCTGAAATCTCTTCACTAAATTTCTTTCTTTAGAATTGTCATCACGAGTTTTTCACGCATTCTTTCGTACATTAATGACACAAAGAGCTGAGGCACAAGCGCAGCAAAATTGAATGATTTTCGTGGGGAGGTAGAGTTTCGCGCCTGATAGCTTCGGCTATCGGGCTCGATTCTTTTTATCAAGCCTCGGCTGCGTCGAGGATTGATTCAATCTGGGCTTTCGATAACTGCTGCTCTTTCCGCATGCGCTCCCATTCAGCTAGTATCTTTTGTAACGTTCTAGAGTAGGCATGTAACCCTCTGTACAACCAAGGAAACTCTTTGCTCGCTCGGCAAAACCTGCTTCGATGAGCTGGGCCAGAAGTTCTGCGGGCGTTTTTAGCTGCATTCCGTTGACTCTCCTGAGAACAGCCTCACTGGGTAACTGCTTCGCTGTAGCCGAGTTATTCAAGTAAGGCTAGTTGTTTGTCTTGATCTAGAAGCAACCAATAAAGAGGGTCAAGAATGTTTTCTCTTGGGTCTACGTGCGGCTTGGGTATAGGGTTGGCTTGCTTTAGAGGGTGACCGTTAAAGATAGTGACGAGGTTCTTATCGAGCTGATCTTTGTACTGTGCTACCAGGTCTGGTCTACCGGCAGTATCGGTCAATAGCAATAAGTTAGATAAATAGACGTTTTTGGCTTGCAGCGGCAAGGAATTGTCGTCTTTATCTATTTCCCAGGCCTTTTGAAATGCTTCCAGAGCCTTTGAGGGCTGTCTTGCCGCCTGCCATAATTGACCCAGTAAGGCATAGTCTCTGGCTTTGCTTCGATATGTTTCATCAATGCCGTAGATTTTTTCTTTAGTGCGCAGCACTTCCTGTTGAAACGATGCCGCTTGCCGCATGTCCAGATTTCTGCGGCAGGCTTTCACGGCGCTCATCAAATCATCAAGCTGTTGTCCTGGTGTACTCGGCACTGCATTTTCCATCTCGTATACCAGGGTTAGGTAGTATTGCGCTTGCTCCCAGTTCTGATGCGGCTCTTTGCTATAAATCTGAGCCAGTTCTCTTCTGGCGTCGCGCGCTACCACCAGGTCGCCGTCTGCCATAGCTTTCTTTTCTGCTTCTTGCAGCAAGCCTATTTTTGCTTCGATCGCTTCTATGTTTTCGGCTCCAGCTTCTTCAGCAGCAGCTTTATCCCAATTTGGTTTGTTCTCCATACGGTTGCTCAGGGTCTCTATAAATCTATGGCAGACAAGCTCGGCGAGTTCTCTAGCCTGAACATTTTTAGGTCCTTCTTGTCCTTGTGTTTCAAGCTCGGCGCGGGCGATTTTAAAGGCGACTAAGGCGTCATCGCTTCTATCTGCCTCGCGAATATACTCTATTGTGCGCATAAAGGGCGTGTTGGCGTGCTCTCTGATTGTTTCTTCTTGCTGGGACATGCATAGTACCTCGTTGATACAATTGTGCCTGGCGTATGCTGCTGCTAGGCTTTCAGCCATAATTTCCAGACATGTTGGAGCCAGGATAGATGCGTCTGCCGGTGGATTACCGAAGCAATCGGTTAATCTGACCACTCTGCCAGGCAAGTTTGTCTTATTGTTAGTGAGCGTATGGTTGAACTGGTCTTGGAATGGACGAACCAGATTCTGCCACTGCTCGGCAGTCAGTTCGTTTTTGGGGTCGATCTTAGAGAGTGCGCTATAAATGCGTTCGATGGGCCGAATGCCTAAACCTCTATCCATATCGTGCATTGCATAAGGCAACATAGAGGCGAGACTTTTCATGGCATCTTCATGTTTGCCCAGCGAACTGTAGGTGCCGGCGATATTTATATTCTCGCAGTAGTCCCCCGGTGATCTTTTTTGGAGACTAAGTTGATTTAGCAAGTGCAGGTTGCCCAGCAGTTTTGCCGGAGCCGATAGTAGATTAGCTTGAAAGGGCAGAAGCGCTATGAAGATTAGCGAGAGAAGGAGCAGTTCTTGCATAAATGGTTGCCAGAACGGCTTTGCTTCTGTTTTGAAGTCCAGCTCTTCGTCAGTGTCAAGCTTTAGGCGTCTCTCAGCTTTTTCCAATGCTTCTTTCTTAAGGTCTTCGCCGACTTTCAATATATAAAGAATCGTCGGTATACCGGCCGCCAAAGTGTGTTTATAGAAAACCTGACCGAGGCTGCTATTGTGCGCTGCAATTAGGTCCTGGCTTAGTTGCCAACCTTCGAAAAGGCAAAAGAGAGCAGGACTCAAGGCAACTATAAAGCAGTTGAACAAGACTTCAATCAGCTCGACAGCTCCCTGATTGAGCCGCGTGCAGCTTGAGAACATTCCTGAGAAGATTGTCCAAATTAAGCAAGACTTCCAGCCGGCTGAAAGGGTAAAAGCCATGCTTTTAAGCAGACGAAAACTAAATCCGGTATTTGCTCCAGAAATCATATTGGCCTATTTTTTGGTAATTCCTTTTACCAATATAGCCTTTATATCTTGCGAATCTCTGGGATTTTCACTGGAAAGTGTTTGGATCAGAAGATTGTGACAATTCTAGGTCTGAATTAATGCAATTCATGGTGATCTTACGTAGGGCGCCTACTGGGCATTCTCCGATATCTGGACTATATTGAATCATCGACTCCAGCAACCTTCACGTGTTGCACCTTTAGCTCCCCCGCTAAGCCCCAGCTTTCTATAAGGTACGGAGATTACATCTGTGGTGGAATCAC